>NZ_JBHYJB010000044.1:0-83643 GCF_042740175.1 Streptomyces sp. NPDC059009 | reverse complement strand
TTCTGCGGGTCTCGGGGGCTCGCATTGGTTTTTAACAGACCGTCCGGGGGATTGGGGGGTTGGGTGGGGGCTGCGCCGTGCCCCGCGGGGGGGGGTGGGGGGGGGCACGGGGCGGTGCGGGTGGCGTCGGCTCAGGCGGGGGAGCCGAGCAGCGGGGCCGGGGTCAGCCGGTGGGTGAGCACCGGGAGCAGGTCGGCCGCGCGGTGCCTGCGGTGCGCCGTGATGCCGGGCGGGGCGGGCGCGAGCGGCACCAGGAGGTCGGTGGGGGCGAGGTGGCCCTCGGCGCCGTCGTCGGTGCAGTCGGCGTGCAGCCAGAGGGTGAGCATGTAGAGCTCGGGCACGGAGAGCAGCCGGGGCTGGTACGCGGTGAGGGTGGTCTCCGCGTGCCGGAGCGCGCGCTCTGTGGAGGCGACGTAGGGGCCCTCGAAGAAGTGGGAGAACGCCCAGCCGTCGGGCGTGAGCATCGTGTCGGCCGCGGCCACCGCGCGGTCCCCGCAGTGGATCAGGAAGCGCCAGCCCGCGAGGCGGGTGGGTGAGGTGCCCGCGGCGGTGATGCGGTCCAGGACGTGGACGGGCAGCGGGAGTTGGGGGCTCACGGGTCCCTGGGCGGTACGCAGGGACGGGGTGCGGGCCTCACGGACGGCGGTGGGGGAACCGAGGGCCGCGAGAACGCTGCGCAGGGCTGGCGCGGGAGCCGGGGGGACATGCAGCGGCATGGTGAGTCGCCTCTCTCATTCGACAGGCACGGCGATGCGGGGGCACAAGCGGACGGCGCTGTCAGCTCTGGGCTAGAGGCGCGGGGGGCAAAGTACCGCGAGCGCCAACTCTCCGCCTTCTTCGCGAAGTTTATACGACAGGTGTTCAGACGAGGTTTCCTCTAGTCGCGCCCTATATTGCCAGCAAGACGGCAACCGGTCGTGCTCGGGAGGCGAATCATCCTGATTTCGCGAGGAGTTGAGGCGGCGACCTCGGGGAATGCCCCGGCAGTGGACGGCCGATTCTTTTCGGTGTTTTTCACCAGGGGCCACTGAAGCGGAACTTCCGCTCTGTGTCATGCCTGGCGAATGTGCCCCGTGGTTGCTGCACCGAGCGTACTTGGCCGTGGGCATGTGCGGGGCGTTATCGATCACATTGCCTGGGCATCATCCCCCGTGACACAGCGGCCGGATCATTGGCTGCCCATCCGCTGAAGGGATCCCCGATGGGCGAGAAGGTCGTGGCGGGAGCGGTCGACCTGTCCGATCGTCAGCGCTACCGCAGGAAGCTCCGGCAGTGTCTCGACGGCTTCGTCCGGCTCCTCGACGAGGGGCGCTTCGACCGGCCCAAGAACCTGATGGGGCTGGAGATAGAGCTGAATCTCGCGGGGTCCGACGGGCTGCCGGTGATGATGAACAAGGAAGTACTCGAGAGGATAGCGAGCCACGATTTCCAGACGGAACTCGGAATGTTCAACCTGGAAGTGAATATCGCCCCGCACCGGCTTGGCGGACGCGTTCTCGACCGGCTCGCGGAGGAACTCCGTACCGGCCTCAACTATGCGGAGCGCAAAGCCAACGAGGTGGCCGCAGGGATCATGATGATCGGCATTCTGCCGACTTTGGGGCGAGAGCACCTGGTCTCCCGGAATCTCTCCGACGTGGACCGCTATGCCCTGCTCAATGACCAGATCGTGGCGGCGCGCGGCGAGGACTTCGTCCTGGATATCGAGGGCGTCGAGCGGCTGAACTGCACCGCCGCGTCGATCGCGCCCGAAGCGGCCTGCACCTCCGTGCAGTTGCACCTCCAGGTCACGCCCGGCCGGTTCGCGGCGGTGTGGAACGCGGCGCAGGCCATCGCCGCCGCGCAGGTCGCGGTGGGCGCCAACGCGCCGTTCCTGTTCGGCCGCGAGCTGTGGCGCGAGTCGCGGCCGCCGCTCTTCCTGCAGTCCACGGACACCCGGCCGCCCGAGCTCCAGGCGCAGGGAGTGCGGCCGCGGACCTGGTTCGGGGAGCGTTGGATCAGCTCTCCGCGCGACCTCTTCGAGGAGAACCTGCGCTACTTCCCCGCCCTCCTGCCCATCTGCGACGACGAGGACCCGCAGCGCGTCCTGGACGCGGGCGGGGTGCCGCATCTGGCCGAACTCGTCCTGCACAACGGCACCGTGTACCGCTGGAACCGCCCCGTGTACGGCATCGCCAACGGCGTCCCGCACCTGCGCGTGGAGAACCGTGTGCTGCCGGCCGGACCCACCGTCACCGACGTCGTCGCCAACGCGGCCTTCTACTACGGGCTGGTGCGCGCCCTGGCCGAGGAGGCGCGGCCCGTGTGGGCGCGCCTGCCCTTCGAGGCGGCCGCCCGCAACTTCGACGCCGCGTGCCGCCATGGCATCGAGGCCCGGCTGCGGTGGCCGCGCCGCGGCCGGCACGGCACGACGGAGGTCCCGGCCGTCTCCCTCGTACGCGATGAGCTGCTGCCCCTCGCGGCGGCCGGGCTCGACGCGTGGGGTGTCGAGCCCGCCGACCGCGACCTGTATCTCGGGGTGATCGAGGAGCGGTGCAAGCGGCGCATGAACGGGGCATCGTGGCAGGCCACCACGTACCACCGGGCCCTGGAGCGGGGCCTGGACCGGGATGCGGCGCTCGCCGCCACGACGCGGCGCTACCGCGAGCTGATGCACAGCGGCGAGCCCGTGCACACCTGGCCGGTGGGGCTGCGGGAGCCGGCGCTGCCGCTGGGGTGAGCGGGTGCGGTGGCCGGGCCGTGAGCTCGCGACTGCGCCGTTGTTGAGCGGGGTGAGGCGCACGTGGATGCGTGGCGCTCAAGAGGAAGCAGTGCCGCGGATCGCCCTTGGCGGGCCCGGCCGCCGCCGGATCCGCCGACGCGTGCCGGGCCGCCCCGCGGGCTCAGGCGCGGCTGCCCGCCTCCATGATGGCCTTGAGGATGACCGTGCGGATCTGGGCCGGGTCGTCGACCTGGTGGCCCGAGCCGCCGGTCGCCTCGGCGATCTGCTTGACCTCGTCCTTGTCGGCGTCGGGGCCGACCGCGATGGCGATGATCGGGAGCGGGTGCTTGGGGTCGGCGAGGTTCTCCAGCTGGGAGATGAGGTTGCTGCGCGAGATGCTGCCCTGGTCCTGGTTGACCCCGTCGGTCAGCACCACGAGGGCGTTGAACTTGCCGTTCCCGTACGAGGACCGGGCTTCCTTGTACGCGGCGAGCGTCGTGTCGTAGAGGCCGGTCGCGCCGCCGGGCACGGGCTGGAGCGAGCTGAACGCCTCCGTGAGCTTGTCCCGCTGGGTGCCGTCGCCCTTGCGGTCGCCGAGGCGCTCGGTGGGGACGAGCTTGCGGTAGTCGCGGGTTCCGTCCAGGTGGGTGGCGAACTTCCAGAGTCCGATCTCGTCCTCGTCGGTGAACTGTGAAAGGGCCTGGATCAGCGCCGCCTTCGTCACCTCCATACGGGACTGGCCGCGGCCCGGCACGATCTGGCCCATCGACTCGGAGGCGTCGACCACGGTGGAGAGCCGGGCGCTCTGGACCGTGATCGTCCACATGCCGAGGGCCTCCTGGACGGCCTTGTCCGAGGGCGGGTCGGACGCCTCCATCGCGTACGGCTGCGGGGTGCGGCCGCCCGCCGCCGAGACCAGCTGGTCCGAGGGATCCTCGCCGCTCTCGGTCCGGAAGCCGTGCTTGGCGAGGATCTTGCGGCCCTCGTCGCCGCTGAAGAGCGTCATGAAGCGCAGGGCGGCCCGGCTCTGGTCGGTGCTGAGGCTGTCCTCCTCGACCAGGGCGTACGGGTAGTCGAGGCGCGGCGAGCCGTCCTTGGGGTAGAAGAGGTCGAGGTCGGCGTCGTCTCCGGCCGAGGCATTGTGTGCGAACGCGGCCTGCTCGGAGAGGACCAGGGCCTGGTTGCGGCGCGGATTGCCCTGCTCGGTGCCCGAGGAGTCGCGGGCCAGCGTGTCCATGAGCTGGGCGTCGTTGTCGGAGGTGCGCTTGGCGAGCGCCTTGGCCATGGCGGCGGCCTGGACACTGTCCTTGGAGCCGGACTTCTTCTCGCCGGCGCCGAGCTGGGTGAGGGCGAGCAGGCCGGTCGCGCTGCGCGCCGGGTCGGCGGCGCCGAGGCGCAGCTTGTCGCCCTTGAGTGCGGCGCCGGTCAACTCCGGCCAGGTGTACGTCTTCTCGGGCCAGCCGAGGGACTCGGCGGCCTTCGGGACCATGCCGATGCCGATCGGCGAGGAGGCTATGTTCCCGGTCGGGGTGAGCTTGTTCTGCTTGCCGCCCATCGCGACGCGCTGCACCCACAGGTCCGAGTCCGGCACCCACACCTCGTAGCCGGGCTTGTCCTTGCCCGACCGCAGCTCGTCCGCGACCTTGTAGGAGTCGCGGGCGGAGACCCGTACGTCCATGCAGTGGCCGTCGGACGTGATCTCGTTCTCCCGGGCGTGGTCGGCCGCCTCGCGCAGGGCCGGGGCCATGTCGGGGGCGGCGACGACATCGAGGCGCACCGCGTCGTCGCTGCAGGTGCCGCCGAAGGAGATGAGCCCGCTGCGCACCGCGACGGCTGTGCCTCCAGCGACCGCCAGTACGAGGGCGGTGGCGATGGCCACCGAGCGGCCGCGGGCGCGCGGACGCGGGTCGGCCGCACCCCTCTCGTACTCATCGGGCAAGCTGTGACGTCCCATGGCGGTGGTGCCCCTCCTTGAGTCAAAGGCAAGGAAAGAGGGGGCGGCGCCACCGGTGCGGCGCCCGTCCCCCCTCGGCCTGTCGCGCACGATCTTCGTAACTTCATTCGAGACCCTAGCGGGACGAAGATGGGGATGAGGCGGGATTACTCAACTGGAGGCTGGTGTGCAAGCGGAGCCGGGGCCAATGGCCGGTTCTTTTCCCGTGGAGCGGCTGTCGCGGAAGATTTTCCGGAACGAGACCCTGCTTGTCCTGGCGCTCTCGCTCGGGGCGAGCGGAGTGTCCGCGCTGATCAGCTTTGTCGGGTCGGTCACCAAACCGGGGGGTCTCAAGGAGCAGGCGGCGACGATGAACGCCTCGGCCGCGCCCGGGCGGCCCTGGCTTGATCTCGCGTGGCAATTGTTCGGAATCGCGACCGCGTTGGTGCCGGTGGCGCTGGTCGCGCACCTCCTCACGCGGGAGGGCGCGGGGCTGCGGACGCTCGGCTTGGACCGGAGCCGGCCCTGGCCGGACCTGGGGCGCGGGGCGGGCGTCGCCGCCGTGATCGGCAGCATCGGGATCGCGTTCTACCTGGGGGCGCGGGGGCTGGGGTTCAACCTCACGGTGGTGCCTGAGGCGTTGCCCGGTGTGTGGTGGAAGTACCCGGTTCTCGTCCTGTCCGCGGTGCAGAACGCCGTGCTCGAGGAAGTGATCGTCCTCGGGTATCTGCTGCGCAGGCTGGGGCAGTTGGGGTGGACGCCCATGGCCGCGCTGATCGGGAGCTCGGTGCTGCGCGGCTCGTACCACCTGTATCAGGGGATCGGTGGGTTCCTGGGCAACCTCGCGATGGGTGTGGTGTTCGTGCTGCTGTATCGGCGGTGGGGGCGGGTGGGGCCGTTGGTGGTGGCGCACTCACTGCTCGATATCGGGGCGTTTGTGGGGTATGCGTTGTTGGCTGGGAGGGTGGGGTGGTTGCCCACGGGGTGATCTTTGGCTGGTGGCCGGTGGCCGGTGGCCGGTGGCCGGTGGTGGGCTTTGTGGGGGCGTACGGGGTCCGTACGCCCCTCTTGTCTTGTTGTGTCGGCGGGAGTCTTCTCAGGCGAAGAGGTCGCCCTCGATCACCGTGACCGCCTTGCCCCTCAACAGGGTGCGGTCGCCGCGGAGTTCGGTGCGGACCAGGCCGCCGCGCGGGGAAGCCTGGAGGCCCGTGAGGTGCGTGCGGCCCAGGCGTTCCGACCAGAACGGGGCCAGGGCCGTGTGGGCGCTGCCCGTGACCGGGTCCTCGTCGATGCCCACGCGCGGGAAGTAGCAGCGGGAGATGAAGTCGTAGTCGCCCGTGGGGTCTTCGGCGCGGGCCGTGGTGATGATGCCGCGGCGTGAGTGCTGAATGAGGGCCTTGTGGTCGGGGGTGAGGGCGCGGACCGTCTTCTCGTCGGGGAGCTCCACCAAGAGGTCGCCCACGTTCGGGCCGGTGTCGTGGACGGAGACGGGGGTGGCGCCCAGGGCCTCGGCCACGCCGTCGGGGGTGGTTGTCGGGGTGAGCGGGGCCGTGGGGAAGTCGAGGGTGATCGTGCCGTCCTCGGTGGTGGTCGCCGTCAGGATGCCGCTGCGGGTGGTGAAGCGGACTCGGCCTGTGGGCTGGGCGCTGGTCCGGCCCGTGGCCTGTGCCGTGGTCTGTGCCGTAGTCCGGCCCGTGGTGTGCAGGACGTGGGCCGTCGCCAGTGTTGCGTGGCCGCACATGTCGACCTCGGTGGTGGGGGTGAACCAGCGGAGAGCCCAGTCGGCCTCGTTGCCCTCGGCGTCCTTGCTGCCCTGGGGGAGGGGGTGGGCGAAGGCCGTCTCGGCGTGGTTGACCTCCATGGCCACGTGCTGGAGCCAGGCGTCGTCGGGGAACGCGTTCAGGAGCAGGACTCCGGCCGGGTTGCCGGAGAAGGGGCGGTCGGTGAAGGCGTCGACCACTCGGATGCGGTGAGGGCTGGGCGGGGTCTGGTTCGGCATGTCATCGACGCTAGAGGGTCCGGTGGGTGGGCTGCCAAGGCCAATTCCGCTTGATTGGACCCCTTTCTGCGGGCCGCTTCGGGGGGCGGCTTCCGGGGTGCGCCTTTCGCTGTCCGTCGGTGGGGGCGGGCGGGGACGCGGCGGTATGTCCGTCCTCGAAAAGCCGGGGGTGCCGTGCGAGTACATGAGTACTGGCCTGGGTGGCTTGCTGTACTGCGGGCGGACATACCGCCGCGTCCCCGCCCTTGCGCCGTCGCTCGTCTGCGGGCCGATGGGGCGGCTGGATTGTTGGTGCTGCTGCTGCCGGTCGTGGGGGGTTGCCATGCGAACTGTTCCGATATATCGTTGACGCATCGCGACTGATCAAAGATGTTGCGAATCAACTAGACGAAAGGTGTGATCGCTATGCGTTCCCACGGTTTTGAACACGAGCACGGTCGTGGTGGCCCCTGTGGTCCCGGCCAGCAAGGTCGCGGTGGCTTCGGTTTTGAAGGTCGCGGTGGTGAGGGGCGGCGGGCCTTCGGGCCGTTCGGTCCCGGATTCGGTGGTCCCGGCCCCTGGGGCGGTGGCCGCGGTGGTCGCGGTGGCCCGCGCGGCAGGGCGCGGCGCGGTGACGTACGCGCGTCGATCCTGGCCCTCCTCAAGGACCGGCCGATGCACGGCTACGAGATGATCCAGGAGATCGCCGAGCGCAGCGGCGGGGCGTGGAAGCCCAGCCCGGGTTCGGTGTACCCGACCCTTCAGCTGCTGGAGGACGAAGGTCTGATCAGCAGCGCGAGCGAGGGCGGCAAGAAGCTCTTCTCGCTGACCGACGAGGGTCGTTCGGCGGCCGACGAGGGTGCCGACGCGCCCTGGGAAGAGGCCGGGCGCGGGGTCGACTGGGACACGCTGAACGAGATCCGGCAGGCCGGGTTCGGTCTGATGGAGGCGTTCGGCCAGGTCTGGAAGACCGGCAGCAAGGAGCAGCGCGAGAAGGCGGTGTCCGTCATCAACGACGCCCGCAAGAAGCTGTACCTGATCCTCGCCGATGAGAGCTGAGCAAGGCCGCCGGGGAGCGTGCCGTTCCCCGGTGCAGATGAGGCGCCCCGCATGTGTGATGCGGGGCGTCTCTTTTTTTGCGGCGGTGATCGGTGGGTGGGTGGTGGTGGGTGATCGTTGGGTGGATGGTCGGCTGTGTGTGGTGGGGTCAGGCCACCAGGGCCGAGAGTTTGCGGAGTGACTCCGTCAGGGCCGCGGTTGCCGAGTCCTTGAGTTTGCCCGCCATCAGCGATACGGCGGCGCCGGCGAACTCGCCGTTGATGCGCACCGTCGTGGCGTCGCCGTCGGGGATCAGGGTGTAGCGGGTGCCGACATTGACCCCCATCGGGCCCTTGCCGCGGATGGCCAGAGTGCGGGCGGTCTCCAGGTCCTCGATGGTCCAGTTGACCTCCGCGGGGAAGCCCATGAGCTTCATGTTCTCGGCGAAGGTGCCGCCGACCTCGAGGGTTTCGGGGCCGCCCTTGGGGAAGCTCGTGTGGGTCTGATTCCACTCGCCGTACGACGAGAAGTCGGTGAGCTTCGCCCAGACCTTCTCGGCGGGTGCCTCGATCCGTGCTTCCGCGCTGACTTCGGCCATGCGACCACCCCTTCTCGTCGGGCGCTGCGGACCGCAGCGGCTACGGTGTCGCGGAACGTAGCCGTGGGGCCTGGAACATTCAATACTGATGAACCGTCAGGTTTTGTGGAGCCGGTCGCCGTGGCCGGTCGGGTAGGGTGGCCGACGCCCATGACGGCACCGGCGAACAAGGAGGTGAGACCCATTACCGCAGTGCAGGTCGGGTGCTCTCCTCCGGTGGCCGTGCGGGCCGGTTCGCACGCGCGGCACAGGTGACCGAGGGAGCCCCGTAGGCGTCCCGAAAGGCTCTCTTCATCATGTCGGCTTCCCCTGTTGTTCCTCAGCGTCCCTCTGGTTCTGCTGATGGTCCTTCTGATCGTTCGGTTCTGCTTGTCGATGTCGTCGCGCGGCTGCGTGCCGCCGGGTGCGTCTTCGCCGAGGACGAAGCGGAGTTGATCACCTCCGCCGCTCGTACCTCCGCCGAGCTCGCCGCCATGGTGGCGCGGCGCGTGGACGGGCTGCCCCTTGAACATGTCCTCGGCTGGGCCGAGTTCCGCGGCCTCAGGGTCCAGGTGGACCCCGGCGTCTTCGTGCCCCGGCGGCGCACCGAGTTCCTCGTCGGACAGGCCGCCGCGCTCGTGGGGCCCGGTGCCGTCGTCGTCGACCTGTGCTGTGGCTCGGGGGCGCTGGGTGCCGCACTCGCCGCGGAGGTCGGGCGGGTCGAGCTGTACGCCGCCGACATCGATCCGGCGGCGGTGCGGTGCGCCCGGCGCAACGTCGCCGACGTCGGGGGATCTGTGTACGAGGGGGATCTGTACGAGCCGTTGCCCGGCGAGTTGCGCGGTCGTGTCGGGCTTCTGCTCGCCAACGTGCCGTATGTGCCGAGCGAGGAGATCGGGTTGCTGCCCCCGGAGGCCCGGGTGCACGAGGCCCGCGTCGCCCTCGACGGTGGTGCGGACGGGCTCGACGTGGTGCGCCGGGTGGCCGCGGGGGCGTCGCGATGGCTGGCTCCGGGCGGGCATCTGCTCTTCGAGGCCAGTGAGCGGCAGGCGCCCGCGGCTCTTGAGGCCGTCGCGCGTTGCGGGCTCGCCTCGCGCCTTGTCGGTGATGAGGAGTTGGGGGCGACCGTGGTGATCGGGAGTCGGCCGGCGGTCGGGTAGTCGGGGTGGCCGGGCGCTGGGGCGTGCGTTGCCGGGGTCAGCCGATGCGGCGAATGACCGCCGCGTCGAAGAGGTCGCAGGCCCGGGGGAAGGGACCCTCGTCGTGACAGTGCCAGGCATCCCAGAAGAGGTCGGCGGGCAGCGCGTCGTCGGGGGCGTACACGCGGTACACGTACTGCCTGCCGTCGATCGCGGGCAGGGCGACCATCCAGCACCTGCTCTCCATGTTGGTGAGGGACGAGCGCCGGGGGCGCCGCGGTTGCGCACCGGCGTGGAGCAAGACGGCGCGCGCCCCTCCGGGGAAAACGGCGAGATCTCATCCGTAAGGAGGACAACCCACGCAGGAGAGCCCAACCTGTGTGGGACGCGAAAATGGGCCGCACCGCCGATGCCTCGTCCGCCGGAGACTGATGGGGTGGGGGATGTGCAAAGCCGTACCCCGCAGGACGCCGAAACCGGCCCGAACCGAACAGAACTGGACACCAGGCTGAGCCCCGAGCTGGCCTCGGTGCTCGCCGGTGCGCGCAGGCGGGCGGTGCGCGACGGTGACCGGCAGGTGGACACCGCTCATCTGCTGCACTCCCTCATGGAGTCCGACCCCGAGGTGCGGTCCACCCTCGACAGCGGTGACCAGGTGGCGCGGCTGCTCGGCTATCTCGTGCAGCGCAGCATCGGGTACGGGCTGCAGTGGCAGGGCACCGTCGAGGACTCCGGAGCCGTGCCGTTGGTGCGCTCCGCCAAGGAGACCGCGCTCTCGCCCGCAGCGGCCACCGCTCTTGACGTCGCTCTGGCGCGCGCCGGGGCGCGTGGCGAGCCGCAGGCGCGCGGGGTCGACCTGCTGGCCGGGCTCGTCGGGGACCCGGAGTGCCGGGCCGTCGAGGTGCTCGGGCGGGCCGGGGCCGATGCCCGGGCGGTGCTGGCGAGGATCGATGCCGGGTTCGAGGAGTTCGATCTTCAGGGCTGAGGGCTGAGGGCTGAGGGCTCAGGGCTGAGAGCTGAGGGGCGCCGGGCCGCGGGGTGAGTCCGGCGCGACCGTGCAACGGGGGTCCTGCGTCCGCCGATTGAGACAGTGGTCATCGGGGGTGACGCTCCTGACGTGGGCTGCCATGATGTGCCGGTGCACGCGTCTGAAGAGAATCTGGCAGGTGAGCGGGGGTCGGCGCGCGGCGTCGGGCTCGGGCTCGCGCTCGCTTCCGCGTTCGCCTTCGGGGGGTCCGGTGTCGCGGCCAAACCGCTGATCGAGGCGGGGCTCGACCCGCTGCACGTGGTGTGGCTGCGGGTGGCCGGGGCCGCCCTCGTGATGCTGCCGCTCGCCTGGCGCCACCGGGACCTGCCCCGGCGCAGGCCCGCGCTGCTCGCCGGGTTCGGGCTGCTCGCCGTCGCCGGTGTGCAAGCCTGCTACTTCGCCTCGATCTCCCGCATCCCCGTCGGAGTGGCGCTGCTCATCGAGTACTTCGCGCCCGCCCTCGTCCTCGCCTGGGTGCGCTTCGTGCAGCAGCGGCCCGTGTCGCGCGCCGCCGCCCTCGGTGTGGTGCTCGCGGTCGCCGGGCTCGCCTGCGTCGTGGAGGTGTGGTCGGGGCTGAGCTTCGACGCCGTCGGGCTGCTGCTCGCGCTCGGTGCCGCCTGCTGCCAGGTCGGCTATTTCGTCCTGTCCGACCAGGGCAGCGACGCCGGGGCGGAGGCCCCCGACCCGCTCGGCGTCATCGCGTACGGGCTGCTCGTCGGCGCCGCCGTGCTCACGGTGGTCGCGCGGCCCTGGGGCATGGACTGGGCGGTGCTCGGCGGGAGCGCGGACCTGGACGGCTCGACGGTGCCGGCCTGGCTGCTGCTCGGCTGGATCGTGCTGATCGCCACCGTCGTCGCGTACGTCACCGGCGTGCTGTCAGTGCGCAGGCTCTCGCCGCAGGTCGCGGGGGTGGTGGCCTGCCTCGAAGCGGTCATCGCGACCGTCCTGGCCTGGGTGATCCTCGGTGAGCACCTCTCGGCGCCGCAGCTCGTCGGTGGTGCGGTGGTCCTCGCGGGGGCGCTCATCGCGCAGTCCTCGACGCCCGCGATGCCGTCGTCGGGGGCCTCGTCGGGGACGTCGTCCGGGAGCCCGTCCGGGAACCCGTCCGGAAACCCGTCCGGGAACCCGTCGGTGGTGGCCGGAGCCGCTGGAGTCCCGGATTCCGAAACGCACTTGTCGCCCAGCGGCAGCGCCACTTAGGGTCGCGCTCATGCACGCACGCGCTCTCGTCCTTCCGCCGCCCGCCGCCTAGCGCGGGCCCTCCTCGACGCACGCCCGGCCGGTGGCCGGGCCGGACGGTGCTGCCCGCAGACGAGGCCAAGGGCCGGGTCCGGAGAGACCCCTGGCCCGCACTTCTTTGAGCTTTCGCTCAGACCTTCTGCGGAGAATTCACGTGACGAACGTGTCCGATGTATCCGACGTGTCCGACGTGCCTGCGAGCACGGCAACCCACCTCTCCCCGGCGGCGGTTCGGCCCGCCGGGTCGGCCCTGCCCGTGGGGCGCGGGCTCGTCTATCTGATCGTCGCCGGTGTCGCCTGGGGGACGGCGGGCGCGGGTGCCTCGCTGGTCTTCCGGGACAGCGACATGGGGCCCGTCGCCCTGTCCTTCTGGCGCTGTGCGGGCGGGTTCGCGCTGCTGCTCGCCGCCCGGCTCGCGGGGCGGCGCCGGAGTGGGGCGGCGCGTGGGCCGCGGCGGCGCCGTGTCTTCCGTATCGCCGTCACGGGAGTGGCGCTCGCCGTCTTCCAGACCGCCTACTTCGCTGCCGTGGAGTCGACGGGGCTCGCCGTCGGCACCGTCGTCACGCTCGGCGCGGGCCCGGTCCTGATCGCGCTCGGCGCGCGGTACGCACTGGGGGAGCGGCTCGGATACGGCGGCGTCCTCGCGGTGACGGGGGCGCTCGCCGGACTGGTGGTCCTCGTGGTCGGCGGCGGGGGCGCGACGGTGCGGCCCGCCGGGGTCGCCTGGGCGCTCGCGTCGGCGGCCGGGTACGCGCTCATGACGCTGCTCACGCGGTGGTGGGGCCGGGACGGCGAGGGCGCGTCCTCGGACACGACGGTGTGGTCCTTCGCCGTCGTGTCGCTGTGCCTGCTGCCGCTCGCCCTGACGGAGGGCCTCGTGCCGCACACCGCCGAACCCGCGCGCGTGGGTGCGCTGTTGCTCTACATCGCCGCCGTGCCGACGGCGGTCGCGTACGCGCTGTATTTCGCCGGTGCGGTCGTGGTCCGGTCCGCGACCGTGTCCGTGATCATGCTCCTGGAGCCGGTGAGTGCGGCCGCCATCGCGGTCACGCTGCTCGGTGAGGAGCTGACGGCCGCGACCGTCGCGGGCACCTTGTTGATGCTGGCTGCGGTGGCGGGCCTGGCCGTCGCGGAGGCGCGGAGTGTGGTCGGGGCGCGGCGGGCGGGGGTGACGAGGGCGGCCTCGTAGGCAGGGTGATCGGCGGGCACGATGGGCGCGGTGGGCTCGTGGGTGGGCTCACCGCGCGCGGGGTGGCTCTTGGGTTCGCGCGGATCGAGCTGCTGAGCCCCTGGGGCGTGGGGAAGCCTCTAGGGCTCCAGCAGTGGGGCGATCTTCCAGCAGTGGGGGTCTTTTGAAGGCTGTGCGCGGCGCGCATCGGGCAGGCCGTGGACGGCGGCCGTGTGCAGCGCTTCGGGGCCGGTGGAGGTCTCGGCGTCGGAGGCGATGATTCCGGGCCAGTCGCCGGACGACCAGTACAGCCGATGACGTCCGGGTGCCAGGGGGAGGACCCCCACCAGATTCGGCCTGTCCGTCGAGTGCTTCGCCTCGGGGGGCAGGGCGGCCGGTCCCTGCTGTTCCTGGTCGCCTCGGATGTCGAGGAGGTCAAGGGTCAGGGACGGCATCTGGGACAGGTCGCCCTCGTCGTCGCGGTAGAAGGTCCGGTAGAAGGGGTCTGCCGCGGTCTGGGCGGCCCGCACGATCTGGAGGACTTCGCCGGCGGCGATGACGATCTCGTCCTGGATCAGGGGGATTTCGTAGATGTTCAGGTCCGGTGCGCACGCGTCCTTCGTGCCGACGGCGACGCAGACGGCTTCCTCCCCGCCCTGTGGTGGGAGCACTCCCCGCATGTAGGTGTTCCCGTGCGACGGGAGGGACAGGTGGCGCAGCACCAGGTGGACCACCTGTGTCTGCACGCGGGTGCTGTAGAGAGAGGAGGAAGGCGTCAACGTCGGCTCCGGTCAGCAGATCAGACGGATTCGGTCACACCCCGCACTTGACGCGGCGGACCTTGGTCACGGCCTTCTCCGGGGTGTCCGCGACGCCGATGATGTCAGTGTCGATCACGCTGCGCCATTCGCGGACATGGCGGTTGGCACACTTCTTGCGGGCGTTGGCTCGCCAGGTGCTGGGAGCCTTGTTGAGCTTCTTGCTCGGCTTGACGGTCTTCGACCCCTTGGCGACCGTGTGCCACTTCTTGGCGCCCTTCTTCCGGGTCTGGAGCCAGATGGTCACCTTGGCCTTGGAACCGGGGCCCTTGACCTTGAACCACCATCCGTGCCCGGAGGCCGTTGCGGGCTTGGTCGAGGACACGTGGACGAAGTCGCCGTTGCTGGCGTAGACACCGGGGCCGGGGCGGGGGGCCTGCTCGCTTGCGCTCGCGGGCGCCGCGACGCCCATGAGCAGCGCCGCGCACAGCGTTGCGGTAGCCATCTTCTTCAAGCCGAATCTCCCGTTGACGTGTGGTTCCGATGATCGACAACAACCCTAGATTTCTGAATAGACGGACGGTATTGCCCCTTCGGGCACTGCCTCAAAGGGCAGCGTCCAGCGGGTCGTTGTCGTCACTCGGCGTCCGTACGGGCGGTGTTCCAGGGGGGGGCGGCGTCACAGGTCCCTGAGGTAGTCGGGGATCTCGATGCCGGGGGCCAGGGTGTCGGCCGGGACCGGGGCGCCGTATCCCTTGGTGAGCGGGATCAGGCCCGTCCAGTGCGGGAGGTGCAGGTCCTCGGGGTCGTCGTCCGGGCCGCCCGCGCGCACCCGGGCCGAGACCTCCTCCAGGTCGAGGGCGAGGACCGACGTGGCCGCGAGCTCCTTGGCGTTGGCGCGGCGGGAGTCGGCGGCCCGGCCCGGCACCACGTGGTCGACGAAGGAATCGAGGGCGGCCTGCTTCTCGTCCGGGTCGTCGAGCTGGACGGCGGTGCCGTGGATCACCACGGAGCGGTAGTTGACCGAGTGGTGGAAGGAGGAGCGGGCCAGGACCAGGCCGTCGATGTGGGTGACGGTCACGCAGACCGGCAGGCCCGGGTCCTTCTCGCCCGCCATGCGCTGGGCCCGCGCTCCCGTGGAGCCGTGCAGATACAGCCGCTCGCCGACGCGGGCGTAGAGCGTGGGCAGCACGACGGGGCGGCCGTCGCGGACGAAGCCGAGGTGGCAGACGTATGCCTCGTCGAGTATCGAGTGCACCAACGCGCGGTCGTAGAAGGTGCGGTCGCGGTAGCGGGTGGGGGTCGTGTGCTCGGTCGGCGCGTATCCGGCGTCCGGGGACGCGGTGGCGGGGGTCTCCGGGCTGGCGGTCATTTGCACTCTCCATTGCCCTAGTGCATAGTTGGTTTTGTGCTAGGAGAGTATCCGATCGCAGGTCGGCGCGCAGCGGAGATTGCGGCCAGTGTGGAGCGCGCGGTGGGCGCCGGTGAGCTGGAGCCCGGTCAACCGCTGCCTCCCATGCGGGAGTTGGCGCAGCACCTCGGCGTCAATCCGAACACGGTCGCGGCCGCCTACCGCACGCTGCGCGACCGTGGCGTGATCGAGACGGCCGGGCGGCGCGGCACCCGGGTGCGCCCGCGGCCCGCCACGACGGCGCGGGTCGCGATCCGCACGGACGTGCCCGAGGGCGTGCGGGACGTCTCGCACGGCAACCCCGACACGGCGCTGCTGCCCTCCCTCGCGGACGCGTTCGCGGCGGCCGGGCGGCAGGCCGACGAGCGGCCCGTGCTGTACGGGGAGGACGCCGTGGAGCCCGAGTTGGGGCGGTACGCGCGGCTGGCCCTGGACGCCGACCGTGTTCCCGAAGGGCCGATCGCCGTCACCTCGGGGTCCCTCGACGCCATCGAGCGGGTGCTCGCCGCGCATCTGCGGCCGGGGGACGCGGTGGCCATGGAGGACCCCGGGTGGGGCAGCCTGCTGGACCTCGTACCCGCGCTCGGGCTGCGGCCGGTCCCCGTTGGCGTCGACGACGACGGGCCGCTCCCTGACGACGTCGGGCGGGCGCTGGCGGGCGGGGCCCGCGCTCTCATCGTCACCGACCGGGCGCAGAACCCGACCGGGGCCGCGATCACCGCCGCGCGCGCGGGTGCGCTGCGGCGTGTGCTCGAGGCGTATCCGGAGGTGCTGCTGGTCGAGGACGACCATGGCCACGGCATCGTGGACCTTCCTCTGCATCCGTTGGCCGGGGCCACGAACAGCTGGGCCTACGTCCGGTCCACCGCCAAGGCGTACGGGCCCGACCTGAGGCTCGCCGTCCTCACCGGGGATCCCGTGACCGTCGACCGGGTCCAGGGGCGGCAGCGGCTCGGGCCGGGCTGGGTGAGCCGGCTGCTGCAGCGGGCCGTGCTTTCGCTGTGGACGGGTGCGGCGGTGGACTCTCGTGCGGTGGCGGCCTCTTACGCCCGGCGCCGGGATGCGTTGATCGGGGAGCTCGCGGGGCGCGGGATCGCGGCGTACGGGCGCAGTGGCCTGAATGTGTGGGTGCCGGTGCCGGACGAGACCGGGGCGGTGGCGCGGCTGCTGCACTCGGGGTGGGCGGTGGCGCCGGGGGCGCGGTATCGGATGGGGGCGGGGCCGGGGGTGCGGATCACTGTGTCGACGGTGGGGGAGGGAGAGGTCGGAGTGTTGGCGGGGGCGGTTGCTGGGGCTGTGGGGGTGGGGCCGGTGCGGCGTTACGACTGATGGGTGTTCTGTTGGTGCGGCCCGGGTGCTGGGTGTTGGGTTTGTGGCTGGTCTCCGCTTGGCGCTGCGGTGGGGCTCCGGCGTGGGCCTCCGGCGTGGGGCTCTGTGTCCTGGTGGCCCTCTCGGTGAGGTTTGCTGCGTCGTGGTGTGCGTTGGGGGTTCGCCTGCCCGGCGACGGGGTGCCCTGCGCCCACCCGTGCCGCCCTGCGGCACGACTGCCCGCAGGGCGGAGGCGTTGCGGTGCGGCTGTTCGCGGGGTGGGGGGCTGTTTGTGGTGTGGCTGTCCGCAGGGCGGGGGCGTTGCGGTGCGACTGCCCGCAGGGCGGCAGGGGTGCGGTGCGGCTGTTCGCAGGGTGGGGGGCTGTTCGTCGTGCGGCTGCCGCAGGGCGGGAGGCTGATTGAGATGCGGCTGTCCGCATGTGGGGGTGTTGCGGTGGGGCTGTTCGCAGGGCGCGTCGTCAGTGGTTTGATCTGCGTCTGCTCGTGTCGCAGGGGGTGCGGGTGCGTCAGGGATGTTTGTGGCCGGGCCTGGGTTGGGTCAGGGATGCGCCTGCCAGGACTATCAGGGCGCCGATCGGTGTCGACCACGTCAGGGGCTCGCCGAGCAGGGCGACACCTGCTGCCGTGGCGATGACCGGGATGAAGTACGTGACCATCTGGGCCGTCGTCGGGCCGACCTCGGCGACCAGGCTGAACTGGATCATGAAGGCCAGGCCGGTGCCGAGGGCGCCGAGCGCGATGACCGCGAGCAGCGGGACGATCGGGAAGTGCGTCGGCACGGACGTGAACAGCGGGGTCACCAGGGCCAGTTCAAGGGTGGCGACGAAGAGCTGGGCGCCCGCGAGCGAGAGGTTCGAGGAGCCGGAATCGGCCAGCGTGCGACGGACGTAGATCCAGCCGATGGGGTAGCTGAGCGAGGCCAGCAGGGCGAGGGCGGTGCCCAGCGGGTCGAGGCCGCTGAAGCCCTGCCAGGCGCCCAGCACCGTGAGCACCCCGAAGAAGCCGATGCCGAGCCCCGCGACCCGGCGCCGCGTCGGCCGGTCCTCCGAGAGCGCGACCAGGGAGAGCGCCATGCCCCACAGCGGCGACGTCGCGTTGCAGATCCCCGCGAGCGTGGACGGGATCGTCAGCTCGGAGTAGGCGAAGAGCGAGAACGGCAGCGCATTGAGGAAGAAGGCCGCGACTGCGAGGTGGCCCCACGTGCGGGCCCCGCGCGGCAGCCGCTCCCGCTTCAGCGCGAGCACCGCGCCGACCACCACGGTCCCGAACGCGAGCCGCCCGAGGGTGACTTGGAAGGGGGCATAGCCGTCCGTGCCCACCTTGATCAGCAGGAAGCTGAAGCCCCAGACGAGGGAGAGGACGCCGAAGCGGATGCGCCAGTCGAGGCGCGGCCGGGTGGGGGCCGTCCTGGTGAGACGGTCCAGGGGCTCGCGTGTGGCGGGGCGAGCAAGGGCTGAGGGGGCGGGGGCTGAGGGCGCGGGGGAAGCCGTGGCGTCTGCGGCAGCGGTGCTCATGAGCTGAACGATGGCTCAGTCAATGTCTTAGTACAAGCGATATTTCGTGCGGGGTATCGCGTAGCATCGCTTACATGTTGAACCTGGAGCGCCTGCGTACCCTCGACGCCCTCGCCCGGCACGGCTCGGTCAGCGGCGCGGCGGCGGGGCTGCACGTCACGACGTCGGCCGTGTCGCAGCAGATGACCAAGCTGGAGCGGGAGGTCGGCCAGCAGCTGCTCGCGAAGAACGGGCGCGGGGTACGGCTCACCGACGCCGGACGGCTGCTCGCCGACCACGCGGCGCGGATCCTCTCCCAGGTGGAGCTCGCCCAGTCCGACCTGGAGGAGCAGCGCGGCAAGGCCGTCGGCGAGCTGCGCATGGCGGCGTTCCCGACCGCTATGCGGGGGCTGTTCCCGGCCACGCTCTCCGCTCTGCGCGCCGAGCACCCCGGACTGCGCGTCTCCTCCCAGGAGTTGGAGCCCGCGCAGGGCGTGAACGCGGTTGTGCGCGGCGACATCGACCTGGCGGTGGTCCTGGACTGGTACAACAAGCCGCTGCCGCTCCCCGACGGCCTCATGAAGGCGGCGCTCCTCGACGACCCGGCCGACGTGGCGATGCCCGCCGCGCACCCCCTCGCCGACCGAGCCGAGGTGGAGCTCGACGAGTTCGCCGAGGACGAGTGGGTGACCTGGGGCGAGGGGGAGTTCTGCCATGAGTGGTTGATGTTCACGCTGCGCTCCAAGGGCATCGAGCCGCGCATCGCGCACCGTGCGGAGGAGCACCACACCCAGCTGGCGCTCGTCGCGGCGGGCCTCGGCGTGTGCGTGGCGCCCCGCCTCGGCCGCGACCCGATGCCCACGGGCATCCGCACGGTCCCGGTCCGCCACCGGGTGCGCCGCCATGTGTACGTGGTCTGGCGCACCGACGCGGACCGCCGCCCCTCGATCAGGGCGGCGGTCGAGGCGCTGCGGGCGGCGGGCGCGGGCTTGAGGTAGCCGTCAGCGGTCGCGGTGTTGCGGTAACCGTCGCCGGTAACCGTCGCCGGGAGCCGGGAGCCGGGAGCCGGGAGCCGGGAAGCCGGGAAGCCGGGAAGCCGGGAAGCGGGGGGGGGGCGCCGTGGTCGAGGAGCCATCAGCGGGACGGCAGCTCCGCCAGCTTCCGGAAGTCCCAGGACGCGACCGTCTCCGGCGTAAGACGCGCCCAGGCGTGCCTGCCGTCGTGCACCATCGCGTCCAGGTCGAAGTTCTTCTTCGCGAACTGCCGTTCCACGGCGTCGAGTTCGGGGCAGGGTTCGCCCGTGCGCGGGATCTCGCCGACGAACTCGACGGTGCCGGCGAGCTCGACGCCGCGCAGTTCCCCGTACTCCTCGCCCGCGTCGACCACCACCGCGACCCGGCCGTCGCGGCGCAGGTCGGCCCAGCGCTTGCTGCGGGTGACGGAGTACAGCCACAGCGAGGTGCCGTCCCAGGCGAACCAGAGGGTGCTGACGTGCGGGGCGCCGTCCTTGGACACCGTCGCCACCCGGCAGGTGCGCTCCGTGGCGAGGAACGCGTCGAGCTCGGCGGGCGACATCATGATCTTCCGGCCCCTGCGCTGTGTGACGGCCATGCGTCCTCCGTTGCCTCGGCTGCCGCGTCGGGTCCGTCCGACCGGAAACTCCGGTGCCGGGCCCGACCTCTGACTCCTCGTCAGAAAGTTGCCGTGCCGATGATGCTGGCTCTTCCTTCGGTGCGCAATGGCCGTTAGCCTCGCGCGCCATGCCGACGAACGAACAGCTGAGGGAACTTCTCGAACCCGCCACCACGGCCCTGTTGACCATCGAGTGCCAGCAAGGCGTCGTGGGCGGCGAGAGCGCGCTGCCCGAACTCGCCCAGGAGGCACGGGAGTCGGGGGCGCTCGACCGGGTCGCCCAACTGGTGTCCGCCGCCCACCGCGGCGGGGTCCAGGTGCTGCACGCCGTCGCCGAGCGGCGTCCCGACGGGCGCGGCGCCAACCACAACGCCCGCCTCTTCCGCGCCGCCGCCCGCCTGCCCGTACAGCAGCTCTCCGGCTCGGCGGCCGTACAGATCGCGCCGCCCATCGAGGTCGCGGAGGAGGACATCGTCGTACGGCGGCTGCACGGGCTCTCGCCGATCGCGGGCACCGACGTCGACCCGCTGCTGCGGAACCTGGGCTGCCGCACGCTGCTGGTCACCGGCGTCTCCGCGAACGTGGCGATACCCAACGCCGTGTTCGACGCCGTGAACCTGGGCTACCGCGTGGTCGTGCCCGCCGACGCCATCGCGGGGGTGCCCGCCGACTACACGCCGGTGCTGGTCCGCAACACCCTCGCCCTGGTCGCGACGGTCACGACCACCGAGGACATCCTCGGGGCGTGGAAATAGCCCCGGATCAAGTACCCGGCGGGAGCAGCTAGTTGTCGCCCAGCTCGAGCGCGTCGCCGTCCACCTTCACGGACAGCGCGGGCAGCGGCTTCGGGGCCGGGCCGTGCCGCACGCTGCCGTCGGCGACGGCGAACCTGCTGCCGTGGCACGGGCAGTTGATGGTGCCCGAGGAGACGCTCGTGACCGCGCAGCCTTTGTGCGTGCAGCGGCTCGAGAACGCCTTGAACTCGCCCTCGGTGGGCTGGGTGACGACCACGCCCGCGTCCTTGAAGATCTTGCCGCCGCCCACGGGGATCTCCGACGTCGTGCCGAGCGTCTCACCGGCCGCCCCGGCGGGCTGTGACGTGTCCTTGGAGCCGTCGTCGCTGCCGCACGCCGTGAGGGCCGCGGCGACGCCCGCCGCGCCCACGGCCGCGACGACGGTGCGGCGGGACGGGGTGGGCACCCGGGCGGGGTGGTGTTCTGGGGGAGTAGTCATGCCAGGGAGTACGAGGCCGGGCCGTTCCGTGTTCAGAGGCAGCGCCGTTCCGTGGTCGGACGGTCAGTAACCTGGGGCGATGCTCACCGAAGTCACGGCGGTCCGCTACGTCACGCCCCTGCGTGAGGGCGGCTCGCTCCCCGGCGTGGTCGAGGCCGTGGACGCCTCCGGCTCGTACGCCTCGTACGTCATGAAGTTCACCGGCGCAGGACAGGGCCGCAAGACGCTCGTCGCGGAGGTGATCTGCGGGGAGCTCGCGCGCGGGCTCGGCCTGCGGATGCCCCGGCTCGCGCAGATCGAGCTCGACCCCGTGCTCGGCCTCGGTGAGCCCGACCCGCAGGTCCAGGAGCTGCTCAAGGCGAGCGGCGGGCCCAACCTCGGCATGGACTTCCTGTCCGGGGCGCTCGGCTACGACCCGCTCGCGTTCCCGGTGGACCCGGGCGCGGCCGGGCGGGTGGTGTGGTTCGACGCGCTCATCAACAACGTGGACCGCTCCTGGCGCAACCCCAACCTCCTGGTGTGGCAGGGCGAGCTGTGGCTCATCGACCACGGCGCCAGCATGATCTGGCACCACAACTGGCGCACCGCGCAGACCGCGGCGGCCAAGCCGTACGACGCGTCCGACCACGTCCTCGCCCCCTTCGGGCCCGCCGTGGCGGCCGCCGCCGAGGAGCTCGCGCCGCTGGTCACCGAGGAGCTGCTGACCCGCGTCACCGCCGAGGCGCCGGACGCGTGGCTGGTGGACGAGCCGGGCTTCGACAGCCCCGACGCCGTGCGCCGTGCCTATGTGGCGACGCTCCTGGAGCGCGCCGCGACCATCCATGAGCGGATCACCCTTCCCGGAGTGACCGGGGCCGAGCCGAAGGGCGCGAGCAAGTGAGCGAGCGGGAAGTCAGCGCGCGGGACGTCTTCGAGTACGCGCTGGTGCGCGTCGTGCCGCGGGTGGAGCGCGGCGAGCAGTTCAACGCGGGAGTCGTCGTCTACTGCCGCGCCAAGTCCTTCGTGGCCGCCCGCACCCACCTCGACGAGGCCAGGCTGCGGGCCCTCGACCCGGCGGCCGACGTGCGCGGGATCAGGGCCGCGCTCGGCGCCGTCGAGCGGATCTGCGCGGGCGGCGAGCAGGCGGGGCAGGCCGAGCGCGACGACGCGGGGAGGCGCTTTCGCTGGCTGATCGCGCCGCGCTCCACCGTCGTGCAGCCGGGTCCGGTGCACACCGGCCTCACCGCGGATCCCGGGGCCGAGGTGGACCGGCTCCTGGAACTGCTCGTCAAGTAGTGGATCACAGCCCCCGGCGGGCTGATGGATCACAGCCACCCGGTGGGCCGTTGACACCGGGTGCCAAGGCTTCTAGCGTCTCGTCTGCTGAGGTACTAAGCGGTCGCTCACCTATGGGTCGGACCGCAGAGCCGTATCCCTAGGGCGAGGAGAACCAGCATGTCCACCACAGAGCAGCGCGTCGCGATCGTGACCGGTGCGGCCCGCGGCATCGGCGCCGCGACCGCTGTGCGGCTCGCCGCCGAGGGCCGCGCCGTCGCCGTGCTCGACCTCGACGAGGCCGCCTGCAAGGACACCGTCGCGCAGATCACCGCGGCGGGTGGCAAGGCGATCGCCGTCGGCTGCGACGTGTCCGACGAGGCGCAGGTCGAGGCGGCCGTGGCGCGCGTCGCCGAGGAGCTCGGCGCGCCGACCATCCTGGTCAACAACGCGGGCGTGCTCCGCGACAACCTGCTGTTCAAGATGAGCGCGAACGACTGGGACACGGTCATGAACGTGCACCTGCGCGGCGCGTTCCTGATGTCGAAGGCCGTCCAGAAGCACATGGTGGACGCCAAGTTCGGCCGCATCGTCAACCTCTCCTCGTCCTCGGCGCTCGGCAACCGCGGGCAGGTCAACTACGCGGCCGCCAAGGCCGGTCTGCAGGGCTTCACCAAGACCCTCGCCAAGGAGCTCGGCAAGTTCGGCGTCACCGCCAACTCCGTCGCCCCCGGCTTCATCGTCACCGAGATGACCAAGGCCACCGCCGAGCGCGTCGGCATGGGCTTCGAGGACTTCCAGGCCGCGGCCGCCACGCAGATCCCCGTGCAGCGCGTGGGCCGCCCCGAGGACATCGCCAACGCCATCGCCTTCTTCACCGGCGACGCGGCCGGCTTCGTCTCCGGGCAGGTCATGTACGTGGCCGGCGGACCGCTCAACTAGGGCCGGGAGACAGGCACATGAGCACTGAGAACTCTGAAC
Organism: Streptomyces sp. NPDC059009; assembly: GCF_042740175.1. Taxonomy (NCBI): domain Bacteria; kingdom Bacillati; phylum Actinomycetota; class Actinomycetes; order Kitasatosporales; family Streptomycetaceae; genus Streptomyces; species Streptomyces sp. NPDC059009. Next base: position 60,752 of record NZ_JBHYJB010000044.1, on the reverse strand, counting down.
TGCCCGCGCTCTCCGGCAAGGCCGCGATCGTCACGGGTGCGAGCCGCGGCATCGGCTACGGCATCGCGGAGGCGTTCGTCGCGCGCGGCGACCGCGTCTGCATCACCGGGCGCAACGAGGACGCGCTCAAGGAGGCCGTCGAGAAGCTCGGCGCCGACCGGGTCATCGGCGTCGCGGGCAAGGCCCACGACGAGGCCCACCAGGCGGTCGCCGTGGAGCGCGCCATGGAGGCGTTCGGGCGCGTCGACTTCCTGGTCAACAACGCCGGTACGAACCCGGTGTTCGGGCCGATCGCGGAGCTCGACCTGAACGTCGCGCGCAAGGTGTACGAGACCAACGTCATCTCGGCGCTCGGCTTCGCCCAGCAGACCTGGAAGGCGTGGCAGAGCGAGCACGGCGGGGCGATCGTCAACATCGCCTCCGTCGCAGGCGTCTCGGCCTCGCCGTTCATCGGCGCGTACGGCATGAGCAAGGCCGCCATGGTGAACCTCTCGCTGCAACTGGCGCACGAGTTCGCGCCGCTGGTGCGGGTCAACACGATCGCGCCCGCGGTCGTCAAGACCAAGTTCGCGCAGGCGCTCTACGAGGGCCGCGAGGAGGAGGCGGCCGCCGCCTACCCGCTCGGCCGGCTCGGCGTGCCCGAGGACATCGGCGGCGCCGCCGCCTTCCTCACCTCGGCGCAGTCCGACTGGGTCACCGGCCAGACACTCGTGGTCGATGGCGGCATCTTCCTCAATGCGGGCGTCGGCTGACGAAGTCCGCACGGCGACACCTAGCGCGCACAGGTGACGTAAACACGCATCAAGTACCCCGTCGGCACGCCGAGTTGGCACGGCGGGGTACTGCGATATGGTCTCCCGATCCCCATGGCATGGCCGATCGAGGAGCGAGCGCGTGTTCAGTGGAGTTCCCCTTGCGAAGGCGGTCGGGCCGCGCGCTCTTGCGGCGCTCGCGGCCCTGACCCTGGTCGCGGGTTGCGGGGTCATCTCGTCGGACGGATCCGACGAGGAGGAGGACATAACCGTCGGTACGACGAGTGCGCCCAGCACCCTCGACCCGGCCGCATCCTGGGACGGCTCGTGGGAGCTGTACCGCAACGTCTACCAGACGCTCCTGAGCTTTCCCGGCGGCGCCGTGGAGCCGGAGCCGGACGCCGCCAAGTCCTGCAAGTTCGCCGACGACTCCAACATGGTGTTCAGCTGCACGCTGCGCGACGGCATGAAGTTCTCCGACGGCGACGCGCTGGACGCGGCGGCCGTGAAGTACTCGATCGACCGCATCCGCAAGATCGCGGACGCCGGGCGCGTGAACGGCGGACCCGCGGGCCTCCTCGGCTCCCTCGACAAGGTCGAGACCAAGGGGGCCGACACGGTCGTCTTCCGGCTGCGCAAGCCCGACGCCACCTTCCCGTTCGTCCTCTCCACCCCGGCCATGTCCATCGTCGACCCGGACGACTACCCCGCGGACCGGGTGCGCGACGACGGCCAGATCACCGGCTCCGGGCCGTACGCCCTGAAGGCGTACGAGAAGAAGAGCCGCGCCGCCCTGGTCAAGAACTCCCACTACCAGGGCGCGGCCGACATCAAGAACGACGCCGTCACGATCCGCTACTTCAAGGACTCGGCGTCGATGGTCGGCGCGCTGCGCAAGAAGGACATCGACGTGACCTTCCGCGGCCTCGCCTCCCAGGACGTCGTCGACGTCCAGGCGCAGCACAAGAAGGACGGCCTGCAGCTCTTCGAGGGCTCCGGGGGCGGCACCAGCTTCCTGGTCTTCAACCCCAAGGACCCCTGGGCCGCCAAGCTGCCCGTGCGGCGGGCCTTCGCGCAGGTCATCGACCGCGGGGCAATCGCGCACAAGGTCTACAAGGACACCGTCGAGCCGCTGTACTCGATGGTCCCCAAGGGCGTCACCGGGCACGCCACCGACTTCTTCGACGACTACGGGGCGCCCAGCGCGGCCAAGGCCAAGAAGATCCTCTCCGCCGCCGGGATCAACCGCCCCGTGCCGCTCACGCTCTGGTACGTGACCGACCGCTACGGCTCGGAGACGGCGCCCGAGTTCAAGGAGATCAAGCGGCAGTTGGAGGAGTCGGGCCTCTTCAAGATCACGCTGCGGAGCCGGCCCTGGGACACCTTCGAGCAGGGCTACAAGAAGGGCGAGTACCCGGTCTTCGGCCGCGGCTGGTTCCCCGACTTCCCGGACGCGGACAACTACATCGCGCCCTTCGTGGGCGAGCGGAACGCGCTCAGCACGCCCTACGCCTCGAAGAAGATCACCGAGGAACTGCTGCCGCGTGAGCGCCGCGAGGTCGATCGGGGCAAGACCGTGGCGGCGTTCGAGGACGCGCAGAAGGCGCTCGTCGACGACGTGCGGCTGCTGCCGATGTGGCAGGGCAAGCAGTACATCATGGCGAGCGAGGAGATCGCGGGCGGCGAACGCGCCCTCGACCCCTCCGCGATCATGATGATGTGGGAGCTCCAGCGGAAGACCAGCTGGTAGCGGCCGCCGCCGTCGCGGGGTGCGGGCGGCGGGCGACGGACGCGGTTGTCAGTGGCCGCCGGTAGGTTCTGTGGTCGGAAGTGACCGCACACCGGAGGTTGTTGACGTGACCGACCCCTTGAACGCAGCCATGCTGCCCGCGTCCTGGCGCGGCGTCCTCGGCGAGGAGCTGCAGAAGCCCTACTTCAAGGAACTCACGGAGTTCGTCGAGGAGGAGCGGGCGAAGGGACCGGTGTTCCCGCCGCGCGAGCAGGTCTTCGCCGCCCTGGACGCCACGCCCTTCGACCAGGTCAAGGTCCTCGTCCTCGGCCAGGACCCGTACCACGGCGAGGGGCAGGGCCACGGCCTGTGCTTCTCCGTGCGGCCCGGAGTGAAGACCCCGCCCTCCTTGCGGAACATCTACAAGGAGATGAAGGAGGAGCTCGGCCACCCCGTGCCGGACAACGGCTATCTGATGCCCTGGGCCCAGCAGGGCGTCCTGCTCCTGAACGCGGTCCTGACGGTCCGCTCCGGAGAGGCCAACTCCCACAAGGGCAAGGGCTGGGAGAAGTTCACGGACGCGGTGATCCGCGCCGTCGCCGACCGCCCGGACCCGGCCGTCTTCGTGCTGTGGGGCAACTACGCGCAGAAGAAGCTCCCGCTCATCGACGCGGAGCGGCACGCGGTGGTGAAGGGCGCGCACCCCTCGCCGCTGTCCGCGAAGAAGTTCTTCGGCTCGCACCCCTTCACGCAGATCGACGAGGCGGTGGCGGCGCAGGGGCACGAGCCGATCGACTGGCGCATCCCGGACCTGGGCTGAGCCGTCGGCTCACCCCAGGTCGTAGTCGAAGGTGTACGGGACGGTCGGCACCCCCTCGCGCGCGGTGAAGCTCCCGGAGCCGCTCAGCCCGGCCAGCGCACCGGAGCCGGAGCCGGGCAGCACGGTGAACGCGCAGCTGATGGTTCCGTCCTCGCCGAAGGTGCCGCGCTGCTCGATGACGAAGGAGCCCGAGCGGCCGTCGACGCTGCCGTCGAGGAACTCGTAGCCGGTGAAGGCGCCGGTCTTCTCCGTCGTGTAGGCGATCGTGTACTCGCAGGCGGTGGCCGCGGATTCGATGCCTCCGGTGAAGCCGTTGACGACGGCGGCGTGCGCGATGCGCGCGCCGCCCTCGGCGCCCGCGACGGGCTGCTCGTCCCAGGAGGCGAAGGTGAAGGTGCCGGTGGTGGTCTGGTGGCGGGGCATGCGAAGCCTTTCCGGTACGGAGTCGGGGAGTGGGCCCGGTGCGTCCGTCGGGCCCTGAAGAGCACTCTCCCGCCCGTACCTGACACCTTCTGTCAGGTACACGGGCAGACTTGAACCCATGCGCGCCGACCGGCTCCTCGCCCTCCTCCTGCTGCTCCAGAACCGTGGCCGGCTGACCGCGCCCGAGCTCGCCGAGGAGCTGGAGGTGTCGGTGCGCACCGTCTACCGCGACGTGGAGGCGCTCTCCGCCGCGGGCGTCCCCGTCTGCGCCGAGCGCGGGCCCGCGGGCGGCTTCCGTCTCATGGACGGCTACCGCACCCGCCTCACCGGCCTCACCGACGACGAGGCGGACTCGCTCTCGCTGGCCGGGATGCCCGCGGCCGCCGCCGAACTGGGGCTCGGTGCCGAACTGGCCACCGCCCAGCTCAAGCTGGGCGCCGCGCTCCCCGCCGGGCTCGGCGAGCGGTCCCGCCGCATCCAGGAGCGCTTCCACCTGGACGCGGCCGGCTGGTTCGTGGCCGCTGACCCGGCCCCGCTGCTGCCCGGCATAGCCGACGCGGTGTGGCGCCGGCGCCTGCTGAGCGCCCACTACGCGCGCTGGGGCGGCGAAGTCCGGCGCACGCTGCACCCCTTGGGGCTCGTCCTGAAGGCGGGCAACTGGTACCTGGTGGCCGCCGCCGACGGCACCCCGCGCACATACCGGGTCACGCGGTTCCTGGACGTCACGGTCCTGGACGAACCGGCCGCGCGCCCCGAGGGGTTCGACCTCGCCGCCTACTGGCAGGAGGCGTCCCGCGACCTGGCCGCCCGTGTCCTGCGGGGCCGGGCGCGGCTGCGGGTCTCCCGGGCGGGGCTCCGGCTGCTGCCCGCGCTGTTCGGGGCGGCGGGGGCGCGGGCCCACGGGTCGGCGGGGGCGCCGGACCCGGACGGCTGGGTGGAGGTGGACCTCGAGGTCGAGACGCTGCCCGTGGCCGTCGCCGACATCCTGCGCCTCGGCCTCCAGGCCGAGGTCCTCGGCCCGCCGGAACTCCGCACGGCCGTCGCCCAGACCGTCACCGGCCTGGCCCAGCGCTACGCGTGAGCGCCCCGCCGCCGCCCGCGCCTGACCGCGATTGTCAGTGGCGGCGGCTAGCGTCGTCATCCGTCGTGGTCGGTCGGAACGACAGGCATACGGGCACACGGGCACACGGACCTACGGGCGTACGGGTACACGGGCGTGGAGGGCGCGATGACGGAGCAGCGGGAACAGTCGGCGGACGACGCCATGATGACGCGCATCGGACAGGCGGTCATGCTGCATCACGGCGGCGACCGCGAGGAGGCACAGGGCCGCTTCCTCACGCTCTGGTCGGAGATCGGCGAGGGCGGCGACCCGCTCCACCGCTGCACGCTCGCGCACTACATGGCGGACACCCAGGAGGACCCCACGGACGAACTGGCGTGGGACCTGCGGGCGTTGTCCGCGGCGGACGGCCTCACGGACGAGCGCCTGGCCCGGCACGAGCAGTCCCTCGCGGTGCGGGCCTTCTACCCGTCCCTGCACCTCAACCTCGCGGCGGACTACGTGAAGCTGGGCCGCCCGGACGCGGCCCGCAGCCATCTGCGCTCGGCGCGGGCGGCGGTGGGGGCGCTGGGGGACGACGGGTACGGGGAGGGGATCAGGGCCGCGATCGGGCGGCTCGAGGAGGAAGTGGGGGAGGGGGAGGTGGGCTGAGGCGACCCGCCTCGGCTCTCAACTCCCGTATGCCTGGCGGCAGATGGCGGCCTCGGGGCTGTCGTGGCGCCAGTGACCGTACTTCTTGCCGAGGGCGCAGACGCCTGAGGGCTTCTTGTGGGGCGCGGAGTGCGCCGGGTGCCGGGGGTGGGCGGAGCGGGCCGGGTGGCGTCGGGGAGCAGCCGTCGCCGGGCGGGGTGCGCGGGCGGGCGTGACGTGTTCGGGCGTGACGTGTTCGGGGGAGGGGGGCGATGCCGGGGGTGCCGCACGGGTGAGGGCGGCGGCCGGTTCGGCGGGGCGCGGTGGGTGGGCGTGGGCGCCCATGAGCTGGAGGGACTCACGGGCGGGGGCCTGGGTGAGGCGGGGGCGCTGGGCGTCGGGAGAGGGAGCGGGAGGGCCCTGGGGGTACTGCCGGTGGCCGTGGGCGGACTGCCCGTGATCGTGGGTGTGCGGGCGGGGCACGCTCACGCAGCCCGACAGGGCCATGGCCAGGGCCGCGGCCCAGAGCAGGGTCGCGGCGCGGATCGTCGTGGTTCGGTGCACCCGCTCAACTGTGGTGTGCGGCAAGGAACTTGAGGGGGCGAATCAGAGGTGCGTGACCCGCACGGGTGACGGCGTCACTCGCCCGACACCCCGTCGATCCGCCCGCGCAGGAAGTCCCTGTGGCCGTTGTGGCGGGGCCGTGGCGAGGCGTACTCCTCGATCATGTGGGTGCAGTTCCAGCGGAGGTTGAAGGGGGCGTTCGTGCGGCTGTCCTTGCGCACCGAGAAGCCGAGTCGAGCCGGCCCTCCGGCATGGTGCGCTCGTCGGCGTCCAGAGGGGGATCGCTGCGTTCGGGGGTGGCTGCGCCGGGCTCGGGCGGCGGGTGGCTGCGCCGGGCTCGGGCGGCGTCGTCATGGCGGGCATCATGGCCCACGTACCGGCCGGGCACCACAGTGGGTGGTTGCTCCCCCGCCCCCGTAAGCTGCGCACGGCACAACGCACGACAGCAAGGAGACAGCGGTGAAGATCGGCTGCATCGGACTCGGAGACATCGCGCAGAAGGCGTATCTGCCGGTGCTGACCACGCAGCCGGGGACCGAGCTGCACCTCCAGACCCGCACCCCCGAGACCCTGGCCCGGGTCGGCGCCACGCACCACATCCCCGACGAGCGGCTCCACACCGACCTGGACGCGCTCCTCGCCCAGGGCCTCGACGCCGCGTTCGTGCACGCGCCGACGACCGTCCACCCCGAGATCGTCGGCCGTCTCCTGGAGGCGGGCGTCGCCACGTACGTCGACAAGCCGCTCGCCTATGAACTCGCCGACTCGGAGCGGCTCGTGCGCCTCGCCGAGTCCACCGGCACCAGCCTCGCCGTCGGCTTCAACCGCCGCCACGCGCCCGGCTACCAGCAGTGCGCCGAGCACCCGCGGGACATGATCCTCATGCAGAAGAACCGCGTCGGCCTGCCCGAGGACCCGCGCACGCTGGTCCTCGACGACTTCATCCACGTCGTGGACACGCTGCGCTTCCTGGCGCCCGCGGCCATCGACCACGTGTCGGTCCGGGCCCGCGTCGAGGACGGGCTGATGCACCACGTGGTCCTGCAGCTCGCCGGGGCCGGGTTCGTCGCGGTCGGCATGATGAACCGGCTCAGCGGCTCCACCGAGGAGGTCCTGGAGATCTCCGGGCAGGACAGCAAGCGGCAGGTCCTCAACCTCGCCGAGGTCATCGACCACAAGGGCCAGCCCAGCGTGCGACGGCGCGGCGACTGGGTGCCGGTGGCACGGCAGCGCGGCATCGAGCAGGTGGTGCTCGCGTTCCTCGACGCGGTCCGCGCGGGGACGGTGCTCAGCGCCCGTGACGCACTGGCGACTCATGAGCTGTGCGAGCGCGTGGTGCGTGCGGCCCTGGAGCAGGCCGCCGCCTGAGCGAGCGCAGCCCCTCGGTGACGCAGAGCGCGACGAGGACGAGGACCGCGCCGTACACCGGCCAGTCACCGAACCGGACGTACGCGGTGGTGCCGGTGGCCGTCGGCACGTCGTAGACGCGCGCCGCGCTCTCCTCCGTGCCGAGCGGCCGCCCGACCCGCGTGCCGTCCGGCCCGTACACGGACGAGACCCCGGTCAGGGTGGCGTGCACCATCGGGCGCCCCGTCTCGGCTGCCCGCAGCGCCCCGAGGGAGGCGTGCTGCTGGGGCGCCCAGCTGTGCTGGAACGACGACGTCGCGGACTGGGCGAGCAGCAACCCCGCCCCGTCGCGGGTGAGCTGGCGGCTCATGTCGGGGAACGCCGACTCGAAGCAGACCAGCGGCCCCACGCGCACGCCGTGTCCGACGTCCATGACCACCTGGCGGTCGCCGCGCCTGCGGTCCTCGCCCGCCGCCTTGCCCACGGACGTGGCCCAGCCGAGGAGGGAGCGCGCCGGGATGTACTCGCCGAAGGGGACGAGCCGCATCTTGTCGTAGCGGTCGCCGGTGGGGCCCTGCGGGCCGACCAGGACGGTGCTCTTGAAGATGCCGGGCCGGTCGGAGCGGCGCGCGTCCACGTTCACCAGGATGTCGGCGCCGACCTCGCGGGAGAGCGCGGCGACACGGCGGGCGAGGTCCGGGCGGTCGGTGAGGTCGAAGCCGACGCTGGACTCGCCCCACACGACGAGGTCCGGATCCTGGCCCGCGAGCGAGCGGGTCAGCGCCTCCTCGCGCGCGAACCGCTTCTCGGCGCCGCCGTCCGCCTCGCCCACAACTCCCGGCTGCACGACGGCGACCCGCACCCGGCCCGCCACGTCCGGGCGCGGCGCCCAAGCCCAGGCGGCGCCGGCCACCGCGGCGACGGCGACGAGCCCGGCGACGGCGGGGACGGCGACGGCAGGGGAGAGGGCTGGGGAGAGGGGAACGCCGAAGCCCTCGCCGGTACGGGACACCCGCGCGCCCATTCCTGTACGGGTGTTCCCCGTTCCCGCCCGGGCGCGCCGGTGAGCGAGCGCCACCACCACGAGCACCGCGACCGCCGTGTTCACGGCGATGAGCAGGGCGCTCACCAGCCACACCCCGCCCACCGAGGCGAGCCGCAGCGCGGGCGTCACCTGCCACTGGCTGGAGCCGAGCAGCCCCCAGGGTCCGCCCAAGCCCTGCCAGGAACGGACCAGTTCGACCATGAGCCAGGCCGAGGGCACGACGGCCAGGGACGCGGCGGTCCGCCCCTGCGACGGCGCCCCGCCGAGGAAGCGCCGCACCAGCCAGGCCCAGGGCGCCCACAGCGCGCCGAGCAGCGCGGCGATGACCACGGTGAAGACGTGCAGGCTCGGCAGCAGCCAGTGGTGGACGGCCAGCATGTACCCGAGGCCGCCGAGCCAGCCGTCACAGGCCGCCCGGCGCCCCGAACCAGCGGAGCGCGCGAGCAGGATCCACGGCACGAGGGCGACATACGCGAGCCACCACAGCGACGGCGCGGGAAAGGCGAGCGCGGGCAGCGCGCCCGCGGCGACGGCGGCCGCGCCACGCCACCACGGCGAGACGAGCAGCGATCCGGCCAAGCCCATGCAGCGCCTCCTTCGGCCCCCGACGCCGGGGTCCTCCCAGTGTGCGCGCCCGAGACGATCTAGGACAGTGGACGTTCCGGACCGGCTGCGCGACGGCCGCGTACGGCGCTCGATCCTAGGCCGACCGGGTGCGGCGCCACTTCTCCGTGACGGTCACGCGGCGCATCCGCCAGCCACCGCGCGTGCGCACCACGGCGAACCCGTACCGTCCGCCGCACTCGAAGTCGGGTGCCGTCCCGTCGGGCTCCGCGCCGCCGGGGCGCGCGGCCATGCGCATCGGGTTGAAGTAGTCGGCCTGCACATGGGCGCTGTCGCCGGTGTCCTGTTCCAGGTGCTCGAACCTCAGCTTCCGGTTGCTGATGAGGTGCTGGCGCATCGGGAAGAGCGCCATGGTCTCGGCCAGCCAGTCGGCCACGTCCTGAGCACTGCCCTCGATGCCGCCCGCCGACCGGTAGTCGGCGCGGCCGTCCGACGCGAACAGGCGCCGGTATCCGTCCCAGTCGCCGTCGTCGACGGTGACCGCGTATTCGGTGATGAGGGCGTCGATGGCCAACCGGTCCATCACGGCTGCGAGTTCCACGCGCTGCGTCATCGGATCAGTGTTGGGCACGGTGGGTGGAGAGCCAAGGGGTGTGAACCCTCCGGTGTGCGGGCATTCCGCGGGATGACGACGAGAGCCGGGAACGGGAGGGACGCGACCATGAAGAACGAGGAACGCATCGCGGTCTACGAACGGCAGGGCAATCGCAAGGAGTTGACGCCGCGCCAGAAGCGGCGGATCGCGAAGAAGGCGCGGCAGGGGAAGAAGTAGCGTCGAGCCGTCGAGCCGTCGAGCCGTCGAGCCGTCGAGCCGTCGAGCCGTCGAGCCGTCGAGCCGACGGGACCACGGGACCACGGGGTGACGGGACGATGGGACGCGGATTCCCGAGCGCTAGCGGTCCTCTGTGGCCGCTCGCAGCGCCGCCGCGACCGAGGTGAGGTCCAGGTCCACGACGACCGTCCCGTCGCCGTCGTGGACGCCGCGCTCCGTCACGGCGAGACCGATGAGAGCCAACTCGGCGGCCTGGTCGCGGAGTTGATGCTCCGCCACTGACTCGTCCGAGTCACACGACTCGCTCTCGTCGCGCTCCCACGCCGCGGCCGCCGCCTCCGCCAGGCCGCGCGGCAGGCGGACGGTGACCGTCCGGTCGACCTGCGCCCGGAGCCGGGCCCCGAGCGCGGCGAGCAGCTCCGCGTCCCGCTGATACCGAAGGTACTGTCCATGAGCGTGCACGAGCCGAGCCTATCCAGCGCCGCCGCACCGCCCCGGAAGGGCGCGCTGCTCATCGACGTGGGCGGGGTGCTCGTGCGGGAGTACCTGCCGGGAGCCGCGGACCACTGGGGCGCACGGCTCGGCCTCTCCCAACGGGCCTTTCTGCGTGCGATGTTCGAGGGCAACGACGACGGGGTCCTCGTCGGGCGGGTCGGCGAGGACGCGTGGTGGCGGGTGATCCAGGAGCGGCTCGGCGTCGGTGCCGGGCCGATCGCGGAGATCCGGGACGACCTCGCGGCCAGGGAGACCTGGGACCCGGAGCTCGTGGCGCGGCTGCGGGCGCTGCGTGGGGCGGGTGGGGCAGGCGGCACCGGCGCGATGGGTCGGGTGCCGACAGTCCCGTGGTCGTCGTGAGCAATACCTGGCCGGGGCTGCGGGAGCGCATGGCGGCCGGAGGGCTCCTCGACCTCGCGGACCACCTGGTCCTCTCCTGCGAGGTGGGGTGCGCCAAGCCGGACCGGCGGATCTATGAGCTCGCTCTCGAACGGGCGGGCGCGGAGCCGGAGTTGAGTCTCTTCATCGATGACGTGGCCGCCAATGTCGACGCGGCGACGGCGCTGGGTATGGCGGGCCATGTGCACACGGGCGCGCGGGACACGCTGGCGCGCATCGACGCTTTCGTACGGGATCGGGGGGTACGGGCGCGGGGCGACGGGAGCTGACGGCGCGGGCGCGGGGTGGCCGGAGAGCTGAGGGTCCGGGCGTCGTGGGCCGGGGGAGCGGCCCGTCAGGCCGCCTCGACGACCTCGCCGCGGACCGCCGCGGCCCACTGGGTCACCAGCTGTTCGTACTCTCGACGCTGCTCGGCCGAGAGGTGTCCGTCGGCGCGCAGCCACAAGCCGCGGATCCGCTCGTTCAACTCGGCGGCAGACCGCACGGAACCACGGGGCTGGGGGTTCGGTGGCATAGGGACAAGCCTAGGGGATGGCTCCGACAATCGGAACTGTGAGCAACTGATCACCTGCATCAAGTGATCGTCCGGGAGCGGTAGTTGGCGCGATCTGCTCGTTCCGTGGCGTGCTTCACCCGGGGTGTGAACGAGGCGCCGCCGCGCGGGTCGAACACACCCTGCACGCGCGCCGGGGACGGCGGTTGACTTGTCAGAGACCGTCCGGTCTGAGCACCCGGGCGGTGCGTGGGGCCGTCGGTCTTCCCCCGAGCCGGCGGCCCGCCGGTCCGGCGCCGGTCCGTGGAGAGTTCGTCGGATGGCTCGTCGGATAGTTCGTCGCACGAATTATGATGTTTTCCGGTGTTACCCTGACCGCGTGGAAAAGCGAGAAGACGGCCAGAGCGGCCAGAGCGGTCAGATGGGCATCGTGGCCGCCCTTGTGCGGTCCTCGTTCCTGGTGAACTCGGTGTACGCGGAGTCGGGCCGGGAGTACGGAGTGACGCCGCAGCAGGGGCAGTTGCTCTGCGTGCTGATGGGGCGGCCTTACGGGATGAGCGAGTTGGGGACCGTGCTGCGCCTCGCCAAGTCCAGCCTCACCGGGCTGGTCGACCGCACCGAGCGCAACGGCCTGGTCAGGCGGGAGTCCGACCCGAGGGACACGCGCGCGGTGCGGGTCGCGCTCACCCCTCAAGGCGCCGAGCTGGCACGGGAGTTCTACGACGAGACGTGCCGCCGGATCGAGCGGCTGCCGGGTGGGCTCGGTGCCGCGGAGCTGGAGACGCTGGCGGATCTGCTGGGCCGCGTGGTGCTGGACAACGAGGTGCCGGTGGTCTTCGGGGGGTAGTGAGCCGCGGGCTCGAATTCCAAGGAAGAGGGTTGTAGTTCGCGCCACGAACCAATAAAGTTCGTGACACGAACTGTGGCCCTCTTCTCTGTGGAGCGCGCGGCGGTGTCGGTCAACTGCCCTCGCCCGAGGGGCCGTTCGTCGCGTCCCCGGGCCGCTTGGTGGGCCGGTTCGGCCCCGCGTACTCCTGACCGCCCCCACGAAACCACCACGAACAGCTCTGGAAAGGCAGCACCATGTCCGTACTCTTCGGCTTCGGCGCGCACAGTGGCATCGACGGCGGGGCGGAGCTGCTGCGCTCGGTGCAGCAGGCCGACCGTGACGGTCTCGACCACTTCTCGCTCTCCGACCACCCCTACCTCGGCGACCGCCTCGACGCCTACGCCTCGATCGGGTTCCTCCTCGGCCGCACCGAGCGCATCGCGGGCTTCGCCAACGTCACCAACCTGCCCTCCAGACCTGCCCCGTTGCTGGCCCGTGCGGTGACGTCGCTGGCGGCGCTGTCCGGCGGGCGGATCGTGCTCGGCATGGGCGCGGGCGGGCTGTGGGACCGGATCGCCGACCTGGGGGTGGAGCGGCTCACGCCGGGTGAGGCAGTGGAGGCGTTCGAGGAGGCGATCGTCCTCATCAGGAAGCTGTCGGGCGGCGGCGCGCCCGTCACCCACGAGGGCCGCCACTACCGGGTGCACCAGATCGAACCCTCGCCGGTGCCCGCGCCCCCGGTCTGGACCGGCTCGGTCGGCCGGAAGTCCCTGGCCGCGACGGGCCGGGTGGCGGACGGCTGGATCCCGGGCCACGCGGCGGACTGGCGCAGCGAGCGCTACCGGACGTCGCGGCCGGTCATCGACGAGGCGGCGGCTGCCGTGGGCCGCGACCCGCGCGAGATCCGCACGGTCTTCAACCTCCCCGGACGCGTCACCGAACGGCCCCTGCCCGCCCCGCGCGACGGCGACGGCCGCTGGCTCGGCGGCTCCGTCGACCAGTGGGTCGAGGAGCTGACCGGCGCGGTCCTCGACCACGACGCGGCGGGCTTCACGCTGTTCGCGGCCGACCACGGGACACAGGACGCCGCGGCGCTCGGCCGGTGGGCCACGGAGATCGCGCCCGCGGTGCGGGAGGCGGTGGCGAAGGAGACCGGGGCCTGAAGGCCCGCGCGCGTGGGTGCCTGGAGCCAGGAGCGCCCCGCGGGGGAAGCAGGACCTCACCTGATCGGCGGCAGCCACCGCGCACCCCTCGGCCGTCGCGGCTGAGCGTGGAGGCATGAACCGAACCCTCCGCGCCTGCGCCACCGGCGCCCTCGCGCTCATCCCCGCCCTCGGACTCGCGGGCGTCGCCCACGCGGCGCCCGCCGCCGTCGGCACGGCCGTCGTGGCCGACGCGGCCAGAGCCCAGTCCGACCCGACGCCCCCCGCCTCGAACTGCACCTGCGGGGGCTTCGCCGGCCGCCCCTGCCCCCAGGGCTACCACTGTGTCGACGACCCGCGCGACAGCTGCGACCCGCAGCACGGCGGCGCCGACTGCGGCGGCCTCTGTGTGCCCGACGGCTACAACCTCACGCCCGCCCGCGGCCATCACCACCAGGCGGGCATCAGGATCGACCTCTGAGGCGGAGGGGGTGGCTCAGCCCGCCGACTCTCCCGCGTGCGGGCTGAGCGCCCCCGTCCCCACCAGGACGAACAGGACGATGCCGAGCAGTACGCGGTAGTACACGAAGGGCATGAAGGACTTGCTGCTGATGAACTTCATGAACCAGGCGATGACGGCATAACCCACTACAAAAGCGATGAGCGTCGCGAAGATCGTCGGGCCCCACGACACATGGCCCCCCTCGCCCGCGTCCTTGAGCTCGAAGACACCGGAGGCCAGGACCGCGGGGATGGCGAGCAGGAACGAGTAGCGGGCGGCGGCCTCGCGGGTGTAGCCCATGAGGAGGCCGCCGCTGATCGTGGCGCCGGACCGGGAGACGCCGGGGACCAGGGCCATCGCCTGGCAGACGCCGTAGATCAGGCCGTCCCTGACGCCGAGTTCCTTGAGGGACTTGCGCTGCTTGACGGCGCGGTGCTTGCCGCCGGTCTCGTCGCGGGCGGCCAGCCGGTCGGCGATGCCGAGGACGATGCCCATGACGATGAGCGTCGTGGCGATCAGGCGCAGGTCGCGGAACGGGCCCTCGATCTGGTCCTTGAACGTCACGCCGAGCACGCCGATCGGGATCGAGCCGACGATGACGAGCCAGCCCATCTGAGCGTCGTGGTCGGAACGCGGCACCTTCCCGAAGAGGGAGCCGAACCACGCCGAGATGATCCGGGCGATGTCCTTGCGGAAGTAGATGAGGACGGCGGCCTCGGTGCCGATCTGGGTGATCGCGGTGAACGCGGCGCCCGGGTCGTGCCAGCCCGCGAAGGCCGCGGTCAGGCGCAGGTGCGCGCTGGACGAGATGGGGAGGAACTCGGTGAGCCCCTGGACAAGCCCGAGGATGAAGGATTCAAGCCAAGACATGAAAGAGGCGCCGTCCAAGTGCTGTGCAGGGGCTGCGGAGGGGGGTTGCGGAGAGAGAAGGAAGGAGAAGGGAAGGGCAGGACCGGACGGGGTAGGCGGTATCGCCGTCCTGTCGGGGGCAGCGTAGCGGCACAGGGTTACGGGGGTGCCGGAGGGCTGTTGCCGCGGGCGACTCGGGCCCGTCGGCGGGCCCGCTCCGTCGGCTGCCTCTCTTGCCGCGTGACGGCGTTGCGCCGTTGCGTCTGCCGCGTGACGGCGTTGCGTCGCTGTTGCCGTTACGCGGCCGTGGGCCCCGTCGTCGTCCAGCCCGGCGCCTGCGGGTGGGCCGTCAGGTCGTCGTGCCGGACCGTCTCGCCGCAGGACCGGCACGTCACCACCGGGACGAGCTCGTGGCCGCAGCTGTGCTCGATGACCATCGGGCGGTCCTCGTCGCCGCGCAGGTGGCGGTCGCCCCAGGCCATCAGCGTCATGAGGACCGGCTCGAGTTCGAGGCCCGCGCGCGTGGGGCGGTACTCGAAGCGCTGGGGGTGCTCGCTGTAGAGGGTCTTCTTGAGGACGCCCGCGTCCACGAGGCGGCGCAGGCGCGTCGCCAGGACGTCGCGCGGGGCGCCGATGTTGCGGACCAGCTGGTCGAAGCGGCCGTTGCCGAGGCAGACCTCGCGCAGGACGAGCAGCGAGTACTTCTCGCCGACCAGGGCGAGGGCGTCGGCGATCGAGCAGGGGCGCGGGGTCTTGGCCATGCGGTCAGTCTAGGGGCGGTTCGTGGGTGGGTTTGAATTTCCAACTCACCTCGCTACAGTGAGTCCAGATTTCCTACTCACTGGTAATCGCCAAGCGGGCCACGCCCCTTGGCGCCGAGGGAGGCCCGCACCATGCGTGACGCCGTCATCGTCGAAGCCGTACGCACCCCCGTGGGCAAGGGAAAGCCGCACGGCGCCCTTGCCCACCTCCACCCCGTCGAGCTGCTCGCCCACACCCTGCGCACCCTCGTCGAGCGCACCGGGATCGACCCCGCCGCGATCGACGACGTCATCGGGGGCTGTGTCGACCAGGTCGCCGAGCAGGCCATGAACACCACCCGCTACGCCGTCCTGTCGGCGGGCCTGCCGGAGTCGGTGCCCGCGACCACCGTCGACCGCCAGTGCGGCTCCTCGCAGCAGGCCGTGCACTTCGCCGCGCAGGGCGTCCTGTCGGGCGCCTACGACGTGGCCGTGGCCTGCGGCGTGGAGTCCATGAGTCGCGTACCGATGTGGTCCAACGTGCCCGCGGGGGCCGATCCGTTCGGGCCCGGTGTCGCCGGGCGCTATCCGGAGGGACTGGTTCCGCAGGGCATCAGCGCCGAGCTCATCGCCGCCAAGTGGTCCCTCACCCGCGAGCGGATGGACGCCTTCGCCACCACCTCGCACCAGCGCGCCGCCCGCGCCTGGGAACACGGCCTGTTCGACGCCGAGACCGCGCCCGTCGACGGGGTGACCAGGGACGAGTCCGTGCGCCCCGCCACCACCCCCGAGATCCTCGCCGGTCTCAGGCCCGCCTACTACGACGCGGACTTCGCCGCGCGCTTCCCGCAGATCGACTGGTCCGTGACGGCGGGCAACACCAGCCCTGTCAACGACGGCGCCGCCGCCGTCCTCATCACCACCAGCGAGCACGCCGCCCGCCTCGGCCTGCGCCCGCTCGCCCGGCTGCACAGCTTCGCCGTCACCGGCTCCGACCCGCTGCTCATGCTCACCGGCGTCCTGCCCGCGACGGAGAAGGTGCTGCGCAACGCCTCACTGTCCCTCGACGACATCGATCTCTTCGAGGTCAACGAAGCCTTCGCCAGCGTCGTGCTCGCCTGGCTGCAGGAGACCGGCGCCGATCCGGAGAAGGTCAATGTGCACGGCGGTGCGATATCGCTCGGGCATCCCCTCGGCGCGAGCGGCGCCCGGCTGATGACGACCCTCGTGCACGCGATGCGGGCGCGCGGGGCGCGGTACGGGCTGCAGACGATGTGCGAGGCGGGCGGACTGGCCAACGCCACGATCCTGGAAGCCTTGTAGCGGTCCCTCGGCGGTCCCTCGGCGGCCCTTCGGAGTCAGTTGCCGCGCAGGCGGTGGCGCTTGCACCACGCGACCACCGCCCCCGCGAGCCCCGTCACGGCGATGAAGCCCATCGCGATGAGGAACGCGGGCGAGGTCGGCGTCGACGCGCGGGCGCCCGCGACCACGTACGCCGCCGTGTTCGGGATCGAGCCGAGGCCCGTCGCGATCAGGAACGGGGCCCAGCCCATGCGGGACACCGACGCGCAGTAGTTCGCCGCCCAGAACGGCACCCCGGGAAAGAGCCGCAGCGCCATCATCGAGCGGAAGCCGTGCCGGCTCAGCTGGCCGTCGGCGGCCTTCAGCCAGCGGCCCCGCAGCAGCGGCCGCAGCGCGTCCTGCCCGAGGATCCGGCCGAGCCCGAAGGCGATCCCGCCGCCGATGACCGTGCCCGCGATCGACGCGGTGAGCCCCGCCTGGGAGCCGAAGAGCGCGCCCGCCGCCAGGTTCAGGAGCGGCCGGGGCACGAAGGCCGCCGTGCACAGGCCGTAGGCGACCGCGAAGACCGCGACCGCCGCGGCGCCGCTCAGCTCGGCGGGCAGGCCGTCAGAAAGTATCCGCTGCGGCTCGAAGAGCAGCACGCACGTGGCCGCCGCGGCCAGCAGGGCCACCAGCAGCGACAGCCGCGACCAGGGCGAGAGGAGCACCCTGGTGCAGCGCACGGCGAGACCCTGCGGACGAGTGGCTGCTGCGGTGTCGAGCATCCGGGGAGACTAACCGACCCATGTGTGTGTTCGCCGTATGGTGCGTCTCATGAGCGTCACAGTGCCGCCCAGCCCCCTCACCGACGCCGTGCTCCCCCGGCTCACCACGATCTACGCCCGGGCCGCCGACCCGGAGCGGGCCGCGCAGATGCGCGCGTACATGAAGGACGTCGCTCCGTTCCTCGGCCTGTCCTCTCCCGCACGCCGCGAGCTGAGCCGCGCCGTCCTCGCCGGGACGCCCCGCCCCGAGGAGGCCGACTGCACGGCGCTCGCGCTGCGCTGCTGGCGGCTGCCGGAGCGCGAGTACCACTACTTCGCCGTCGACTGTCTGCGCCGCCACGTGCGGCGCTGCTCCTCGGACTTCCTGCCTGTCGCGCGCCACCTGGTGACGACCGTCCCCTGGTGGGACACCGTCGACCTGCTCGCCGCGCACGTCGTGGGCGGACTCGTCGCGGCCGACCCGGCGCTGCGGGCCGACCTGGACGCCTGGATCGAGGACGACGACCTGTGGGTGGCCCGCACCGCGCTGCTCCACCAGCTCCGGTACAAGGACGCCACGGACACCGGGCGGCTCTTCGGCTACTGCGTACGGCAGTCCGGCCACCCGGACTTCTTCATCCGCAAGGCCATCGGCTGGTGCCTGCGCGAGTACGCCAAGACGGATCCCGACGCGGTACGGGACTTCGTCGCGAAGGAGCGGAGTCGGCTCTCGCCGCTCTCCGTGCGCGAGGCCCTCAAGAACATCGGCGCCTGACTTCCCGTATCGCCGAGCCCTGAACTCCCGTACGCCTCAGGGAGAACAGGGGAAAATCATTCGACGCGGCGTCGCCCGTCGGCGAAGATCTGCCTCATGTTCCGGCACGCCTTCCTCACAGCTCCGTCCGCAGTCGCGGACGCTGCGAAGGCTGCCGTTTTCCTCGCCGCCGCAGTCGACGGCGCCCGAAGCTGACCCTCTCCGGACATTCCGGCGGACCCCGCAGGGGGAGGGTCGGCGAGATCTCCGGGGTCCCCGCCTCACTCATGGAGGCCATCACTTTTTGTTCCGGAAAGGGACAGCACCAGCCATGCCCAAGACGGCTTACGTCCGCACCAAGCCCCATCTCAACATCGGCACCATGGGCCACGTCGACCACGGCAAGACCACCCTGACCGCCGCCATCACCAAGGTCCTCGCCGACCACGGCACCGGCGCGTTCGTGCCCTTCGACCGGATCGACCGGGCGCCCGAGGAGGCGCAGCGGGGCATCACCATCAACATCGCGCACGTCGAGTACGAGACGGACACCCGGCACTACGCGCACGTCGACATGCCGGGGCACGCCGACTACGTGAAGAACATGGTCACCGGCGCCGCCCAACTCGACGGGGCGATCCTCGTCGTCTCCGCGCTCGACGGCATCATGCCGCAGACCGCCGAGCACGTCCTGCTCGCCCGCCAGGTCGGCGTCGACCACATCGTCGTCGCTCTCAACAAGGCCGACGCCGTCGAGGACGGAGACGACGCGGTGCTCACCGACCTCGTCGAGCTGGAGATCCGCGAGCTGCTCACCGCGCACGGCTACGGCGGCGACTCCGTCCCCGTCGTACGGGTCTCCGGCCTCAAGGCCCTTGCGGGGGAGCCCCGTTGGACGGCCGCGATCGAGGCGCTGCTCGACGCCGTGGACACGTATGTGCCCACGCCCGAGCGGTACCTGGACGCGCCCTTCCTGCTGCCGGTGGAGAACGTCCTCACCATCACCGGGCGCGGCACCGTCGTCACCGGAGCCGTGGAGCGCGGCACCGTCAGGGTCGGCGACCGCGTGCAGGTGCTCGGTGCGGACACGGACACGGTCGTCACCGGCCTGGAGACCTTCGGCAAGCCGATGGACTCCGCGCAGGCCGGGGACAACGTCGCGCTGCTGCTGCGCGGCGTGCCCCGTGACGGGGTGCGTCGCGGGCACGTCGTCGCGGCGCCCGGCAGCGTCACGCCGAGCCGTCGCTTCACCGCGCAGGTGTACGTCCTGTCGGCGGGCGAGGGCGGCCGCTCGACGCCCGTCACGACCGGCTACCGGCCGCAGTTCTACATCCGCACCGCCGACGTGGTCGGCGACGTCGACCTCGGAGAGGTGGCTGTCGCGCGTCCCGGGGACACCGTCACCATGACGGTCGAGCTGGGCCGCGAGCTGCCCCTGGAGCCGGGGCTCGGCTTCGCGATCCGTGAGGGCGGGCGCACGGTGGGCGCGGGGACGGTGACCGAGGTCGTGTGACCGGAGTGGTGACCGGAGTCGCGTGATCCGGGTCGTGTGATCCGGGTCGTGTGATCGGGGGCGCGTCATCGGGGTTGCGTGACTCAGGTCGGCCGACCTGTGCGCATTGGGTAGCGGCTCGTCCACGGCAGAATGGCTCCGTGGACGAGCCGATACCCGTGACCCGCACCGTGGACCACGGCACCGCCAAGCTGATGCCCGACGTGGACCGCGCCCGGGCCTGGCTGCTCACGGTCGACGGCGCGCCGCAGTCGTACGTGGACCTGGACGAGCCGACGTACCTGGAGTTCGAGTACGCGCGGCGGCTCGCTCATGTCCTGGACGCCGCCGCCGAGCCCGGCGAGACGCTGGACGTCGTGCACCTCGGCGGGGGTGCGCTCGCCCTGCCTCGCTACCTCGCCGCCGCCCGGCCCGGCTCCCGGCAGGACGTCGTCGAGGCCGACCGCGGGCTCATCGAGCTGATCGCCGAGCACCTGCCGGTCGCGGACGGCGCCGGGATCGCCGTGCACGGCGCGGACGCGCGGGAGTGGCTCGACGCCGCGCCCGCCGCCAGCGCTGACCTCGTGATCGGGGATGTTTTCGGGGGGGCGCGGGTGCCCGCGCACCTGACGACGGTCGGGTACGCGCATGCGGTGGGGCGGGTCCTGCGGGCGGGTGGCTGCTATGCCGCGAACCTCGCGGACGGGGCTCCGTTCGCGTTCCTGGCGTCCCAACTCGCCACGTTCGGTGCGGTGTTCGGCGAGCTCGCGCTGATCGCGGAGCCTTCGGTGCTGCGCGGGCGGCGGTTCGGGAACGTGGTGCTCGTGGCCGCGCACACGCCGCTGCCCGTCGCGACGCTCGCCCGCAGGGCCGCCGCCGACGCGTTCCCGGCGCGGGTCGAGCACGGGGACGCGCTGCGGCGCTTCATCGGCGCCGCGCAGCCCGTACGGGAGGGGGAGGGTGTGGATTCACCCGAGCCGCCCGACGGAGCCTTCAGCATCGGGTGACCCGGCGGCCGGCCCGGCGGGTCCCGGGAGCTCGGTGGGCTCGGTGGCCGGCCGGGGTGCCGGTTCCGCGGCGGTGATCTCCTTCGTACGGCGGGTCAGGTTCCGTACGTCCGGCACGAACAGCACCAGCGCCGTCATCAGGAACACGAGCGCCGAGCAGCCCCACAGCGAGGCGGTGCGGCCGAAGGCGTCGTCGGCCGGGCCCGCGAGGGCGGTGGCCAGCGGCACCATCGCGACGGAGCCGAACCAGTCGTAGGCGGCGACCCGCGACAGCTTCTCCTCCGGTATCTCCTGGTGCAGCGCCGTCATCCACGAGACGCCGAACACTTCGACGGACACCCCGCAGACGAACATCACGGCGGCCAGCACGGGCACCGGCACGGGCACGGCGAGCGCCGCCGAGGGCGCCGCGAGCGGGAAGACGCACAGGATGCCCGCGAGCAGCAGGCGCCGCGGCTTCCACCGGGTCATCAGGAGCGCGCCGAGGAGGGTGCCCGCGCCGAACGCGCCGAGGGCGAAGCCCCAGGGCCCCGCGCCGCCGAGGTGGTCGCGGGCGACCAGCGGGCCGAACACCGCTTCGGCGGCGCCCACCACCGCGTTGACGACGGCGAACTGCACCACGATCGTCCACAGCCAGGCCCGCCCGGTGAACTCCCGCCAGCCCTCGCGCAGATCGGCGAGCAGCCCGCCGCCCGGCGCCCGCGGCGGTATGTGGCTCACATCGAGGAAGGCCCGCAGCGCGCCCGCGAGCGCGAAGGCGGCCGCGTCCACCGCGAGCACCCAGCCCGGTCCGATCCCCGCGACCAGGACCCCGCCGAGCGCGGCCCCGCCGAGGCCCGCGCCCTGCATCGCCATCCGGTAGAGCGCGAAGGCCCGGCCGGCCTGCTCACCGCTGACCGACGACATCAGCATGCCCTCGGCCGCCGGGCCGAAGAACGCCTGGCCCACGCCGCCGAGCCCGGAGAGCAGCAGCATGTGCCACAGCTCGGCGCGACCGGTGATGACCAGGGCCGCGAAGGCGCCCTGGGAGAGGAAGTTGAGGGTGTTGGCCGCCACCATCACGCGGTGGCGCGGCAGGCGGTCGGCGACGGCGCCGCCGATCAGCAGGAACAGCACGAGCGGCAGCGTGCGGGCGGCGGCCACGAGCCCCACGTCGCCGCCGCTGCCCCCGGCCTCCAGAACCGCGAACGCCGCCGCGATCAGCGCGCCCTGGCTGCCCAGGTTCGTGATGATCGCGGCGGCGGTGAGCAGCGAGTAGTTGCGACCGGCCCAGGAAGGACGCGGGGTCTTGGCGGCGGCAGAGGTCACCACGGGACTATCCCCGGCAGGACCGGTCCGTGCCAATCCCTTTCGCGACGCCGGGCCCTGTGCCGAACCCTTTCGCGGCGCCGGGCCCCGTGCGCGGAAAGCTGGGCGGGCTCAGGACTCCTCGTCGCCGCTCAGCCGGACCGTCTTGAGGATCTTCGTGACCGTCTCGTCCGGCACCTCGTCCTTGACGCCCTTGGCGCCGTAGAAGGTCCAGGCGACGTAGTCACCGGTGCCGTTCTTGAACGCGAACGTGGTGGCCTTGCCGTCCGTGTCGCACTTGCCCTTCTTGGGCACGCCCGTGACGGTGGTCGTCGCGACGCTGCCCTTGATGCCCGCGTCGGTGGTGAAGTCCTTCGGCTTGCCGATCTTCATCAGCTTCTTGGACTTGTCCTTCTGGTCCGTGTAGCCGCCGAAGACCCACCACGCCGAGTCGTTGCGGGCGACGTCCGCGGTGTTCTTCGCGCCGTTCTGGCCCTTGGTGCCGGTGGCGGCGAGGGAGCTGGTGGACTTGTTGCCGTCCTTGTCGTCGTCGGACGAGCACCAGTTCTGCTTGAGGATCGCGGGTGCGGACATGCCGATGAGCGCGCTGCCGTCGCCCTTCTTCTCGTCCTCGAAGCCGATGAAGGTGTCCGCGGTCTCCACCTCCCAGTCGGCCGGGACGTCGAAGGCCGTGCCCCACTTGGGGTTCACGACGACCTTCCACCCGTCGACGGTCGGCTTCGGGTCGCCGCCCGTGCCGCGCCCGCCGTCGTCGCTGCTCTCGCTCGGGCTCGGCTTCTTGGAGACCGACTTCGAGGGGGACTTGGCGGGCGTCTTGCCGTCCGCCTCGTCGTCCTTGTCGCCGCCGAGGACCAGGAAAGCGGTGACGCCCGCGGCCGCCACGACGGCGAGCGCGGCGACGATGGCGGTGATCTTCGTCTTGTTCCCGTTGCCTCCGTTGCCGCCACCCGGCTGCGGGGGCTGCCCCTGGGGCGCCTGCGGGAACGGGCCCGGCGTGGGCGGACCCCACTGACCGGGCTGTTCGGGCTGGGAGAAGCCGCCCGACTGCGGCTGGGCTCCCGGCTGCTGATACCCGGGCTGCTGGTACGGGTTCGGCTGCTGGTACCCCGGCTGCTGGTACGGGTTCTGGTCCTGCGGGTTCTGCTCGCCCCCGGGCGGCTGCTGTCCTGGCCACATGGCGAGTAACCATAGAGGGCGGGGTGGCCCGATGTCATCGTCGGCCCCTGGCGCTGTCCCTGGGGTCCGGTCCGCCCGACTAGGACCGACAGGCCCTACTTGTCCTCGGTGTCGTAGAGGCGCACGGTCGAGAGGATCTTCCGGACGGTGGCGTCCGGGACCTCGGCCTTGACGCCCTTCGCCCCGACGAAGGCCCAGGAGGCGAAGTCGCCCTCGGGGTTGGTGAAGGCGAACACGGTGGCCTTGCCGTCCGAGTCGCACTTGCCGTGCTTGGTCGTGCGGACGCCCTCGGACGTGGACGTGGCCACCTTGCCCTTGAGGCCGGCCTTGGTGGTGTACGACTGTGCGGGCGTGGTCGTGATGCTCTTCTTGTCGGGCTGGGTGTACGCGACGTAGGTCCAGGTACGGGAGTCCTGGCGGGCCATTTCGTCGACGGTCTTCGCCTTGCTGTTGCCGCGCCCCCTGCTGCCGGTCCGCGCGAGCGCCGTCTTGTCCGTGTCGCCGTCCTTGTTGGTGTCGTCCATGCACCACTGCCGCTGGAGGAACGCGGGGGCGCGCATCCCGATGAGGATGCTGTCCTCGTCGCCCGCCTCGCCGCCGGTGATGGCGTAGCCGGGCGTCTCCAGCTCCCAGTCGGCGGGCACTTCGAAGGCGATGCCCTGGCTGGGGTTGGTCACGACCTTCCAGCCCTTCACGGTCGGCTTCAGACTGCCGCCGTCCGCGCGGGAGTTGGAGTCGTCGGAGGCCGAAGCGGTCGGCGAGGTGCGGGACTTGGTCGGCTCGGGCCTCGCCTCGTCGTCCTTGTCGCCGCCGAGCGTGAACAGCGCGGTGACACCGCAGGCCACGACGACGGCGCCGGCCGCGACGAGGGCGATGAGCCGGCTCCGGTCGGACTTCCTGCCGCCACCGCCACCGCCGGTGTCACCGCCACCGTGGGCCGGGGGCACCGACGGGCCGACGGGCTGGGTCGGCGCGTTCCACGGGGCGTGCGGGTCCGGGGCGCCCTGGCCCTGCTGCTGGTACCCCGGCTGCAGATACGGGTTCTGCGCGTTCTGCGGGTTCTGCGAGGGGTTCTGCTCGCCGTCGGGGTTCTGCTGTCCGGGCCACATGGGCCGTAACCCTAGGACACGGGGATCACGGTCGGGCAAGGGCCCGGGCGGTTCTGGTGCGGGGTCCGGGCCCGGGTCCCGCACCGGGCTGCGGCCCCGGCCTCCGGTTCAGCCCTGGCCAAGGCGTTCTACTCGTGGGTAACATCTCGGCATGAGCGCTGACCAGATGTCGATCGGCGAGATGCTCGCCGCCACCGTGCCGATGGTCCGGACCCTGAAGCTCGAGTACCTCGAGACCACTCCGGAGAAGGCCGTGCTCGCCCTGCCCGATCAGGCCGAGTACCAGAATCACGTCGGCGGGCCGCACGCCGGTGCCATGTTCACGTTGGGGGAGTCGGCCACCGGTGCCGTCGTGATCGCCGCCTTCGGGTCCGAGCTGGGCCGTGCGGTGCCGCTGCCGGTGCGGGCCGAGACCACGTACAAGAAGCTGGCCCGCGGTCCGCTGACCGCCACCGCGAGGCTCGGCCGCCCGGCCGCCGAGGTCATCGCCGAGCTGGACGAGGGGCGGCGCCCCGAGTTCCCGATCACGGTCGAGATCCAGCGCGAGGACGGCGCCGTGACGGGCGAGATGACCGTCATCTGGACCCTGCGGCCCAACGACTGAGGGCTCGCTCTTCCACCCGAGCGCGCGGGGGCCGGTCAAGTGACCGCCCCCGCGCACCTGTTGGTGCCGCGCATCCGCACCCCTGCGCGCCCGTCGTCTCCTTCAACTCTTCAATGCGTTCGGCCCCTCCGGAGCCCTCCTTCCGTCACCGTTCTCGCTCATCTCATTGACACGAGTCACTGCCGGGCATAGTTTTCCCGCCGCCCCCGTGGTGTCTAACGGTGCGTCAAGTTTCTTGTGACGCATAGTGCGTTCAAAGGTCGAAGGCGATCCACGCACAGAAGGAGTGACGGTTCATGTCCGACACCGTGTCCCGGCGGTCTGCCCTGCGCCTTCTCGGCGGCGCGATCACCGTGGCCGCCGCGGCCGCCGCGGGCGTCTCGGCGCCCTCGTACGCCGCCGCCCGCACCAGACAGGGGCCCGGTGCCGGGCCCCGGGTCGAGGCCCTCATCGGGAAGCTCACCCTCGACGAGAAGATCTCCCTCCTGCACGGCGGGACCGATCCGAAGGGCCTGGGCCAGGCCGGGTACGTGGCCGGGGTGCCCCGGCTCGGCATCCCCGAGCTGCGGCTCGCCGACGGGCCCGCGGGCGTGCGGGTCACCGCGCACGCCACCGCTCTGCCCGCCCCCGTCCTGCTCGCCGCCGCCTTCGATCCGCGTCTCGCGCGCGAGTACGGGCGGGTCATCGGGAGGGAGGGGCGGGCGCTGGGGCAGGACGTGCTGCTCTCGCCCATGGTGAATCTGATCCGCACCCCGTACGCGGGGCGGAACTTCGAGACCTTCAGCGAGGACCCGCTGCTCGCCGGTGACCTCGTCGCCCAGGAGATCAAGGGGATCCAGGGGGAAGGGCTGATCGCCACGGTCAAGCACTTCGCCCTCAACAACCAGGAGAAGGACCGCATGTCGATCGACGTGCGGGCCGACGAGCGGACCATGCGGGAGACGGAGCTGCGGGGCTTCCAGGCCGCCGTGGACGCCGGGGTGGGGTCCGTCATGGGGGCCTACAACAAGGTCAACGGGACCTTCGCGTGCGAGAGCCGTGAGCTGCTCACCGGGGTGCTGCGGGAGGGCTGGGGGTTCGACGGGTGGGTGATGACCGACTGGTTCGCCGCCCACTCCACCGTCGCCGCGATCGCCGCCGGGCTCGACATGGAGATGCCGAACGACGGCTACTTCGGGGCCGCCCTGAAGAAGGCCGTCCTGGACGGGAGCGTCCCGCAGGCGCACGTCGACCGGTCCGTGCGGCGGGTGCTCGGGGTCATGGAGCGGTTCGGGCTCCTGGACGGGAGCGTGCCGGAGCGGCCGGGGCGCGACCCCGCCGCCGGGGCCGCCGTGGCCCTCGAAGTCGCCAAGGCCGGGGCCACGCTGCTGCACAACGCCCGGCGCATGCTGCCGCTCGACGGGCGGGCCGCCCGCAGCATCGCCGTCATCGGGCCCACCGGCTCCCTGCCCTTCGTGAGCGGCGGCGGCAGCGCCCATGTCGTCCCCGACCGGGCCGAGAGCCCCCTCGACGCCATCCGGGCCCGGGCCGGGAAGGGCGCCGCCGTCACCTACGCCCTCGGTGAGGACCTCTTCGGGAAGGCCCTGCCCGGCGGCGTCCTGACCCCCGGGTTCGACCCCGAGGGGCAGCGCGTCGAGGCGGGCAGGGACTGGTCGTACGAGGGGACGCTGAGCGTCGCCGACGCCGACGAGTGGACGTTCGTCATCCACTACTCGGGCGAGCGGCCCAAGGTGGAGCTCGACGGGACGGAGCTCTTTCCGCCGCTGCCCGGGTACGGGGAGTTCTTCACCGGGGGTCTGGTGTCCGCCGCGACCGACGGGCTCGCCGTGCGGCGCAGGGCGCAGCCCCTCGCGAAGGGCGGGCACCGGCTGCGCATCACCGCGAAGGGCGGCGCGCAGGGGCAGACCTTCCGGCTGCGGCGCATCACCGGCGCCACCCGCGCGACGGACGTGGCCGCCGCGGTGCGGGCCGCGCGCGGCGCCCACAGCGTGGTCCTGTTCGCGTACGAGGACGCCACCGAGGGCCAGGACCGCACGACCGTCGCGCTCCCCGGCCACCAGGAGGCGCTGATCCAGGCGGTGACCGCGGCCAACCCCCGTACGACCGTGGTCCTCAACACCTCGTCCGCGACCTCCATGCCGTGGCTGGAGCGGACCGCGGCCGTGCTGCAGATGTACTACCCCGGGCAGGAGGGCGCGGCCGCCACCGCCGCCGTCCTGTTCGGGGACTGCGACCCGGGTGGACGGCTCACCCAGTCCTTCCCGGTCGACGACGACCGCCATCCCGTCGCCGGGGACCCGAAGCGCTACCCGGGGGTCGACGGGGTCGAGGAGTACTCGGAGGGGATCCACGTCGGCTACCGCTGGTACGACACCGAAGGGGTGCGGCCGCTGTTCCCGTTCGGGCACGGACTGTCGTACACCTCCTTCTCCTACTCGGACTTGAGGGTGCGTCAGGTGCGGTCGGGCGGGGACGTCGAGGTGAGTTTCCAGGTGCGGAACACGGGGCGCAGGGACGGTGTGAGTGTCGCGCAGGTGTATGTGGGGGCCGCTCCGGAGCTGGGCCTCGCGCAGGCGAAGCGGGCGCTCGGCGGCTACCGGCGGGTCGCGCTGCAGGCGGGGGAGCGGCGCCGGGTCACCGTACGGGTCGACGCGCGGACGCTGTCGTCGTGGGACGTGAAGCGGCACGGGTGGGTGCTCGGCACCGGGCGCAGGGATGTCGAAGTGGGCGTATCGGCAAGGGAATTCAGGCTGCACGGGCATGTCGTCGTGAAGGGAGCGTCCGGATGAGACGTACGCGAGGGGCAGTGGGGCGGATACGGCGGGCCGGGGCCGTGGTCGCCGGGTGCGCGGCGGCCGTGGCCGCGGCCGGGCTCGCGCCGACGGCCGCGCAGGCGGCGCAGGCTGTCCCCAGCAGTGGTGGCGGTGCGGTGGTGCGGACCGACGCCGGGTGGGTGCGGGGCGAAGTCACCCGCGAGGGACGGCAGTTCCTCGGGATCCCCTACGCCGAGCAGCCCGTCGGGGACCTGCGCTGGCGGCCGCCGCGCCCCGCCGAGCCCTGGAGGGGCGTACGGGACGCCGACGCGTTCGGCAACCGGTGTGTACAGACGGCCAGTTGGGATCCGGGTTACGAGAACCCGAGCCACACCGAGGACTGTCTCGACCTGAACGTGTACGCCCCCGAGGGCGGCGAGCGGCGGCCCGTGATGGTGTGGCTGCACGGCGGCGGACTCACCGCCGGCGCGGGCGAGGACATCGTGCCCGACGCCTTCGCCCGGCAGACCGGCGCCGTCGTCGTCACCGTCAACTACCGCCTGGGGGCCATGGGTTTCCTCGCCACCGAGGGGCTCGACCAGGAGGCTGCCGACCGCGTCTCCGGCAACTTCGGGATGCAGGACCAGCAGGCCGCGCTGCGCTGGGTGCGCGCCAACATCGGGCGGTTCGGCGGGGACGCCGGGCGCGTGACGATCGCGGGCGAGTCGGCGGGCGGCCGGTCCGTCTGCACCCAGCTCGCCTCGCCCGGCGCCCGGGGCCTGTACCGGGCGGGCATCGTGGAGAGCGGTGCGTACGGGGACTGTGCGGGCCGTGCGCACGGGAAGGCGGTCGCCTCCGGTGCGGAGTTCGCGAAGAAGGCGGGCTGCCCCGACCCGGCCACGGCGCTCAACTGCTTGCGGAGAAAACCGGCCAAGGACATCCTCGCCGCGCAGGCCGGGTTCGACTGGGGTCCGGTCGTCGGCGGGGGCTTCCTCCCGCAGCAGCCCATGAAGGCGTACGCGGCGGGGAGCGCGGCCGGGATCCCGGTCCTCAACGGCGCCAACTCCGACGAGGGCAGGCTCTTCGTGTACCCGCGCTTCGAGGGGCAGGGCAAGCCGCTGACCGCCGCCCAGTACCCGGGCGCGCTCACGCAGGAGTACGGGGCGCAGGTCGGCGCCGCCGCCCTGAAGCGGTATCCGCTGTCGGCGTTCGCCTCGCCCACGCACGCCTTCGCGGCGACGGCCGGGGACCGGATGTTCGCGTGCTCGGCGCTGCGGCTCGACCGGGCGCTCGCGGGGCGCGGGCCCGTCTACGGCTATGAGTTCGCGGACCGCACCTCGCCGCCGTTCGCCTCGATCCGGGAGGCGGGCAGGACCTTCGACTTCGGGGCGACGCATGTGAACGAGGTCCAATACCTCTTCAAACACTTCGGCCTGAAAACTCCCCTCAACCGTGAACAGCGCGCCCTGTCACGGCAGATGGTCGGGTACTGGGGTTCCTTCATCCACGGCGGCCCGCCTCGTGCCGAGGGCCAGCCCACCGTCCCCGACCAGCGTGAACATCCAGGTCAGGTGCTGTCTCTGCGCACCGCGTCGGCGGGCGGGAACACCGTCGGGACGGCGCTGGACGGTGTTCATGTGTGCGACCTCTGGGACTCCGTGCCGGCGGAGTGACCGGGTAGGCTGCCCGGCGTGCGCGAGCAGGTGGGGGCGCGCACGCCGGGTGCACGAACATCACAACGGGAGGAACCGGCTTGCACGTCCAGGAGTGGCTCGAGACCGTACCGGCGGTCGCCGTCTACGCGTTGGTGGCCGGCGTCATCGGTCTGGAGAGCCTCGGGATTCCGCTGCCCGGCGAGATCGTGCTGATCTCGGCGGCGCTGCTGTCGTCGCAGCAGGACCACATCAACCCGGTGATTCTGGGGGCGTGCGCGAGCGCGGGGGCGGTCATCGGCGACTCCATCGGCTATGCCATCGGACGCAAGGGCGGCAGACCGCTCCTCGCCTGGCTGGGACGGAAGTTCCCCAAGCACTTCAGCGAGGCGAACGTCGGCAGCGCCGAGCGGTCCTTCCAGAAGTGGGGCATGTGGGCCGTGTTCTTCGGCCGCTTCGTCGCCCTGCTGCGGATCTTCGCGGGCCCGCTCGCGGGCGTCCTGCACATGCCGTACTGGAAGTTCCTGATCGCCAACGTCCTCGGCGGCATCGTCTGGGCGGGCGGCACCACCGCCGTCATCTACTACGTGGGCGTCGTCGCCGAGGACTGGCTGAAGCGGTTCTCGTACCTCGGCCTGGCCCTGGCCCTGCTCATCGGCCTGGCCTCGATGCTGGTCGTCAAGCGCCGGGCGAAGAAGCACGCGGCGCAGGGCGGCGACGCGACGCCCGAACCCGCCGTCGCCACCGACTGACACCCCTCGGGCGTGCGCTACTCGGCGTGCGCCTCGCGGTGGGTCTTGGCGAGCTCCACGTACACCGTGCCGTTCAGCGAAATGCCCGCCCGCTCCTCCTCGGTGAGCGGGCGGCGCACCTTCGCGGGCACCCCCGCGACCAGCGAGCCCGGCGGCACCTCCATGCCCTGCGGGACCAACGCCTGGGCGGCGACCAGTGAACCGGCGCCGATCACCGCGCCGTTGAGGACCGTGGCGCCCATGCCGACGAGGCAGTCGTCCTCGACGGTGCAGCCGTGCAGCACCGCGTTGTGGCCGACCGAGACGCGCTCGCCGACGGTCAGCGGGAAGCCCGGGTCGGCGTGGAGCGTGCAGTTGTCCTGGATGTTGGCGTCGGCGCCGACCACGATGGCCTCGCAGTCGCCGCGCAGGACCGCCCCGTACCAGGCGCTGGCGCCCGCGCCCAGGGTCACGTCGCCGACCAGGACCGAGGTCGGCGCGGTGAAGGCGGCCGGATCGACCTTCGGCTCCTTGCCGCCGACTCCCTTGATCAGTGCCTCGTGGCCCATCGGAACTCCCCTTCGTACGTACGTCTGGTCACGCCTGAGCGAACGGTACGGGACGGGTGCGCGGGCCGTCGCGTGGGGTGAAGATCACAGGTCGTGGGCCTCACCGGCGCGGGCGCGGCTGAGTACCGTGTGCGGGTGCCGAAGAGTAAGAACACGTTCTCGTCTGTCTCCGCTTGGCGGCGCCGTGTCGCGCAGCGCGCCGTGCACGCGGGCTGGGCGTGGGTGCAGCGCACCGGAGCGGTCAGCCAGGAGCGGCCCGGGCGGCTGCGGTTCGGCTCGATCGGGCCCGGCACCAAGCTGGCCTTCCCGCAGGGCACCGTCTTCGGGGCGCCCTGGATCCACCTCGGCGACCACTGCATCATCGGCGAACACGTCACGCTGACCGCCGGGATGATGCCCGACCTGGACCTCGGCCCGGACCCGATCCTGACCATCGGCAGCGGCGTCGTCCTCGGCCGTGGCAGCCACGTCATCGCCGACACGAGGGTGACGATCGGCGACGACACCTACTTCGGCCCGTATGTCTACGTGACCTCGACCAACCACTCGTACGACGATCCGCACACCCCCATCGGCAAGCAGTGGCCGCGCATGGAGCCCGTGGAGATCGGCCCCGGCTGCTGGATCGGCACGGGTGCGGTGATCCTTCCCGGGGCGCGGCTCGGCCGGAACGTGGTGGTGGCGGCCGGTGCGGTCGTCCGCGGTGAGGTGCCCGACCACGCGGTGGTGGCCGGGGCGCCCGCCCGGGTGGTGCGCAGCTGGGACGCGGAGAAGGGGTGGCAGCCGCCGCTGCGCACCCCCGCTCCGGTGCCGATCCCCGAGGGCGTCACGCCCGAAGAGCTGCTGGCGCTGGGCGAGTTGAGCGATACCTGAGTCCCGGTGCGCCCCGGCTCTCAGCCGGTGGCCAGCAGGACCGTGCCGACCAGGGCCAGGCCCGCGCCCGCCGCCTGCACCCCGCGCAGCCGTTCCTTGAGGATGCCGCGCGCGGCGAGCGCGGTGACCACGGGGTAGAGCGAGGCGAGCACGGCGGCGATGGTGACGGGGCCGGTCTGGGCGGCCACCGAGTATGTGCCGTTCGCCGCGACGTCGGCGAGGCCGACGAAGGCGAGGGCGGGCAGCGACTTCCGGACGATCTCCATTCCGGCGCCCTCCGGGAGCGCGGAGCCGCCCCGGCGCACGGAGACCCACAGGGCCGCGCCGCCCGCGGCGACGTTGGTCACGCGCTGCACGAAGAGGGCCAGGAACAGCCCGGTGAGGGTGGTGGACGCCTCGGCGATGAGGGCCATCACGGCGCCGAAGCCGAAGGCCGCGAGGAGGGTGAGCAGCACCGCCTGGCGCTGGACCGGGGCGCCGCGCAGCTCCGGTCCGCCCGCGAGCACGATGCCCGCGACCGCTACCGCGATCCCCGCCACCTGGCCGAGGCCCGGGCGTTCGCCGAGGAACAGGCCGACGCCCACCGGGACGGCCACGCCGAGGGAGCCGAGCGGGGAGACGACGCCCATCGGGCCGAGGGCGAGCGCCTTGTAGAAGGCGAGCATCGCGACCGGACCGACCAGGCCCGCGCCCACCGCGAACCACAGCTGCGGCCCCCACTCCGTCCAGCCGCCGGTCGCGAGCACGATGGCGCCGAGGACGACCACGGCGATGCACTGCGAGGCCACCACGACCGTGAGCGCGGGGATGCGCCGGGTCAGCAGTCCGCCGCCGAAGTCGGCGAGGCCCCAGAGCAGGCTGGTGGCCAAGGCGAACAGTGCTGTCATGATCGGGACCTCGCAGTACAGTGTGGTGAACCTTCAGGTGCACCACACCGTAGTTCACTGCAATGAACTCTGTCATCCAAAATAATGGACGGAATGGGTCGGCCCGTGTCGGATCTCGATCAGCTCACTCAGTCGCTCGCGCGCAACCTCAAGCGCTGGCGCGGCGAGCGGGGCTTCACGCTCGACGCCCTCGCGGCCCGCTCCGGGGTCAGCCGGGGCATGATCATCCAGATCGAGCAGGCCCGCACGAACCCCAGTGTCGGCATCACCGTCAAGCTCGCCGACGCGCTCGGCGTCAGCATCACCACGCTCCTCGACTACGAACAGGGCCCGGACGTACGGCTGGTGCCCCCGGAGCAGATGGTGCGCATGTGGTCCACGGAGGCCGGGTCGAGCACCACGCTCCTCGTCGGCGCCGAGGTGCGCGGTCCGTTCGAGCTGTGGCAGTGGAAGCTGATGCCCGGCGACGGCAGCGACTCGGACGCGCACCCGCCGGGCACCGCCGAGCTGCTGCACGTCACGGCGGGCGAGCTGACCCTCGTCGTCGGCGGCGAGGAGCACCTCGTACCGGCGGGCTGTGCCGCGACGTTCGAGGCCAATGTGGCGCACGGCTACCACAACAAGGGGGACGTGCCGGTGGAGATGACGATGTCGGTGTCGGTGCCGCCCGCGCATGCGGCGGCGTACTGAAGCCCCGCGGGCGCCGAAGCCGGTGTGCGGGCCCGCCTGTTAGCGTGCGCGCATGCGTGCTCCTCTCGGAAACTTCGACGTCGTCCGCCCCGCCCCCGAGGCCCTCGACCTGCTCGTCGCGCCCGTCGCCGCCGCCGTGCGCGCCTGGGCTGGTGCTGTCCCCGCCGAGCAGCTCGTCCACGTCGACACCGACCCGGAGTGGGCCGACACCGCGACGTTCGTGGAGCACTACGGGCCCGAGCTCCTGGACGAGTCCGCGAACTGCGTCGTCGTCGCCGGGAAGCGGGGCGGCGAGGTGAGCCTCGCGGCCTGCGTCGTGCTGTCCAGCCACCGGGTGGACGTCAACGGCGTCGTGCGGCGCCAACTCGGCGCCCGCAAAGCCTCGTTCGCGCCGATGGACACGGCCACCGGGGAGACCGGCATGGAGTACGGCGGCATCACCCCCGTCGGGCTGCCCGCCGACTGGCCGGTCCTGGTGGACGCGGCCGTCGCCGACCTGCCGTACGCCCTGATCGGCAGCGGCAGCCGCCGGGGCAAGCTCATCGTGCCGGGCAAGGCGCTGGCGGGGCTGCCGAACGCGACGGTGGTGGAGGGGCTCGGCGCGCCGGTGCGGTGAAGGCGGCGGACTACGTGTCCAGGCCGCCGCGGGCGACGAGTTGGCGGGCTATGAGGGAGCGCTGGATCTCGTTGGTGCCCTCACCGACGATCATCAACGGGGCGTCCCGGAAGTAGCGTTCGACGTCGAACTCCGTCGAGTAGCCGTAGCCGCCGTGGATGCGCACCGCGTCCAGGGCCACCCGCATCGCCGTCTCGGACGCGAAGAGCTTCGCCATGCCCGCCTCCATGTCGACGCGGCGGCCCGCGTCCATCGCGCGGGCCGCGTGCAGGGTGAGCTGACGGGCCGCCGTGAGTGAAGTGGCCATCTCCGCAAGGTGGTTGCCCACCGACTGGTGCTTCCAGATGGGTTCGCCGAACGACTCGCGCTCCTGCGCGTACCGCAGCGCGTCCTCGAACGCCGCCCGGCCCACGCCGAGCGCCCGCGCCGCGACCTGGAGGCGGCCCGTCTCCAGGCCCTTCATCATCTGCGCGAAGCCCTCGCCCTCGACGCCGCCGAGCAGCGCGCCCGCCGGGGCCCGGTGGCCGTCGAAGCTCAACTCGCAGCTCTCCACGCCCTTGTAGCCCAGCTTCGGCAGGTCGCGGGAGACCGTCAGGCCCGGGCCGTGCTCGACGAGGAGGATCGAGATGCCCCGGTGGCGGGGGTCGGCGTCTGGGTCGGTCTTGCACAGCAGCGCGATCAGGCCCGCGCGGCGTGCGTTGGTGATCCACGTCTTCGCGCCGTCGACGACGTACGTGTCCCCGTCGCGCCGCGCGACCGTGCGCAGGGCCTGCAGATCGGAGCCGCCCCCGGGCTCGGTGAGGGCCATCGCCGCGCGCACCTCGCCCGTCGCGAGCCCCGGCAGCCAGCGCGCCCGCTGCTCCCGGGTGCCGAAGAGGAGCAGGAGCTTCGCAACCACGGTGTGGCCGCCCATGGCGCCCGCCAGGCTCATCCAGCCGCGCGCCAGCTCCTCGGTGATCAGCACGAAGCAGGACGCGGACACGGGCGTGCCCCCGTACTCCTCGGGGACCGCGAGACCGAAGACCCCCAGCTCCTTCATGCGCGCGATCAGCGCCTCCGGGTAGGTGTCCGCGTGCTCCAACTCGCGGGCCACGGGCCGTACTTCCTTGTCGACGAAGGCGCGGACCGTGGCGACGGCGAGGCGTTCGTCGGGGGAGAGGAGGTCGAGGGTGCTCACGGTGTACCTTCCGGGGGGCTTCAGGAGGTGGGGCCGCCGATGACGCCCTGCGCGCGTAGTTCGTCGAGCTCCGCGGGGCTCAGGCCGAGGGCTGCGAGCACGCGGTCGGTGTGTTCGCCGGGGGCCGGTACGGGGTCCATGCGGGGCTCCACCCCGGCCAGGCGGACCGGGGGCAGGAGCGCCTCCATGGCCTGTGCGCCCGGGAGCCCGACCTTCGACCAGCGGTCGCGCTCGGTCAGGACCGGGTGGTCGAGGAACTCGTGGACCGAGTTCACGCCCGCGTTGGCGATGTTCGCCTCGTCGAGCAGGGCCATGGCGCGCTCGCTGGTGAGCTCCCGGAAGCGGGCGGCGATGAGCGCGTTGAGCTCCTCGCGGTGCGCGACCCGGTCGGAGCCGGTGGCGAAGCGTGGATCGTCGGTGAGTTCGGGGCGGCCGAGGACATGGGCGCACAGGGCCGCCCACTCGGGTTCGTTCTGCACGGACAGGAGCACGTCCTTGCCGTCCGCCGCGGTGAAGGGGCCGTAGGGCGCGACGGTGGCGTGCTGCGCGCCGACGCGCGGCGGCTGTGTCCCGCCGTAGCGCGTGTAGTACGCGGGCTGGCTCATCCACTCGGCGAGCGCGTCGAAGAGGGAGACCTCGACGGCGTGCGCGCGGCCCGTCGTGGCGCGTGTGAACAGGGTCGACAGGATGCCGGTGTACAGGTACATCCCGCCCGCGATGTCGGCGACGGAGATCCCGACCCGCACGGCCTCCTCGGGCGTCCCGGTCAGCTGGAGCAGCCCCGTCTGGCACTGCACGAGCAGGTCGTACGCCTTGCGGTCCGCCCACGGTCCGTCGGTGCCGTAGCCGGTGAGGGTGCAGGGGATCAGGGACGGGTGGCGGGCCTGGAGCTCCGCCGCGCCGAGACCGAGGCGGTCGGCGGCGCCCGGGGCCAGGTTCTGCACGAACACATCGGCGCCCGCGAGGAGTCGGGCGAGAATCGCGCGGCCCCGCGCCGACTTGAGGTCGAGCGTGACGGACTCCTTGGACCGGTTGAGCCACACGAAATAGCTGGCCTGCCCGTGCACCGTGGTGTCGTAGCGCCGCGCGAAGTCCCCGCCGCCCGGCCGCTCGACCTTGATGACCCGGGCCCCGAGATCGGCGAGCTGCCGGGTGGCGAAGGGGGCGGCGACGGCCTGTTCGAGGCTGACGACGGTGATGCCGTCGAGGGGGAGGGGAAGCGGGGGTGGCATGGGCGGACCTCGGGGTTCGGGGCGCGGGCAGAGTCATTGTGCGGGGTGGGGGTGGATGAATCGAGGGGTGGTCCAGCCTGGGGTGGCCCGGCATTGCGAGCTCTCTGTACATGCGGGATTGCCGCAAGTACAGGTTCACTGTCAGTCGCGGGACCTACCGTGGTGCGCATGACTACTTCGCCGGGTCCGCCGCCCTCGCCGGGCGTCTCTCCGCCGACGTACGCGCGGCAGTGCGCCGAGATCGTCGCGCAGGCGGAGCTCCTCGCGTCCCGCATCGCGGCCGCGGACCTGACGGTCCCGGTGCCGTCCTGCCCGGGGTGGAACGTGGGGCAGTTGGTGCGCCACCTCGGCGGCGGCCAGCGCTGGGCCGAGGAGATGGTGCGCACGCGCGCGAAGGAGCCGGCGCCCGACGGCTTCTTCCGCAACCTCGCGCCGTACGCGCACGAGGACCCCACAGTTCTCACGCCCTGGCTGCGTGAGGGCGCCGAGCGGCTCGCGGACACGCTGCGGGCGGCCGGCCCGGAGGCCACACTGTGGACGCCGGTACCGGGCGGGACCACCGCGTTCTACGCCCGCCGCTTCACCCACGAGACAGCCATCCACCGCGCCGACGCGATACTCGCCCTCGGCGAGAGGTACACGCTGGACGAGGCGGTCGCCGTCGACGCGCTCGACGAGTGGCTGGAGCTCGGCTCCCTGCCATGGCACTTCGAGGCCGACCCGCGCATGCGGGAGCTCCCCGGCCCCGGCCGCACCCTCCACCTGCACGCCACGGACATGGCGCCGGAGGCGGGCGCGGAGTGGGTGGTCGACCTCACGGGCGACGTGATCACCTGGCGCCGGGGCCACGAGAAGTGCGCGGTCGCGGTGCGGGGGCCGCTGGTGGAGCTGCTTCTGCTCGTGTACCGGAGGCGGCCGGCCGACAGCCGGGCCTTTGAGATCCTGGGGGACGCGGGGCTGCTCGGCTTCTGGCTGGACCGGGTGGGCTTCGGCTGAGCTTCGGCGGAGCTGGACCAGGGGCTGCAGCGGGACGTGGCCTTCGGCGGGGCGCCGAGTGCCGTGTCCGATTCCCGCCAGCACCGCGCCCCCGCGCGCAGCACAGTGGAGGACATCACCACCGCTGACCTGCCGGGGACACCTGGCAAGCACCATCAGAAAGGGCCAGGCCATGACGGTCTACACCACCCTCGCCAGCCCGATCGGCGAGCTGCTGCTCGTCGGGGAGGCGTCCGCCGGCGCTCCCGGCGGCACCGCGCTTGTCTCGCTCTCCGTGCCCGGCCAGAAGGGCGGCGCCGTCGTACAGGACGACTGGGTCGAGGACGCCGCCGCGTTCGGCGAGATCGCCGGGCAGCTGACGGCGTACTTCGCGGGGGAGCGCACCTCCTTCGACATCGAGTACGCCGCCTCCGGCACGGAGTTCCGGCGCCGCGTCTGGGACGCGCTCGACGCCATCCCGTACGGGGAGACCCTTAGCTACGGCGAGATCGCCGCCCGGATCGGCGCCTCCCGTGCCGCGGTCCGCGCCGTCGGCACCGCGATCGGCGCCAACCCGCTGCTCGTGGTGCGCCCCTGCCACCGAGTGATCGGCGCCGACGGGTCCCTGACCGGGTACGCGGGCGGCCTCGAGCGCAAGGAGCGGCTGCTCGTACACGAAGGGGCGCTGTCGTCGTGAGCGCGGTAGCGGGGACCGCTGACAGGACCGGTACCGGAGCCGACGGCGACCTCGCCCGGCGCGTGGCCGACGCCGACTGGGCGTCCCTGGCAGGGGAGTTGGACGCCTACGGGTGTGCGCTCACGCCGCGTCTGCTCACGCCGGAGCAGTGCGCGGAGATCGCCGGGCTCTACGACCGCGAGGAGCTGTTCCGCACCACGGTCGACATGGCCCGGCACCGCTTCGGCTCCGGCCAGTACCGCTACTTCACCCACGATCTGCCCGAGCCCGTCGCCGCGCTGCGCGCCGCGCTCTACCCGCGGCTGCTCACCGTCGCCCGGGACTGGGCGGCCCGCCTCGGCCGCCCCGCGCCCTGGCCGGACAGCCTCGACGACTGGCTCGCCGACTGCCACGCGGCGGGCCAGGACCGCTCCGCCCAGATCCTCCTGCGCTACGGGGAGGGCGACTGGAACGCCCTGCACCGGGACGTGTTCGGGGACATGGTCTTCCCCCTCCAGGTCGTCATCGGCCTGGACGCGTACGGGACGGACTACACCGGGGGCGAGTTCCTGCTCGTCGAGCAGCGGCCGCGGGCGCAGTCGCGGGGGACCGCGCGGGTGCTGGAGCAGGGCCACGGCCTGGTCTTCACCACCCGGGACCGGCCGGTGCGGTCGGCGCGCGGCTGGTCGGCGGGGGCGATGCGGCACGGGGTGAGCGTCGTGCGGTCGGGGCGGCGGCGGGCTCTCGGGCTGGTCTTCCACGACGCGGCGTAGGCGGCGGAGAGCGCCTCTCCGAGCCCTCCCTGTCGAGCCCCTTCTTCCTCGAGTTCCTCCTCCGGGAGCCCCTCAGTTGAGAAGTGAAGCGAATTCTTACCGAGGGGTAGGCTCCGCGAAATCCTTGTTATACGGTCCGTCTAACAAGCGATCCGAGGAGCCGCAGCATGGCAGGTGCAAGCAGCACGGTTCGGCCGCAGACCGCGGGACGGCGCGAGGAGGACGACGTCGCCCGGCGGTTGCTCGACTCGGCGGCGACGCTCTCCTACGACCCGGCCACCGAGGTCGACTGGGAGACGCCGCTGGACAAGGACTTCCACGGGGCGAGCCCGGAGTGGAGCACGCTCTACGGGACCGCGTACTGGAGGGAGTTGAGCGAGGCGCAGCGCAAGGAGCTGACCCGGCACGAGGCCGCGTCCGTCGCCAGCACCGGCATCTGGTTCGAGATGATCCTCCAGCAGCTGGTGCTGCGGGACATCTACGCGAAGGACCCCACCACCGCCGAGTTCCAGTGGGCCCTCACGGAGATCGCCGAGGAGTGCCGCCACTCGATCATGTTCGCGCGCGGTGCCAAGAAGCTCGGCGCCCCGGCGTACCGCCCGCACCGCGTCGCCGTCGAGCTCGGCCGCGTCTGCAAGACCCTCTTCTTCGGGGAGTCCGCGTACGCGGCCATCCTCGTCGCCGAGGAGGTCCTCGACGTCATGCAGCGCGACTGGATGCGGGACGAGCGGGTCGTGCCGTTCGTGCGCACCATCAACAACATCCATGTCGTCGAGGAGTCGCGGCACATGAAGTTCGCGCGCGACGAGACGCGCAAGCGCCTCGCGAACGCGGGCTGGGTGCGCCGCCAGTTCAGCTCCTTCTTCATCGCCTTCGCCGCGTACGTCATCGTCACCAGCATGGTCAACAAGGACGTGTACGCGAACGCCGGACTCGACGCCGAGCGCGCCCGCGCCGAGGCCAAGGCCAATCAGCACCACAAGTCGATGATGCGGTCGAGCTGCTCGGGACTCATGGACTTCCTCGCCTCGGCCCGCCTGCTCACCAAGCCGGCCCTCGCCTTCTACAAGCGCGCCCACTTGATCTGAGCGGACGACACCGACATGCCCTACGCCATCACGCAGAACTGCTGCTCCGACGCGACCTGTGTCGCGGTCTGCCCGGTCAACTGCATCCATCCGACGCCCGAGGAGCGGGAGTTCGGGTCCACGGAGATGCTCTACATCGACCCGAAGTCCTGCATCGACTGCGGCGCCTGCGCGGACGCCTGCCCGGTCGACGCGATCTCCCCGGCGGACCGCCTCGACGGGGCGCAGCGGGAGTACGTGGACATCAACGCCGCCTACTACGCGGAGCGGGAGAAGGAGAGGGAGGAGAGGGAGAAGGGGGAGGAGAGGGGTGGCCCGGCCCAACGGGACGGTGACAGCCCGAACTTCCACCGCTGGGGCGAGCCGGTCTTCCACCGGAGCCTGCCGTCGGACTTCGCGCCGATCCGGGTCGCCGTCGTCGGCACCGGGCCCGCCGGGATGTACGCCGCCGAGGACCTGCTCCTGCACACCCACGCCGAGGTCACGCTGATCGACCGGCTGCCGGTGGCGGGCGGACTCGTGCGGTACGGCGTCGCGCCCGACCACCCCGGGACCAAGAAGGTCGGCGAGACCTTCACGCGCTTCCTCGAACACCCCCGGGCACGGCTGCAGTTGGGCGTCGAGGTGGGCCGCGACATCAGCGCCGAGGAGCTCGCCGCACACCACGACGCGGTCATCTACGCGGTGGGCGCCGCCGCCGACCGCCCGCTGCCGGTCGAGGGCGCCGACCTGGCGGGCAGCATCTCCGCGACCACCTTCGTGGCCTGGTACAACGCCCACCCGGAGGTCGCCCCGGACGCCGTCGACCTGTCCGCGGAGCGCGTCGTCGTGGTCGGCAACGGGAACGTCGCCCTCGACGTCGCCCGGATCCTGGTCGCCGACCCGGAGGCCCTCGCCCGCACCGACATCGCCGACCACGCCCTGGCGGCCCTGCGCGCGAGCCAGGTGCGCGACGTGGTGCTGCTCGGGCGGCGCGGGCCCGAGGACGCCGCGTACACCCGGTCCGAACTCCTCGCCCTCAAGCACCTTCCGGGCGTCGACCTGGTCGTGGACGACCACGATCCGCGCATCGGGGAGGCCGTCGTCGCAGCCGGGCCCCGGGACAAGGCCGCCGTGCTGCAGGGCCTGCCGCGCACCGCCGTGGACTGGTCGCCGGTGCCCGACGACGGGCGGCGGCGCATCGTGTTCCGCTTCCACTCGGAGCCGGTGACCGTCACCGGGGACGCCGACGGGGACGGGACCGGTGGCGGGGCCGTGAGCGGGGCTGTGAGCGGGGTCCAAGTGACCGGCTCCCAGGGTGAGGTGGAGATCCCGGCCGGGCTGCTGCTGCGGGCCGTCGGGTACCGGGGGCGGCCGGTGGCGGGGCTGCCCTTCGACGAGGCCACCGGCACCGTGCCGCACGAGGGCGGGCGGGTGACCGGCAGGCCCGGCACGTACGTCGTGGGCTGGATCAAGCGCGGCCCCTCCGGCGGCATCGGCGCCAACCGCACCTGTGCCGCCGAGACCGTCGGGACGCTGCTCGCCGACGCCGTCGCGGGCGCGCTGCCCGCGCCGGCCGGCGGGGCCCGGGCCTTCCAGCGGCTCGTGCGGCGCCGCGGCCGCCACGTCGTCGACGCACGGGGCCTCGCCGCGATCCACCGCGCCGAGGAGAGCCGCGGCCGCCGCGACGGCCGCCCCCGCGTGAAGTTGGCCACCGTCCCCGAACTGGTCGCCACGGCCAGGTCCCGGAAATGGTGGTGATCATGGCCGGTCAGGCCGCCTCCGTCGGCGGCGGTGTAGCTGCGCGGGCCGCTTCTGTGTGAAGTTGGTTCATCTGTGTCCCCGAGCCGGCCGTCATGGCCAGGTCCGAAAGGTGGCGGTGACGGCGTGGCCGATCACGATCTGAGCGGGTACGAGCGGACGACGTTCACACACGGCGGCACCAGGCGGAGGGTGCTGCGGCGCGGCACCGGGCCCGCCGTCATCGTGATGGCGGAGATCCCCGGCATCACGCCGAAGGTCCTGGAGTTCGCCGACCGGGTCGCCGCGATCGGCTGCACCGCCGTGC
Source organism: Streptomyces sp. NPDC059009 (assembly GCF_042740175.1). Lineage (NCBI taxonomy): Bacteria > Bacillati > Actinomycetota > Actinomycetes > Kitasatosporales > Streptomycetaceae > Streptomyces > Streptomyces sp. NPDC059009. Next base: position 19,300 of record NZ_JBHYJB010000044.1, on the reverse strand, counting down.
TGCCCGTCCTGTTCGGCAAGCCGGGACGGGATCCGGACCCCCGCGCGCACGGCAAGCTGCAGACCGGGCTCTACGGCGCGTCGACCCTCCTCCAGGTGTGTGTGAGCCGTGAGTTCACGAAGCTCGCCACCGGGCGCAGCTCCCCCGTCGTGACGTGGCTGCGGGCGCTGGCCGCGCACGAGCACGAGCGCTGCGGCGGGCCCGGGGTGGGCGCCGTCGGCATGTGTTTCACCGGCGGCTTCGCCCTCGCGATGGCCGCCGACGACCGGCTGCTCGCCCCGGTCCTCTCGCAGCCGTCGCTCCCGCTGCCGATCGGGCGCCGCCGCGCGTGCGCCGTCGACACGTCCGCGGCGGACCTCGCCGTGGTCCGGGAGCGCTGCGAGCGCGACGGTCTCACGGTGCTCGGCCTGCGGTTCCGCGGGGACAAGTTCGTGCCCGGCGACCGCTTCGCCATGCTGCGCCGCGAGCTCGGCGACGGGTTCCGGGCCGTGGAGCTCGATGCCGCCGACGCCAACCCCGAGGGGGTGCTGCCGCCGCACTCGGTGCTCACGGAACACCTGATCGACGAGCCGGGCCAGCCCACGCGGGCGGCGCTCGACGAGGTGCTCGATCTCTTCCGTACCCGGCTCCTGGACGGGGGAGCCGAGTCGGCCTCGGGGACCATGGAGGCATGAGCGGACTGTTTCCCCGCGAGCGCCGGGAGATCGCTCCCGGCGCCGTGCACCTCCCGGAGTGGCTGGACCTCGACGCGCAGCGGGAGCTCGTGGCGGCCTGCCGTGAGTGGGCCAGGCCGCCCGCCGGGATCCGCGAGGTGCGGGTGCCCGGGGGCGGCACGATGACGGCCCGGCAGTTCGGACTCGGCTGGCACTGGTTCCCGTACGGGTACGCCCGCACCGCCGTCGACGGTGACGGCGCCCCGGTGAAGCCGATGCCCGAGCGGCTCGTGGAGCTCGGGCGGCGGGCGGTGGCCGATGCCTACGGGGCGGCGCGGGACGGGGATTCACCAGGCGGGGACCCGCGGGGCAGGGCTCCGCAGGACTGGGACCCGCAGGACAGGGACCCGTACGACATCGCGCTGATCAACTACTACGGCGCCGACGCCCGCATGGGCATGCACCAGGACCGGGACGAGAAGTCCGGCGCGCCCGTGGTCTCGCTGAGCCTGGGGGACACCTGCGTCTTCCGGTTCGGCAACAGCGAGACGCGCACCAAGCCGTACACGGACGTCGAGCTGCACAGCGGCGACCTCTTCGTCTTCGGGGGCGCCGCCCGCTTCGCCTTCCACGGGGTGCCGCGCGTCCACGCGGGGACCGCGCCGCCGGGGCTCGGCCTGTCCGGCCGTCTCAACATCACGTTGCGAGTGAGTGGTCTCGACTCGTGAGCGCGGCGCGCGGGCCGCCCGCCGCGTAGCGGACGTACTCCCGCACCAGGCGGAAGCCGGCGTGCCAGGCGAGCAGCCGGCTGGGCCGGTTGAGGGTGGAGCAGTCCCAGGACGCGACGTGGCCACGCCGGGCGATGTCCTCGGTGAGGGCGTTCACGCAGGCGAGCGCGAGGCGGTGGCGGCGGTGTTCGGGCGCCGTGAACACGGCGACGTCCTCGTGCCCAGCGCCCCGGAAGTAGGTGCAGGCCAGCGCCAGGATGCTGCCGTCCCTGCGGGTGGCCGCCCAGCCGTGGCCGGAGGCGGCGAGGCCGAGCGGGCCGCCCCAACTGGCCGTGATCCAGGACGCGTCGGAGCCGAGGTCCACCAGGGCCTCCGTGTCGGCGGGTTCGAGGTGGCGGACGGTCACCCCGCGCGGCACCGGGTGGCGCTGGGCGGGCTCCTGCCGCGTCCACACCATCCGCTCGCACGGGACGAGTTGCTCGAAGGCCGCGCCGAGGAGGGGCAGGAAGCGGGCCGGCGCGTGGATGTGGCTGTCCCCGAGGGGCGACAGGTCCGCCGGGGTGAGCGCCCGGGGGTCGCCGCGCAGCAGCACATGGTCCGCGCAGGACACCGCTACGGCGCCGGGCTGCTCGGCCTGGTCCGCCCACCAGCGGCCGACGCCGGTCGTGAGCACGTGCTCGCCGACGGCGGCAGGGCCCGGCGCGCTCACCGGCTCCGGGGTGAACCAGTGTGCGAGCGCGGGGAGGTGACGAAGGGACAGTTCCTGCATGGGCTTCGCCGATCCGTGAGAGGGGCGGGTGCGCGCGAGAGGCGGGTGGTGCGCACAAGAGGGCGGCAGGGGCGCACGGAGCGCCCCTGCCTGGCGGTCAGTTGGACGCCTTCGAGCCGTGGTTGGCCTTCTTCTTACGACGGTCCCGCTTCTTGCGTGCTCGCTTTGACATAACGGAGAAGCCCTTCAAGAGGTGTGGCCGACCAGCAGGTCGGCGAGCTTGTTGAGGCGCTTGACGGTGCGGTCCTCGGTGGCGGAGGGCGCCGGGTCGACGCGCTCGGCGCGGTCGTAGTAGGCGCCGTTGACGATCTCGACCGCCGGGTCGCAGAGGCGGACGACGTGGGCCGCGCCCTCGGACGGGGAGACGCCCTCGTGCGCGTACAGCGGGAGCAGCGCGGTCCGGCACACGCCCGGGTGCACCGAGACGGCCGTCACCCGCGGGTCCGCCGCGAAGACGGTGAGGGCGAGCTGCGACTGCGCGTACGCGGCGAGGCGCGAGTAGCGGCGGGCGCGGTTGGGGTCGGCCCAGGAGATGTTCGCCGTGCGGTGCAGGGACGAGGAGACGTTGACGACGCGGCCGCCCGGCTCACTCGTGAGGGCGGACTCCAGGGCGCCCGTCAGCAGGTAGTGGGCGAGGAAGTTGACCTGGAAGGCGATCTCGTTGCCGTCGGCGGTGATGGTGTGGCGCTCGGGCGCGGCGATGCCCGCGTTGTTCACCAGCACGTCCAGGTGCGGGTGTTCGGCGGCGACGCGCTGGGCCATCGTTTCGACCTCCTCCAGACGGGAGAAGTCGGCGGCGAAGGTGCGCAGGCGCCCGGCCGGGACGCCGGACGTCGCGATGAGGTTGTCCGCGGCGGCCTGTGCCTCCTCGGTGATGCGGCCGTGCAGCAGCACGGTGGCACCGCGCTCGGCGAGCTGCCGCGCCGTTTCGAGGCCGATGCCGGAGGTGGCGCCGGTCACGAGGACGGTACGAGTGGAGAGGTCGGAGTCAGACATGGTCCATCCGGTGGTGTGGGCACGGCGACGGCCCCGCGGGCGGGGCGGTGCGGACGTGCGGATATGAGCGTGGATACGAAAAGGGGCGCCGGATCTGGATCGCGGCGCCCCGGGGGCTACGGAAGGTGCGGCGGCGTCAGCGGAAGGCCGACGTCCGGATCTCTTCCGGGCAGCGAGGCACACGACGGGGCGCCCACGTATGCGGGGGCCGGTCGATGAGGAGCCATGCGCTGTTCACGGCTCCATACAACAGCCGCCGCACCCCCGCCACAAGGCCAACTGCCCGTCTCTGACGCCCCCCTGACGCCCCCCGCTGCGCGGACTCTACGGTGTGCCGACCTGCCCGCTTGCCCGCCTCGCCCGTCCGTCTACCCGAGCCCCGGCAGCGTCGAGACCACCAGGTCGATCAGCTTGATGCCCACGAACGGCAGCACCAGACCGCCGAGTCCGTACCGCAGCAGGTTGCGGCGGAGCAGGTCGTGCGCGGACGAGGGCGTGTAGCGGACGCCGCGCAGGGCCAGCGGGATCAGCGCGATGATGATGAGGGCGTTGAAGATGATCGCCGAGGTGATCGCGGACGTGGGGCTCTCCAGGCCCATGATGTTGAGCGATTCGAGGCCCGGGTAGGCGCTCGTGAACATGGCGGGGATGATCGCGAAGTACTTGGCGACGTCGTTCGTGATGGAGAAGGTCGTCAACGCGCCCCGGGTGATGAGGAGTTGCTTGCCGATCTCGACGATGTCGATGAGCTTGGTGGGGTTGGAGTCCAGGTCCACCATGTTCCCGGCCTCCTTGGCGGCCGAGGTACCGGTGTTCATGGCCACACCCACATCCGCCTGGGCCAGCGCGGGGGCGTCGTTGGTGCCGTCACCGGTCATGGCGACGAGCTTGCCGCCCTCCTGCTCCTTCTTGATGAGGGCGAGCTTGTCCTCCGGGGTCGCTTCCGCCAAGTAGTCGTCCACGCCCGCCTCTTGGGCGATGGCGCGGGCCGTGAGCGGATTGTCGCCGGTGATCATCACGGTGCGGATGCCCATGCGGCGCAGTTCGGCGAAGCGCTCCCGGATGCCGTCCTTCACGACGTCCTTGAGGTGGATGAGGCCGAGCACACGCGGCCCGTCCCAGTCGTGCACCGCCACCAGGAGAGGCGTGCCGCCCGACGACGACACCGCCTCGGCCAGCTCCCGTGCCTCGTCCGGGACCCGACCCCCGTACATCCGCACCCAGTCGACGACCTCGGCGGCCGCGCCCTTGCGGATCGAGCACACCGCGCCGTTGTCCCAGCGCAGGTCGACGCCGCTCATCCGGGTGCGGGCGCTGAACTCCACGTAGCGCGAGAGTGCCAGCTCGCCCTCGGCGGGCTCGCGCAGGCCGTACTGGTTCTTGGCGAGGACCACGACGGAGCGGCCCTCGGGCGTCTCGTCGGCGAGCGAGGACAGCTGGGCGGCGTCGGCGAGGTGCAGCGCCTCGATGCCGGGCAGCGGCACGAAGGCGGCGGCCTCGCGGTTGCCGAGGGTGATGGTGCCGGTCTTGTCGAGCAGCAGCGTGTTCACGTCGCCCGCGGCTTCAACTGCCCGCCCGGACATGGCGAGAACGTTGCGCTGCACGAGCCGGTCCATGCCCGCGATGCCGATGGCCGAGAGCAGCGCGCCGATCGTCGTCGGGATCAGGGTCACCAGGAGGGCGACGAGGACCGTGGTCGACTGGGCGGCGCCCGCGTGGCCGGCCATCGGCTGGAGCGACACCACGACCAGGATGAAGATGATCGTGAGCGCAGCCAGCAGGATGTTCAGGGCTATCTCGTTGGGCGTCTTCTGCCGCGCCGCCCCCTCGACGAGGGCGATCATCCGGTCCAGGAACGAGTGTCCGGGGCGCGAGGTGACCCGGATGACGAGGCGGTCGGACAGAACCGTCGTACCGCCGGTGACGCCCGAGCGGTCGCCGCCGGACTCGCGGATGACGGGCGCCGACTCGCCGGTGACCGCTGACTCGTCGACCGCCGCGATGCCGTCGACCACTTCTCCGTCGGCGGGGATCAGCTCCCCCGCCTCGACGATGACGAAGTCGAAGGGCTTGAGGGAGGTGGCGGCCACCGCCTCCGTCTCCGCGTCCCGGAGGTTCGTGCCGACCCGCCAGTTGTCGCGCAGGCGCAGCGCCACGGTGTCGGTGCGGGCCCGGCGCAGCGACTCGGCCTGCGCCCGGCCGCGGCCCTCGGCGACGGCCTCCGCGAGGTTCGCGAACACCACGGTGAGCCAGAGCCAGCCGCTGATGACCCAGGTGAACACGGCGGGGTGCAGCAGAGCGGAGAGCGTGGTGAGTGCGGCGCCGACACCGACCACGAACAGGACCGGGTTGCGCACGAGCGCGCGCGGGTGGAGCTTGCGCAGCGCCTCGGGGACGGAGCGCACCAGCTGCTTCGGGTCGAACAGCCCGCCCGGTGCGCGGCGCTTGCCTCCTCCCCTCGGTGGTGCGGGCCGTGGTTCGCGGCCGGGAACGCGCGGGGGAGCCTGCTGGGGGGCGGCGGGAAGCATGGGGACTCGGGACCTTTGAGGTGTCGGGCGCGGATGGGGGCGGGATGGCGGCCGGGCCTTGTCTGTGCCGGGGCCCCGGCACAGACAAGGCGGCGCTTGGCCGATGCGGCGATGGGATGACGGGTGCACCGACCGCGCGGCCACCGGGAACATACGCCTCCGCCCGGCCCGAACGAGCCGGTCAGGCCCCGTATTTGCGGGTCTCTGACGGGGTGTCGGGTGGGTGCGTCAAGCCGCCGTCAAGGGGCGGGTGCTGGGCGTCAGGGACGCGTCAACGAGCGAGGCCGTGGCCAAAACCCGTCGCAGACTCGTGATCAACGGGGGGCGGGCGACCGTCCGTGTACGTGACGTTGGAGGGCGAGTGACTCTCACCGCCGGTACCGAGCGTGGCTCTGAAGCGGGGGCCGGGGCACACGCACAGGCACAGCACGAAACGGTCGCCGAGCACGGGGAACGTCCCGGTCCGCGGCCACGAGGGGGGCCGCGGACGGGCGTTCCCCGTCGCCGCCCGCCCGGCGCCGGTCTGCTCGCCGCCGTGCGCACCCGCTTCCGGGCGACGGTGCCCGCGCGGTTACGGCTGCTGCGTGCCGCTGCCCTGGCGCTGACCCTGGCCCTCGTCCTGCTGGTCCTGCTCGCGGGCCTCGCAGCGCGCGGCACCTGGGACGACATCGCCGACCGCGACGCCCCGCGCACCACCAGCGCGGCCACCCTCAACCTCGACCTCAACGACATGGACGCCCAGGTCGCCAACATCCTGCTGGCCAACGGGGACGCGGGCCGCGGCCGCCTCGACGTGCCCTACCGGAAGGCCGTCGACCTCTACGGCTCCGCGCGCCACGGCGTCAGCCGCGAGCTGCGCACCCTCGCCGTCGCGGCCCAGGGGGACCCGGGCGCCGAGCGGACCGTCGAGCGGCTCACCGAGGACTTCGCCGAGTACCAGGAGCTGGCCGGGCGCGCCCTGGAGAACACCGGCCGCCCCGGCGGCAAGAAGGCCGCGCTCCACGACTACCGAAGCGCCACCGACCTCCTCCAGAAGCGGCTCCTGCCCGAGGCCCGCAAGCTCGTCGACACCACCGACGCCAGCTTCAACGCCCGCTACGAGGAGGCCCGTTCGAACCTCGGCGCACAGCTGGCCGCGCTCCTCGCGCTCGGCGTCGTGCTGCTGCTCGTGCTCGGTGTCCTGCAGTGGTACCTGGCCCGCCGCTTCCGCCGGATCCTCAACCCCGGCGTCCTGGCCGCCACCGTCTGCGCCCTCACCGCCGTGATCCTCGGCGCACAGCTCCTGTCCGCGTCCTCCGCGCACCTCGAGGTCGCCCGGCGCGACGCCTTCGACTCCGTCGTCGCCCTCTCCCGGGCCCGCGCCATCGCCTACGACGCCAACGCCGACGAGAGCCGCTACCTGCTCGACGCGGAGCGCCGCGCGCAGTACACCGAAGCCTTTTTCGCCAAGTCCCAGAAGCTGTACGGGATTACGGGCGCCACGATGGCCACCTACGACGACCAGCTCGACCGCACCTGGGACGCCTACGTCGACGACCAGGGCGACCTGCGCTTCAGCGGCGAGTTCCGGCGCGAGCTCGACAACATCACCTTCGACGGCGAGCGCGCCGCCGCCGAGGACACCGTGGAGAAGTACGCCGTCTACCAGCGCGACGACCGAAAGATCCGCGACCTGGCGACGGGCGGGGAGGAGCGCAGGGCCGCCGAGTTCTGCATGGGCTGGCGCGAGGGCACCTCCAACGACCACTTCGGGCAGTGGATGGACGCCCTGGCCACGGTCACCAAGGTGAACCGTGACGCCTTCGACGACGCGGTGCGCGACGGCCGGGACGGGGTGTCGGCGCAACTGCCCTGGATCGTGGGGGCGCTGCTCGCGGCCGGGGTGCTCACCGTGGTGGGGCTGCGGCCGCGGCTGGGTGAATTCGGCTGAGGCGTACGGGAGTCGGGGCGCCCCGGGAAGTGGAGTTCCCCGGAGTGGTGGGACGCCCCGGCTCCCGTTGCCCTATGCGTCCGTGAGGCGCGCGTCCTCCAGGTCGAGGGAGCGCTGCAGCTTGCGCCGGGTGGTGTCGCTGATGTGGTGGTCGTCGTAGAGGCCCTGGAGCGCCTTCGTCTCGACGGCTATCACGTCGCGCCGCAGCTGGCGGTAGACGAGGTCCGCGGACTCGCCGGCGGACCCGGCGCCGTTGCCATGGCCGCTGCCGTTGGAGTCGCCCGCGCCGAGGCGGTCCTGGGCGTGCTCCAGGCGGGCCTGCAGGCCGCGGCGCAGCCGGTCGAGGACGACCTCCGGCGCGGCCTCCAGGTCCGACATCTCCTCCAGCCGGGCCAGGCCCGCGCGCGCCAGTCCGCAGCGGGCCGCGGCCTCCTCACGCTCGGTGTGGTCCGGCTCCAGGGCGATCCCCGAGCGGCGCACCACCGGCGCCAGCGTGAACCCCTGGATCACCAGCGTCGCGACCACGACCGACGTGGTCAGGACGAGGACCAGCGGCCGCTCCGTGAGCGTCGAGCCGTCGTCGGCCACCACCGGGATGGACAGCGCGGCGGCCAGCGGCACCACACCCCGCGTGCCCGCCCAGGTCAGCACCACCGGCACCCGCCACGACACCGGGCCGGTGCCGCCCTTGCGCTGCACCAGCGCCGACAGCGGGGCCAGCCACAGCAGCCGCACCGCGATCAGCGTCCCGGCGACGGCGAGCGCGTACAGCGGCCAGGCCCGCTCGGCGCCGGTCAGGGCGCGCACCTGCGCGGGCAGGGCGAGCCCGATGAGGCCGAAGACGACGGATTCGAGCAGGAACACCACCGTGCCGTACACCGCGTGCAGTTGGAGCCGGATGGGCGCGTTGGTGAGCCGGTCGCCACGGCCGCCGAGCACCACCCCCGCGACCACCACGGACGTGACGCCCGAGGTGTGCGCGGACTCCGCGAGGACGTAGGCCGCGTACGGGGTGACGAGCGCCGTCACGGTCTCAAGGACCGGGTCCTGGGTGTGCCGCCGTATCACCGTCACCACGGTCGCCACCACTGCCCCGATGAGGGTGCCGCCCCCGGCGAGCAGCAGGAACTCCCCGCCCGCGGACTGCCAGTCGGCCGCCGTCGCGGCGACGGCCGTGGTCACCGCCACCCGGAACAGCACCAGCGAGGTGGCGTCGTTGAAGAGGCTCTCGGCCTGCACCAGGACCTGCACCTTGGGCGGCAGCGCGAGACGGCGGCTGAGCGCGGTGACCGCGACCGGGTCCGTGCTGGCCAGGACAGCGCCGAGCACCAGGGCCATCGGCCAGGACAGCGGGGTGAGGAGCGTGGCCACGGTGCCCACGGCGGCCGCCGAGGCGAGCACCAGGCCCACCGCGAGCACGCCGACGGGCTTCCAGACGGCCCGCAGTTCGCGCCAGGACAGCTCCTCGGCGCTCGCGTACAGGAGCGGCGGCAGCACCACGAGGCCGATGACGTCCGGGCTGATCTCGATCTCGGGGGTGCCCGGCAGCAGGGCCGCCGCGAGACCCGCGACCACGAGGAGGGACGGTGCGGGGATGCGCCAGTGGCGCGCGAAGGTCGCCACCATCGTGGCGAGCACGACAAGAGTCAGGACCGTACCCACGCTGCGCATGCCGATTCCTTAAGATCCCCCGGAACGAGTGCGGGCTCCGCCTCGACATGAGGCCCCCGTCACGCCGACCAGACTTCCCGGCACACCGCTCGCACCCTATCGCTAGGTCGGGTGTTCGTCAGGATGCCGTCAAGGTGCTCGTCACCGGCGCCAGGGACGCGTCAAGGGTGCGCATCGTCGCCACCCCCGCGCGCGAGGCTCGGCCCAGCATGCGAAGGGGCGTGCACAGACGAGGAGTTGAGCGCCGGATGAGTGACGCACGGCCCGGAGAGCCGAGGTCCGGAGAGCTGTCGAAGGTCGGAGTGCCGAGGCCCGGAGAGCTGAAGGTCTACCTCGGGGCCGCGCCGGGCGTCGGCAAGACCTACCGGATGCTCGCCGAGGGCAGGCGCAGGGCCGCCCGCGGGATCGACGTCGTGGTGGGGTTCGCCGAGTGCCACGGGCGGCCCCTGACCGAGGCCAAGCTCGCGGGTCTCGAAGTGCTGCCGCGCGCCCCATGCTCGTACCGGGGCGGGGAGTTCAACGAACTGGACGTCGAGGCCGTGCTCGCGCGGCGGCCGAAGGTCGTCCTCGTCGACGAGCTCGCGCACACGAACGTGCCCGGCGGCGGCCGCAACGCCAAGCGCTGGCAGGACGTCGAGGCGCTCCTCGCCGCCGGGATCGACGTCGTCACCGCCGTCAACGTGCAGCACCTGGAGTCCCTCAACGACGTCGTCGAGAAGATCACCAGGGTGCCGCAGCGCGAGACCGTCCCCGACGAAGTGGTGCGCCGCGCCCAGCAGATCGAGCTCGTCGACATGCCCCCGCAGGCGCTGCGCCGCCGCATGGCGCACGGCAACATCTACAAGCCCGAGAAGATCGACGCGGCGCTCGCCAACTACTTCCGCACCGGCAACCTCACCGCCCTGCGCCAGCTCGCCCTGCTGTGGCTGGCCGACCGCGTCGACGAGGCGCTGCAGGCGTACCGATCGGAACACGGCATAGGGGGCGTGTGGGAGACCCGCGAGCGCGTCGTCGTCGGGCTCACCGGCGGGCCCGAGGGCGACACCCTGATCCGGCGGGCCGCCCGCATCGCGGACCGGTCCGCGGGCGGCGACCTCCTCGCGGTGCATGTCGCCCGCAGCGACGGCCTCGCGGCCGGCACCTCGCACGCGTCGCTCGCCCGGCAGCGGCGGCTCGCCGAGGACCTCGGCGGCAGCTACCACTCGGTGGTCGGCGACCATGTGCCCACCGCCCTCGTCGAGTTCGCCCGCGCCGAGAACGCCACCCAGCTGGTCCTCGGCACCAGCCGCCGCGGCCGCATCGAACGGTTCCTCACCGGCAGCGGCATCGGCGAGACCACCGTGGCGCTCTCCGACGGCATCGACGTCCACATGGTCACCCACGAACGGGCGGGCGGCGGGCGCCTGTTGCCGTCCCGGCGGCGCACGCTGCCCACGGTCCGGCTGATCGCGGGACCCATCGCGGGCCTCGTCCTGCCCATCCTGCTCACCCTGCTGCTCGCCACGGCCCGCTCCACCCTCAGCCTGACCAGCGACGCCCTGCTGTTCCTCCTGACCGTGGTGGGCGTGGCCTGCATCGGCGGCGTCCTGTCCGCCGTGATCGCCTCGGTCACGGCGTCGCTGCTCCTGAACTACTGGTTCATCCCGCCGATCGGACACTTCTCCCTCAACGACCCCAACAACGTGCTCGCCGTAGGGGTGTTCGCGGTGGTCGCCGCGATCGTCGCGGCCGTCGTCGACCGCTCCCTGCGGCTGTCCCGGCGCTCGGCGCGGGCCACCGCCGAGGCCGAGACCATGTCGTCGCTCGCGGGCAGCATCGTGCGCGGCGGCCAGACCATCCCCGTACTGCTGGAGCGGACGCGGGAGACGTTCGGGGCGCAGGACGTGGAGCTGGTGGAGCGCCCGCCCGACGGGGACGGCGACGTGGTGAGCGTGCCCGCGGGCCCCGGCTCCCATCTGGTGCTGCACGGCGCGCAGTTGCACTCGTCCGAGCGGCGGGTCCTCGCCGCGTTCGCCGCGCACGTGGGCGCCGCCGTGGAGCGGGCCAGGCTCGCGGACGCCGCCGCCGAGGTCGAGCCCGTCAAGGCCGCCGACCGGATGCGCACCGCGCTGCTTCGCGCCGTCGGGCACGATCTGCGCACCCCGCTCGCCGCGAGCTGGGCGGCCGTCAGCTCGCTGCGCGGCAGCGACGTCGATTTCTCGCCGCAGGACCGCGACGAACTCCTCGCCACCGCGGACGAGTCCCTGGCCCGGCTCAACCGGCTCGTCGAGAACCTCCTCGACATGAGCCGCCTCCAGGCGGGCGCCCTCACCCTCAAGCTGCGCGCCACCGCCCTGGAGGAGGTCCTCGGACCCGCCCTCGACACCCTGCCCACCGACGCCCCCGGCGTGGCCGTCGAGGTCGGCGACCTCGAAGAGATCCCGGCCGTCCTCGCCGATCCACCGCTCCTGGAGCGGGTCATCGCCAACCTCGTCGGCAACGCCGCCCGGCACGCCCCGCCGCAGACCAAGGTCCAGGTCTTCGCGAGCGCCCTCGCGGGCCGCGTCGAGGTCCGTGTCGTCGACCGCGGCCCCGGCCTGCCGCCGACCGACCGCGACCGGGTCTTCGAACCCTTCCAGCGCCTCGGCGACACCGACAACACCACCGGGCTCGGCCTGGGCCTGGCCCTCTCCCGCGGCCTGACCGAGGCCATGGACGGCACGCTCCGCCCGGAGGACACCCCGGGCGGCGGCCTCACGATGGTCCTGTCCCTGCCGTTCGCGGGCACCGCAGACCTACTGCCCCTGCCCCTGCCCGGCGCGGCCCTCGGCGGCACGCAGTGACCGGGAGCGCCGCGTGACGTCGACTCTCCATCTGCGTACGCCGGTCGGGGCGCGCTCCGAGCACATGGTGATCTGCGGCGACGACGGGCTCGCGCACCGGCTCGCGATGGAGCTGGACGCCGTGTGCGGGGAGGCCGTCACGGTGGTGCTGCCCTCGCGGCGGGACGCACACGGCGCGGACATCGCCGCGCTGCACCGCGACCCGCGCTCACCGGTCGAACTCCTCGTCGCCGCGCGCCCCGACGAGCAGACCCTGCGCGCCGGGGGAGTGGAGCGGGCCGCGGCCCTCGCGCTCACCTACCGCGACGACCAGGTCAACATGACGGCGGCGCTGCTCGCCCGCGGGCTCAACCCCTCGATACGGCTCGTGGTGCGGATGTTCAACCGGGAGCGCGGCCGGCACCTGGAGCGGCTCCTGGACCGGGCGGCCGCCGTCACCGCGGGCACCGACCCCGCGCACCTCGACATGTCCACCACCGTGCTGTCCGACGCCGACACCGCCGTGCCCGAACTCGTCGCGGCCGCCGCCCTCGGGCACGGCCACACCCTCCAGGTCGAGGGCAAGGTGTTCCGGGGCGTCGTCCGGGCGGCCGGAGCCTCGCCGCACTCCACGGACCTCGCCACGCTCGCCGTCCTGTCCGGCGCCCACGAGGACGACCCGGCCGGCGACGACAGCCCCGAGACGCCCGGTGAGGACGGCACCCAGCTGCTGCCCGACACCCGCACCGCCGACCGGCGCCAGTTCACCCACGGCCGCCTCATGCTCGAAGAGGTCACCCACCACAAGACCGAGAGCGACGAGGTGCATCCCCGCCGTGAGCTGCGCGGCTCCTGGCTGCGCGCCCGCCTCGCCCACCTCCCCTGGAAGGTGTTCCTCTCCCGCGAAGTCCTCGCCATCTTCGGGGCCCTGGCGGCGATCGTCGTCGTACTCGCCCTGTGCACCTGGCAGTTCGCCCACGAGGCCCCCTGGTGGAAGAACGTCTATCTGCCGCTCCTCGACATCTTCACCATGGGTGACCCGGCCACCGGCGACGGCGCGGTCCGCCGCTGGCTCCAGCTCATCGCGGGCTTCGTGGGCCTCGCCGTGCTGCCCCTCGTGGTGGCCGCCGCCGTCAACGCCACCGAGGTGTTCCGCACCGCGGCGGTGAACCACCCGCCCGACGACTCCCTGGACGACCACATCGTCCTCGTCGGCCTCGGCAAGATCGGCACCCGCGTCCTGGCCCGCCTGTGCACCACCGATCACAAGGTCGTCGCCGTCGAGCGCGACCCGCACGCCCGCGGCGTCGCCCTCGCCCGCGAACGGGGCGTCCCGCTCATCCTGGAGGACGCCGCACACCCGGGTGTCCTCGACCGGGCCCGCGTCCGGCACAGCAAGTCCCTGCTCGTCCTCACCCGCGACGACGGCGAGAACCTCGACATCGTGATGGCCGCCCGCGAGGCCAACCCGGCGGTGCGCGCGGTGATGCGGCTGTACGACGACGACTTCGCCGCCACCGTGCAGCGCACCCTGCGCGCCTCCTACCCGGACGCCCTCACCCGCAGCCGGTCCGTCTCCGCCCTCGCCGCCCCGTCGTTCGCCGCCGCGATGATGGGCCGCCACGTGCTGGGCGTGATGCCGGTGGAGCGGGGCTCGCTGCTGTTCACCGTCGTGGACGTGGCCGGCCACCCCGAACTCGAAGGGCGCTCCGTGCACGGGGCGTTCCGGGAGCACGAGTGGCGGGTCCTCGCGGTGGGTGCCGCAGACGCCGGGCTCGTCCCGATGGACACCCTCGCCGGGTTACGCGTCGACGGGGCGCAGGGCTTCGACTGGCGGCCCGTGCACGGGCGGGTGCTGCGGGCGGGCGACCGGGTGGTGCTCGCCACGACGCGGCGGGGCCTGGACGTGCTGATGACGGGCGTGCAGCCGCACCCTCCGCAGCGGCGGCCCTGACCGGGTGGTGGCCCTAGCCGGGTGGAGGCGTGGAGGCCCTGACCCCGGATGTGCAGGTCAGCTCCTGCGGCCGCCCGCCCCGCCCACAGAGCGTTCCTGCCGCCGTACGGAGGGAGGGGCCGGCTCGCCCCTGCGCACCGCACCGGGGGCGCGGGCGGCCGGACGGTCGGCGCGGGCCGACGACGTCAGCTGCCACGGCACGCTGGTGACCATCACGCCCGGCGTGAACAGGAGCCGGCTCTTGAGCCACAGCGCCGACTGGTTGTGCAGCAGGTTCTCCCACCAGCGGCCCACCACGTACTCGGGGATGAAGACCGCGACGACGTCCCGGGGGCTCTCCCGGCGCACCGACCGCACATGGTCGACGACGGGCCGGGTCACCTCCCGGTACGGGGAGTCGACGACGGTCAGCGGCACCTCGATCCCGTACTCCTCCCAGCGCCGCCGCAGCTCGGTCGCCTCCTCGCGGTCCACCGACACCGTCAGGGCCTCCAGGCGGTCCGGGCGAAGGGCCCGCGCGTAGGCCAGGGCCCGCATCGTCGGCTTGTGCAGCGTGGAGACCAGGACGATGCCCAGCACCCGGGAGGGCGGAGCGAGTTCGCTGCGCGGGTCGTCGACGGCGAGCTCTGTGGCGGTCGTGTCGTAGTGACGCCGGATGCCCCGCATCATCAGCCACAGGACCAGGGCGGCGAGGACCGCGAGCCAGGCGCCCTGGGTGAACTTGGTGGCCAGGACGATGACCAGGACGAGACCCGTGACGAGGGCGCCGAGGCCGTTGATGGAGCGGGACGTGTGCAGGCGGCGCCGCGCACCGGCGTCGCGCTCGGCGCGCAGCGCGCGGTTCCAGTGCCGCACCATGCCCAGCTGGGAGAGCGTGAACGAGGTGAAGACGCCCAGGATGTAGAGGTGGATGAGGCTGGTGACGTTGGCCTGGTACGACCACAGGAGCAGGCCCGCCACGATCGCCAGGGCCAGGATGCCGTTGGAGAACGCGAGCCGGTCGCCCCGGTTGTGCAGCTGCCGGGGCAGATAGCGGTGCTGCGCGAGGATCGAGGCGAGCAGCGGGAAGCCGTTGAACGCCGTGTTCGCGGCGAGGATCAGGACCAGCGCGGTGGCGGCCTGGATGAAGAAGAAGCCGATGCTGTGGTCACCCCCGAAGACCGCGGACGCGAGCTGCGCGATCACTGTCTTCTGCGTGTACGCGTCGCACTTCCCGTCGATGCCGGTGAGTCGGCACGAGTCCTCGGTGATGTGCACCTCGGCGATGAGCGCGAGCACGGTCACGCCGACGAACATGGTGACGGCGAGGATGCCCATCGCGACCAGCGTCGCGGCCGCGTTCTTCGACTTCGGCTTGCGGAAGGCCGGCACCCCGTTGGAGATCGCCTCGACGCCGGTGAGCGCGGTACAGCCCTGCGAGAAGGCGCGCAGCACCAGCATCAGCAGGGCGAGCCCGGTGAGATGCGCGTCGCCGGCCTCCGGAGTGATGCCGTACGTGGCGCTCTCCGCGACGGGAGCGTCCCCGACGAGGGAGCGGACGAGGCCGGTGGCGATCATGATGAGGACGCCGCCGACGAAGAGATACGTGGGCGCGGCGAAGGCCCGCCCCGACTCCCGTACGCCCCGCAGGTTCATCGCCGTCAGGACGGCCACGAAGCCGAGAGCCAACAGGACCCGGAACGCGGCGAGTTGAGGCAGCGCCGAGATGATGTTGTCGACTCCGGAGGCGACCGAGACGGCCACCGTCATGACGTAGTCGACGAGCAGCGAGGCGGCCACCACGAGCCCCGCCGAAGGCCCGAGGTTCGTCGACACCACCTCGTACGAGCCGCCGCCCCTCGGGTAGGCGTGCACGACCTGGCGGTAGGAGAGCACCACGATCGTCATCAGCAGCACGACACACGCCGCGATCCCCGGTGCGAAGTGCAGACAGGCGATCCCGCCGAGGGTGAGGACCAGGAGGATCTCCTGGGTGGCGTACGCCACGGACGACAGCGGGTCGGAGGCGAAGATCGGCAGGGCGAGGCGCTTGGGCAGCAGGGTCTCGCCCAGCTCCTCGCTGCGCATGGCACGGCCGATCACCAGGCGCTTGAGCAGGCCGGTCACGGAGAACACGGCGCGAGCGTAGGGGGCCGCGCCCGGCAGGGCGGCGTTAAGGAGGCGTTAGGGTTCGCGTGGAACTTCGCAAGTGACGCAAATCGGTGCGGTGTTCGGGGCCTGGGGGCCCGGGGGCCTGGATGTCCGGGGGAGCTGGGTGGCTGGGGGAGCTGGGTGGCTGGGGCCCCGGGGCTACTCCAGACCGGACACCTTGAACACCGTCATGGCCGTCTCCCGGTCCACCCGGTCCGCGAGCTGTCGCAGGGCCGTCGCCCCACAGGCCAGGGTGCCGCGCTCGGCGGCGGTGTGGGCGTCGTCGTCGAGGCGACGCCACAGGTCCGGGTTGGACACCAGGACCTGGGGGTCCAGCTCGACCCGGCCACCGGTGGTGTCCCGCAGCACCAGGCGCTGCGCCACCCCGTCCAGGCAGCGCACCGACACCAGCTCGTCGGTTCTGACGTACCGCTCACGCAGCAGCTTGCGGGAGGCCAGCCAGCCCTCGCCCGCGCTCACCCGGGCCGGCAGCAGCACCAGGAGGAGCAGCACCGAGAGGCCGGCCCACAGGCCGGCGCGCGCCGCCGTCATCAGGTCCGCCGCCGCGTCGATGGCCAGCAGCAGGACGAAGAGGAGCGCGGCGTAGCCGAAGGCGCCGCGCCGTTCCCGGGCCCAGTACCGGTCGCACACTTCCGGCCCCCGGGCGTCGCTGTCGCGGGATTCCCTGCGGGTGTCCATGCGGCTGACAGTAGAAGCGCCGGGTGGCTGTGCCACGCACCTTTACGCACTGCTGATGCCGTCCTGACGGGACCTGGACCCGCCCTTGATGCGGGGTGTGGGACGGGCCTGACCGAGAGACGCGTATGGGATGCGTCAAGGGCCGATGGCGGGCCGTATGGGAGGCGTCAACGGCGGTCGTATTCGGCCAGGGAGGCGGTTTCCTCGTCAGGTCAGATTCCGTCCCCGTTCTTTCAGGAGCTCGCGATGGCCGATGTGGCCTTCGTCGTCACCACGATCGCGGTGTTCGCGCTGGTGGCTCTCGTCGCCAAGGGGGTGACCAAGCTGTGACCGCCGAAAACATCGTCGGCCTCGTCGTGGCCGTCGCCCTGCTGGGTTATCTGGTCCTCGCCCTTGTGTTCCCGGAGAGGTTCTGAGCCCTGATATGAGTCCCGTTCTTGCCGGTGTGCTCCAGCTCCTCGCACTGATGGTCGCGCTGGCGCTCGTCTACCGTCCGCTGGGCGACTACATGGCCCGGGTCTACTCCTCCGAGAAGCATCTGCGGGTGGAGAAGTGGATCTACAAGGCGATCGGCGCCAATCCGTCGGCCGAGATGCGCTGGCCCGCTTATCTGCGCGGGGTGCTCGCCTTCTCCGCGGTGAGTGTGCTGTTCCTGTATCTGCTGCAGCGTCTGCAGGGCTCGCTGCCCGGGTCGCTGGGGTTCAAGGCGATCGATCCGGATCAGGCGTTCAATACGGCCGCGTCGTTCGTGGCGAACACCAACTGGCAGTCGTACTACGGCGAGCAGGCCATGGGGCATGTGGTGCAGACCGGCGGCCTCGCGGTGCAGAACTTCGTCTCGGCGGCGGTGGGGATCGCCGTGGCGGTCGCTCTGGTGCGGGGCTTCGCGCGCTCGCGCACCGGTGAACTGGGGAACTTCTGGGCGGACTTGGTGCGCGGCACCGTCCGCATCCTGATCCCGATCGCGGTCATCGGCGCGATCGTCCTCGTTGCCTGTGGCGCGATCCAGAACTTCTCCGGCATTCATGGTGTCGGCCAGTTCATGGGCGGCAGCCAGCAGTGGAACGGCGGCGCGGTGGCCTCGCAGGAGGCCATCAAGGAGCTGGGCACCAACGGCGGCGGTTACTTCAACGCCAACTCCGCCCACCCCTTCGAGAACCCGAACGCCTTCTCCAACCTCTTCGAGATCTTCCTCATCCTGGTGATCCCGTTCGCGCTGACCCGGACCTTCGGCAAGATGGTCGGCTCGGTCAAGCAGGGTTACGCGATCCTCGCCACGATGGCCACGATCTGGGTGGTCTTCGTCGGCCTGATGATGTGGACCGAATTCGCCCATCACGGCCCGGCGTTCGACGCCGCGGGCGGGGCGTTCGAGGGCAAGGAGACGCGGTTCGGGATCGGCGGCTCGTCGATCTTCGCGGTCTCCACGACGCTCACGTCGACGGGCGCGGTGGACTCCTTCCACTCCTCGTTCACCGGGTTCGGCGGCGGCATCACGATGCTGGGCATGCAGCTGGGTGAGATCGCGCCCGGCGGCGTCGGCTCCGGTCTCTACGGCATGCTGATCATGGCCATCATCGCGGTGTTCATCGCGGGCCTGATGGTGGGGCGCACCCCGGAGTACCTGGGCAAGAAGATCGGCACGCGGCAGATCAAGCTCGCCGCCTGCTACATCCTCATCACGCCCGCCCTCGTCCTGTGCTTCACCGCCGCGGCGATGGCGCTGCCCACCCCGGGCAACTCCATGACGAACTCCGGCGCGCACGGCTTCTCCGAGATCCTGTACGCCTACACGTCCGGCGCCAACAACAACGGTTCGGCCTTCGCCGGACTCAACGCCGACACCCAGTGGTTCAACAGCACGATCGGCCTCGCGATGCTCCTTGGCCGGTTCCTGCCCATGGTGTTCGTGCTTGCACTGGCCGGCTCGCTGGCGGAGCAGAAGCCGATCCCGGAGACGGCGGGCACGCTGCGGACGGAAAAGCCGCTGTTCACCGGTCTGCTGGTCGGCACGATCATGATCATCACCGGTCTCACCTACTTCCCCGCGCTCGCGCTGGGTCCGCTCGCTGAAGGGCTCGCGTCATGAGCACCGACATCAAGAAGGAAGACAAGGAGCCCGGCTCCATGTCCACCACCACTCCCACGCGCGCGCCGCACAGCGATGTGCCCACCGGGCACAAGCCGGACGACGGCAAGGTCGGCGGGGGTCTGTTCGACCCCGCCCAGCTGGTGAAGTCGCTGCCGGACGCGATCAAGAAGCTCCACCCGCGGGTGATGGTCAAGTCCCCCGTCATGTTCGTGGTGTTGATCGGCTCGGTCGTCACGACCGTCCTCGCGGTCAAGGACCCGGGGGACTGGTTCGGCTGGGCGATCGCGGCCTGGCTCTGGCTGACGACGATCTTCGCCAACCTGGCGGAGGCCGTGGCCGAGGGGCGCGG
>NZ_JBHYJB010000043.1:0-98691 GCF_042740175.1 Streptomyces sp. NPDC059009 | reverse complement strand
AGATGTCCGCCCGCAGTACAGCACCCCACCCAAGCCAGTACTCATGTACCCGTCCGGCGCCCCCGGCTTTTCGAGGACGGACATACCGCCGCGTCCCCACCCCGACCCACCCACCAGCTCACCCGCACCCCCAGGTAAGAGGTCCGCACCCAACCCACCCGTGACACCCGGCGATTCAGTCCGTACGCTGCTGAATATGGATATGCACACTGTGGCCCTTGGGACGACCGGGACGACCGCGGCCGACGTCATCGCCGTCGCCCGCGACAACGCGCGCATCGAGCTGACGGACGAGGCCCGCTCCGCCCTCGCCGCCGCGCGCGAGATCGTCGACGCCCTGGCCGCCAAGCCCGAGCCGGTCTACGGCGTCTCCACCGGCTTCGGCGCCCTCGCCACCCGGCACATCGGCCCCGACCTGCGGGCGCAGCTGCAGCGCAACATCGTGCGCTCGCACGCCGCCGGGATGGGGCCGCGCGTCGAGCGCGAGGTGGTCCGCGCGCTGATGTTCCTGCGGCTCAAGACCGTCTGTTCGGGGCACACCGGAGTGCGCCCCGAGGTCGCGCAGACCATGGCCGACGTCCTCAACGCCGGGATCACCCCGGTCGTCCACGAGTACGGCTCGCTCGGCTGCTCCGGCGACCTGGCCCCGCTCAGCCACTGCGCGCTCACGCTCATGGGCGAGGGCGAGGCGGAGGGCCCTGACGGGGAGCTGAAGCCCGCCGGCGAGCTGCTCGCGGCGCACGGCATCGCCCCCGTGGAGCTGCGCGAGAAGGAGGGGCTCGCGCTCCTCAACGGCACCGACGGCATGCTCGGCATGCTGGTCATGGCGCTCGCCGACCTCGACACCCTCTACAAGTCCGCCGACATCACCGCGGCCCTCTCCCTGGAGGCCCTGCTCGGCACCGACAAGGTCCTCGCGCCCGAGCTGCACGCCATCCGCCCGCACCCGGGCCAGGCCGACTCGGCCGCCAACATGCTTGCTGTCCTTGCCGGTTCGGGGCTGACCGGCCACCACCAGGACGACGCGCCGCGCGTCCAGGACGCGTACTCGGTGCGCTGCGCTCCGCAGGTCGCGGGCGCGGGCCGGGACACGATGGCGCACGCCCGGCTGGTCGCCGAGCGCGAGCTGGCGTCGGCGGTGGACAACCCCGTCGTCCTGCCCGACGGCCGTGTCGAGTCCAACGGCAACTTCCACGGTGCCCCGGTCGCGTACGTCCTGGACTTCCTCGCGATCGCCGCGGCGGACCTGGGCTCGATCGCCGAGCGCCGTACCGACCGGCTGCTCGACAAGAACCGTTCGCACGGGCTGCCGCCGTTCCTCGCCGACGACGCCGGTGTCGACTCGGGCCTGATGATCGCCCAGTACACGCAGGCCGCCCTGGTGAGCGAGATGAAGCGGCTCGCGGTGCCCGCCTCCGCCGACTCCATCCCGTCCTCGGCGATGCAGGAGGACCACGTCTCGATGGGCTGGTCCGCCGCCCGCAAGCTGCGCACGGCCGTCGCTGATCTGACCCGGATCGTCGCCGTCGAGCTGTACGCGGCCACGCGCGCCGTCGAGCTGCGCTGCCAGTCGCCCGCCCTGACCCCCGCTCCCGCGACCCGCGCCGTGCTCGAAGCGGTGCGCAAGGCGGGCGTCGAGGGGCCGGGTCCGGACCGCTTCCTCGCGCCCGACCTCGCGCAGGCGGAGGAGTTCGTGCGAACGGGCGCCCTGGTCGCGGCGGTTGAGCCGGTGACGGGTCCGCTGGCCTAGGACCTGTCCGGTGGATCTTGCCGCGGTCGCGGGCTGTTCCACGCCGATCTGCGGCGTTGTCGTCGGTTGCCAACGCTCCGCGTTGTCGCCCTCCTCCGCCTTGCATCTCGACGCACCACAGCCCGCTCACCAGCGACGGACGGCACAGCTCGGAATCATGCGGCCTGATCCGCCGGACAGGCCCTAGAGCCGGGCGCCGCCCGCCCCGCCCCGGCCTCTCGGCGGGCAGGCCCTAGGCGGGGCTGCCCGCCTTCTCCGTGGGCGGTTCGGGCTCGAGGAACTCCTCGCTGATCTCCTTGGGCCCGAACGGCCACACCTTCTCGAACCGCGCCCACACCACGAACGCCGCGCAGCCCAGCGCCACCCAGGCCAGGGACCACTCGATGGGGTGGCGGCCCGGCGAGTTCTTGTCGGCGTACCCGTAGATGACGAGCCAGCCGACGAGGGCGACCAGGCTCGGCACCGGGTACAGCCACATCCGGTAGGGGCGGCGGAGCGTGGGCTGGCGCCTGCGCATGACGGTCACCGCGACGATCTGGGCGAGGGCCTGGACGATCACCATGACGGTGGTCAGGAGCTGGATCAGGGTGGCGAGGTCGGTGTGCCGCCCGATGAGGAAGCCGACCGCCGTCACCACGCCCATCGTCGCGAGCCCCAGCATCGGGAAGCGGTGGCGGGGGTGCAGCTTCGCGTACGGGCGGAAGAAGACGCGGTCGCGCGCCGCGTCGTAGGGCACCCGGGAGCCGCCGAGCAGCCCCGCGAAGACCGAGGCGAAGGCGGTGATGAGGATGAGGACGGTGACGACGTCGGCCGCGCCCTTGCCCCAGGTCTCCTCAAGTACCGCCGAGGCGACGGAGGTCGAGGCGATGTCGCCCGGGTCGGTCATCCGCTGCCAGTCGATGACGCCGAGCGTGCCGATCTGCAGCAGCAGGTAGATCGCCATGATGCCGAGGATCGAGAAGATGATGGAGCGGGGCAGGGCGCGGCCCGGGTTCTTGACCTCGGCGCCCATGTAGGCGGCGGTGTTGTAGCCGAGGTAGTCGTAGATGCCGATGGTCAGGCCCCCGGCGAAGCCGATCCAGAAGTGGTTGCTGGTCAGCTCGAAGGCGTGCGCGGGGTAGGTGAAGGCCCGGTCCGCGCTGAAGTGCGTGAACGCCGCGAGGATGACGAGGCTCACCGAGGCGATCATGACGACCCACATCGCGGTGGACAGTCGCGCGACGTGCTCGACGCCCCGCCACAGCAGCGCGACCACGAGCGCGATCACGCCGAGCCCGATGAGGTCGCCGGACGTCTGCCCCAGGTCCGGGGCCAGATAGCCCAGATACTGCACGAAGCCGACGATCCCGGTGGACATCGCGAGCGGGATGAACAGCATCGCCGTCCACACGAAGAGGAACGGCATGAGGCGGCCCGTCCGGTACTGGAACGCCTGCCGCAGATAGACGTAACTCCCGCCGGAGCCCGGCATCGAGGAGCCCAGCTCGGCCCAGATGAGCCCGTCGGCGAGCGCGAGCAGCGCGCCCGCGAGGAAGCCGATGACGGCCTGCGGACCGCCGAACGCGGCGACCATCAGCGGGATCGTGACGAAGGGGCCGATGCCGCACATCTGGCTCATGTTGATGGCGGTGGCCTGGAAGGGGCCCACCCGGCGGACGAAGCCGCTGCCCTTCTCCGCGGCGGAAGGAGGCTTTCCGGGTGCGGACATGGGGGCCTCCAGAAGCGGGGAAGGGGTGGGCGGCGACGCCTGGGCGATAAAGTTAAGGAGACTTACTATGTGCGTCAAGAGGGCGTGAATGACGTACGAGAATGGGCCGATGCCCGGCAATGACCACGGCGCCCGCGGCGGCGCGGAGCAGCGAACCTGGAACCGGCGGCGGCTGCGCGACACCAACGAGCGGCTGCTGCTCGACCGGCTGCGCGCCGCGGGGCCCGCGTCGCGTGCCCAACTCGCCCGCGACACCGGCCTGTCGAAGCCGACCGTGTCGAGTGCGCTCGCCGCACTGGAGGCCGCGGGCCTGGTCCGCGAGGCCGGCACGCACGCTCCCGAGCGCGGCCGCGTCGCCGTCCTGTACGCCCCCGACCCGGCGGCCGGGTACGCCCTCGGGGTGGACATCGGGCGCGGCTGGCTGCGGGTGGCCCTCGCGGACCTGGACGGGGACGTGGTGAGCCGGGCCGACGTGCGCAACAAGGCCCGTACGTCCGCGGCCCTCACCGACCTCGTGGTCGACACCTGCCACCGGGTGACCGACGAGTCCGGCGTCCCCGGGGGACGGGTCGCGCACGCGGTGGTCGGCACGCCCGGCGTCTACGACCCGGAGCGGCGCCGGGTCCGCTACGCCAACCACCTGCCCGGCTGGGGCCGGGCGGGCCTCTTCGACGGGATGAGCGAGCGGCTGGGCGTCCCCCTGGAGGTGCACAACGACGCGAACCTCGCGGCGCTCGGCGAGTACACCTTCGGGGTGGGCGCGGGCAGCCGCCTCTTCGCGTACATCATGATCGGCACCGGGCTCGGGATGGGTGTGGTGAGCGCGGGGCGCCTGTTCACGGGGGCGCACGGGGGTGCGGGGGAGATCGGGCTGCTCCCCTGGGGCGGGCGGGGGACGGGGCCCGACACCCTGGAGGACGCGGTCTCGGGGGTCGCGGTGGTGGAGTCCGCGCGCCGGTTCGGGCTCGTGGGCGGGCAGTTGACCGCGAAGGCCGTGTTCGAGGCCGCGCGGGCCGGGGACGCGGCGGCGGTCAAGGCGGTGGCCCTGGAGGCGGAGCGCATCGCCCACACGGTGGCGGCGGCGAGCGCGGTGCTCGACCCCGATCTGGTCGTGCTCGGCGGCGGCGTCGGCCACAGTGTGGACCTGCTGCTCGACCCCATGCGGGCGGCGCTGCGGGAGCTGACGCCGCTGCGGCCGCGCATCGTGCCGGGGGAGTTGGGGGAGGACGCGGTGGTGCTCGGCGCGGTGGCGACGGCGCTGGGGACGGCTCGGGACGTCGTGTTCGAGCGGAGGTGAGGGCCTCCTCCTGTGGAGGGGCCTCTTCCTCCCGTGGAGGGGCCGCTTTCTCCCTGGAGGGCCGCTTTCCCCCTTGAGGGGTGGGGTGTTGGGGAGTTGTTGGGGTGGGTGGGGATGATGGGGCGGCCGTGTCCCCCCGCCTGAGGAGCCAGTCACCGTGAAGAAGAGCACCCGCGTGCTTGCCGCGTCCGCCGCCGCCGTCGGTCTCGCCGCGGTGGTCGGATTCCCGGCCCACGCCGAGCCGGACGTGTACCGGGGCACCGGGTGGAAGATCCTGACCAACCAGGGCATCCAGTCGCTGAGCCCCGACCCGTACGTCATCAAGCTGGTCAAGCCCACCTCGTCGAACCGGCTTACCCCGGCGCGGAACAAGGCGGCGGAGGCGCAGCTGCGCAGGGATCTCAAGCGCTCGGCGGCACAGCTGACCGAGATCACGGGCACCAAGTTCACGGTGGCCAAGGGCTATCACCGCGCGGAGAGCTCCTGCGCGAGCGCCGAGCGCCACGTCATCGTGGTGGGCCTGCGCTGGCGCCCGTACCCCGGCCACAAGCGCGGCATGTCCCGGACCTGGCCGTGCGCGGCGAGCGCCAACCACAGCGCGTGGGGCGGCTGGATCTGGATCGACAGCGAGTACTGGATGCCGGAGATCTACAAGATCGACCCGTGGCGGTTCTCCAACCTGGTGAGCCACGAGCTGGGGCACGCGGTCGGCCTCGACCACCCGAACGTGGACGGGCGCGACGCGAACAGGACGGCCGACAAGTACGAGTGCACGACGAACAGCAGCAAGGACCTGCCGGTGCTCTGCTCGCCCAACGGGGGCTATGCGATGGGCAAGGGCGGGAGCGTGGCGCGGACGAAGGCGCACGCGGGGGAGTACACGAAGTGGGACAAGGCGGGGCTGCGGGCGCTGAAGAACAACTTCTAGCCGAAGAACGACTGCTAGCCGAAGAACAACTTCCAGCCGCACGCGTGGAGCTCTATACGCACTCGCGGACCTGGTGGATCGGCTCGACCAGGCGGCTCAGGTCGATCAGGACGGCGTCGGGGGCCGTGTGCCGGGTGTCCACGCGGACCTCGACGGCAGGTGAGCACCCGTATGTGATCAGGAGTTTGCTGTCCGCCCCGTCCTGCCGGGCGCGCCAGGCGCAGTCCACGCCGTCGACCTCGGAGCAGGGGTCGCCGGTGGGCAGGGGCATGGGCAGGCCGCAGCGGACGGTGACCGTGCCGTCGCCCCACACGGCGGCGCCGGAGGGCCCGGGACGGGGAGGGGGCGTGGACGGGGCCGGGGCCGGATCCGGATCCGGGGGCATGGTGGGTGAGGTCAAGTGGCGCCGGTCAGCGGGCAGTTGCCGAACCCGTCCGGCCGGTCCGGTCCCGGCGCACCGAGAACGCCACGAACCCCGCGCCCAGGCCCAGGAACGCCGTGCCGCCGATCACGTACGGGGTGGTGTCGACGCCCGTGCCGGTGTCGGCGAGGCGGCCGTCCGGCGCGGTCGCGGTCTGCTCGGTCCGCTCGTGGGCGGCCCGGCCCGAAGCCTCGTCCGAGGCGTCCGAGGCGCCCGAGGCGCCCGGGGCGTTGTCCGAGGCGGCCGCCACCGTGCGTACGCGCTGCTCGTGCTGTGCGGGCGAGTGCGTCGCCGTCGCGTTGGCGGACGGGACGAACCACATCGCTGCCAGGAGGGCCCCGGCGGCGGCGGTGGTGAGCAGCGATCGGCGTGCGGTCACGGAGATGGATCCCCCTTGTGGCGCTGGCGAATTGACCGTGAGGGCTGATGCTAGTGAAAGGCGCGGGTCGCGGGAAAGTCGCGGCTCAGGTGGGCCCTACGCTCCGGGACATGACTGGAGAAGACACGTCACGGTTTGTGCGGCTGCGCGTCGAAATGGTCGTCGAGGTGTGCGAGGACGGCGGCGGAAGCGGGGTGACCGGCGCCGCCCTGCGGCGGATCAGCGAGGACGAGCACATGCCCGCCGAGGAGCGCGCCCACGCCGAGGCCGCCGTGAAGGAGGACGAGGCCGAGGCGCTCGCCTATCTCGTCGACCCCTTCGACCTGGTGAGCGACATCCCGGGGGTGGAGCTCACCCAGGCGTCCTGGAGCAGCGAACTGATCGACTACGACCCCGATTCGCCCGACTGGGATCCCGACGAGGATGATGAGGGAGACGAAGGCGCGGTGGGGTACGCAGAAGAAGTAGCAGAGCAAGAAGACGCCGAAGAGCGGGAAGAGGCGCGAGGAGTGCGCTCGGGGTCGGTCTGAGTCATCCGTGAGGTGGATGTGACCCCAGGTGCGGAAACCGGCGCCTGGGGTTCCGTCGTCTCAGGGGTGCACGGCCGTCACCGGGGCATCGCACGACGTGGCGTTCCCCACATCTTCGGCAGTAATGGAACGGGATGATCCGGCAATGCGTTATGCGGGGT
This sequence comes from Streptomyces sp. NPDC059009, assembly GCF_042740175.1. Lineage (NCBI taxonomy): Bacteria > Bacillati > Actinomycetota > Actinomycetes > Kitasatosporales > Streptomycetaceae > Streptomyces > Streptomyces sp. NPDC059009. The sequence continues at coordinate 91,517 of NZ_JBHYJB010000043.1, read as the reverse complement.
TGCGGGGACTCTCGGGGTTGGGGATTCGGCAACGATGGAGAAGCGTGTGATGACGGACAGTAGGCGCCCGCGCGGTCGGCGCACCGGTCGGCACAAGGGGATAGCGGCCGTGTCCGCCCTGGTCGGCGGCGTCCTGGTGCTCTCGGCCTGCAGCAGCGGCGACGGCGACGACGGCGGTTCCGGCGGCAAGGAGTCGCAGAACCAGGTCGACGAGGCCGCGGCCAAGAAGACCTCCGCCGCACAGATCAAGATCTCGCCGAAGAACGGCTCCGGCAACGCGAGCATCAACAGTGACGCCAAGGTCACCGTGAGCGACGGCACCCTGACCGACGTCACGATGAAGACCGACGCCGGGACCGTCGTCTCCGGGCAGATATCCGGCGACAAGAAGAGCTGGCAGCCCGCCAAGCAGCTGGAGCGGGCGACGAAGTACACCATCGTCGCCACCGCCAAGGACTCCGACGGCCGCAAGGCGCACGAGAACGCGTCGTTCACGACGGTCTCGAAGGCCAACAGCTTCATCGCGAACTTCACCCCGGAAGACGGCTCCACCGTCGGCGTGGGCATGCCGGTGTCGATCAACTTCGACAAGGCGATCACCAACAAGAAGGACGTCCAGTCCCACATCAAGGTCAGCTCCACCAGCAACCAGGAGGTCGTCGGCCACTGGTTCGGCGGCAACCGCCTGGACTTCCGGCCCGAGCAGTACTGGAAGGCCAACTCCACGGTCACGCTGAAGCTGGACCTGGACGGCGTCGAGGGAGCCGACGGGGTCACCGGCGTCCAGGAGAAGACCGTCACCTTCAAGATCGGGCGCAACCAGGTCTCGGTCGTCGACGCCAAGACCAAGACCATGAAGGTCACGCGGGACGGCAAGGTCGTCAAGACCATCCCGATCTCCGCCGGTTCGCCCGAGAACAAGACGTACAAGGGCCAGATGGTGATCTCCGAGAAGTTCAAGGAGACCCGGATGAACGGCGCGACGGTGGGCTTCACCGACGACGACGGCAAGGGCGAGTACGACATCAAGGACGTCCCGCACGCCATGCGCCTGTCGAACTCCGGCACGTTCATCCACGGCAACTACTGGGGCAAGGGCATCTTCGGCACGGCCAACACCAGCCACGGCTGCGTCGGCCTCCAGGACGCCAAGGGCGCGGGCGACAAGGGCACGCCGGGCGCCTGGTTCTACGACAACTCGATCACCGGTGACGTCGTCGACATCCGCAACACCGGCGACAAGACCGTCGCCCCGGACAACGGCCTCAACGGCTGGAACATGGACTGGGCGCAGTGGAAGGCGGGTTCGGCCGTCTGAGCCGCCCCGCTCCGAGCGCGCACGGGAAGCGGCCCGTACCGCGCCCCGAGCACGCACAGGAAGCGGCCCGCACCCCGACCGGGGTGCGGGCCGCTCGCGTTTCTCATCGCGCTCTCAGCGCCGCCTTACGCCTTCGTCATCGCGCTCTCCTACCTTCGCGGCCATGTACCAGCTCAGCGGCGTCACCAAGCAGTACCGCCGGGGCGAGGGCACGGTCGACGCGCTGGCGGGCGTCGACCTGGTCGTCGGCGACGGCGACCGGCTCGTCGTCCAGGGCCCGGCCGGAGGCGGCAAGTCCACGCTCCTCCAGGTGCTCGGCGGGCTCGACCGGCCCACGGCGGGCCGCGTCGAACTCGACGGGACCGACCTGGCCGCGCTGCCCGAGGCCCGGCTCAGCCGGGTGCGCGCCGAGTCGATCGGGTTCGTCTTCCGGTCCTTCGGGCTCGTCCCCACGCTCAGCGCCGAGGAGAACGTCGAGACGGCGCTCGTGCCGCTCGGCCTCGGGCCCGCCGCCCGCCGCGAACGGGCCGCCGACGCCCTGGAGTCGGTGGGCCTCGCGGAGCGCCGCCGCCGGCTGCCCGCCGAGCTCACCGACGGCCAGCAGCGGCGGGTCGCGATCGCCCGCGCCCTGGTCAAGCGCCCGAAGGTGCTGCTCGCCGACGAGCCCGCCGGCGATCTCGACCCGGCCACGCGCGACGAGGTCATGGAGCTGCTCGACGGCGCCTGGCGGGAGCTCGGACTGACCTATGTGCTGGTCACGGACGACCGTGAGATCGCCCGCCGGGTGCCGCGGGTCGTGACGGTCCGGGAGGGGCGGCTCCTCCTCACCACTGAACTTCTTCCTCACCACTGAGCGGAACTCACGCCCCACCGCGGACAGATGAAGGGGGACAACCCCGAAATCTCGTCTCCAGGGGGAGAGTTGCGCAGAGAAGTGAAGACAGCGGGCGGGGCGGCCGTCGCGGCAGCCGTGGCGGTGGCGCTGGCGGCGGGCACGAGCGGCTCGGCGTCGGCGGGGCCGGAGGCCGCGCGGCACATGGGCCATGGCGGCCAGAGCAGCCACAGCGGCCAGAGCAGCCACAGCGGCCAGAGCAGCTACGACAGCCACAGCAGCCACAGCAGCCATGCCGACCGCTCCCCGAAGTCCCACATCACCCTCATCACCGGCGACCGAGCCGTCCTCGACGGCACCGGCCGCCTCCTGCACGTCGAGCGGGCCAAGGGCCGTGAGCGCATGGCCGTGCACACACGAAGCGTTCAGGGCCACACGCTGGTGGTGCCCGCCGACGCGGCGCGGCTCATCGCGACCGGCAAGATCGACCAACGCCTGTTCGACGTGACGGAGTTGAGCAAGAAGGAGAACCGCGCGGCCCAGAAGGACGGCCTGAAGGTCATCGTCGGCTATCAGGGAGCGGCGCGCGGCACCGCGGCCAGAACGGCCCGCGCCCGGGTCGGCGCCGCCGGGGACACCACCGTCCGCCGCACCCTGAAGTCCCTGAACGCACAGGCCCTGACCACGCCGCGGCAGGACGCCGCCGAGCTGTGGCGGGCGCTGACGGCCGACGCCGGGCAGGGCGCGCGCACCACCGCCGCCGGCATCGGCCGCGTCTGGCTCGACGGCGTGCGCAGGGCGGCCCTCGACAAGAGCGTCCCGCAGATCGGCGCGCCCAAGGCGTGGGCGGCCGGGCTCGACGGCAAGGGCGTCAAGGTCGCCGTCCTCGACACGGGGGTCGACGGGACCCACCCGGACCTCAAGGGCCAGGTCGCCGCCGAGAAGAACTTCTCCTCGGCCGCCGACGCCAAGGACCGCTACGGCCACGGCACCCACGCCGCGTCCATCGCGGCCGGTACGGGGGCCACGTCGGGCGGGAAGTTCAAGGGCGTCGCCCCGGGGGCGAGGCTGCTGAGCGGCAAGGTGCTCGACGACGCGGGCTCCGGCGAGGACTCGCAGATCATCGCGGGCATGGAGTGGGCGGCCGACCAGGGCGCCGACATCGTCAACCTCAGCCTCGGCGGCGCGGACACCCCGGACCTCGACCCGCTCGAGGCGGAGGTGAACAAGCTCTCCGCCGACCGGGGGATCCTCTTCGCGGTCGCGGCGGGCAACGACGGCGGCGGGCCCGGGACCCTCGCCTCCCCGGGCACCGCCGACGCCGCGCTCACCGTCGGTGCCGTCGACGGCCGGGACCGGCTCGCGGACTTCTCGGGCCGGGGCCCGCGGCGGGGCGACGGCGCGGTGAAGCCCGATGTGACGGCGCCCGGCGTGGACATCACGGCGGCCGCCGCTCCGGGCAGCGTCATCGAGAAGGAGGTGGGCCAGAAGCCGAAGGGCTATCTGACGATCTCCGGTACGTCGATGGCCACTCCGCACGTCGCGGGCGCCGCCGCCCTGCTGAAGCAGCGGCACCCGAAGTGGACGGCCACCGAGCTGAAGGGCGCGCTCACCGCGTCCACCAGGCCGGGCGCCACGTACACGCCGTTCCAGCAGGGTTCGGGCCGCGTCGCCGTGGACAGGGCGGTCAAGCAGTCGGTGATTGCCGACCCGGTCTCCGTCTCCTTCGGCACGCAGCGCTGGCCGCACACCGACGACAAGCCGGTCACCAAGAAGGTCACGTACCGCAACGTCGGCAAGGACGACATCACGCTCTCCCTCGCGGTGAGCGGTCTGAACCCGAAGGGCGCCCCGGCCCCGGCCGGGTTCTTCAGGCTCGGCGCGAAGAAGGTCACCGTCCCGGCGGGCGGCACGGCCGCCGTCGATCTGACCGCGGACCCCGGGCGGGGCACGGGGCACGACGGCGTCTACTCGGCGTACGTCGTGGCGAGCGGCGGCGGGCAGACGGTGCGCACGACGGCCTCGGTCGACAACGAGATCGAGAAGTACGACGTGACCTTGAAGTTCCTCGGCCGCGACGGGCAGCCGACGCCTCACTACTCCACGGACCTGTACGCCGCCTCCGGCCTGGAGAAGGAGCGCAACTACTTCCCGTACGACAAGTCCGGCACCATCAGGATGCGCCTGCCCAAGGGCCATTACGTGATGGACAGCACGGTCAACGTCGACCCGAGGAACGCCGACAAGGGCGTGGACTGGCTGGTCCAGCCGAAGCTCGACGTGCGCGGGAGGACGACGGTCACCGTCGACGCCCGCGTGGCCGAGCCGGTCGACATCACGGCGCCGGTCAAGAACGCCAAGAAGGCGTGGGCGGAAGTCCGTTACTCGTACCTGGGCGGTTCCACGGGCCCGGACCTGAACACCTTCCGCAGCCTGCGCACCGCCCACCTCGGCCCGCCGGTCTCCGGCCTCGAAGTGCAGTGGCTCGGCGACTGGGTCACGGACGCGGACACCCAGTACTCCATGATCCTCGGCGGCCCCGCGAAGAAGCTCCCGACCGGCTACACCCGTCACCTCAGGGCCGCCGACTTCGCCACCCTCAAGGTGCGTATGGGCGCCTCGGCCCCGGGGGTGAAGGGCAACCTCTCGACCGCCGGGTACGTGGGCCGCGGGGGCGACGTCGCGAAGATGATGCCCGACCAGAAGCTGCCGCGCACCCGCACCGTGCATGTGTCCACCCTCGACAAGGCGCGCTGGGGCCTGTTCTTCGAGCAGACCGCGGGGCTCGACGAGAACGGCGACCCGGACGTCGTCGGCGGCTACGAGATGTACCCGCCGCAGCGCTTCGCGGCGGGCAGGACCTACGAGAAGACCCTCAACGTCGGGGTGTTCGGCCCCCGCGTCGACGCCGACAACGGCGTCTTCCGCACGGGCGACCTGCTCGGCGGCGACCTCCCGCTCTTCGCCGACGGCGAGAACCACGACGGCGGCTCCCGCACCACCTCGGCCAGAACGGTCCTGTACCGCAACGGCACCAAGATCGGCCAGAACGACGACCCGCTGACCGGCGAGGGCTTCGAGGTCCCGGCGGCGGACGCCGCGTACCGGCTGACGGCGACCGCGAAGCGCTCGGCGAAGGTGGCGACGGCCTCGTCGCGCGTCGACGCGAGCTGGACCTTCCGCTCCAAGAAGGCGGCCTCGGCGACGCTCCCGGTCTCCACGGCCCGCTTCACCCCGGCCCTGGACCTGGCGAGCCGGGCTCCGGCGGGTGTGACCCAGAAGGTGCCGGTGGCGGTCCAGGGCGCGGCGGCGGGCTCCCGCCTCAAGTCCCTTTCCGTGTACGTGTCCTACGACTACGGCAGGACGTGGAAGAAGCGCACGGTCACGGGCGGCAAGGTCTCCGTGCGGAATCCGGCGCAGGGCAAGGGGATCTCGTTCCGCGCCAAGGTCACGGACAAGAAGGGGAACAGGTCGACGGTGTCGATCTATAACGCGTACTACGGAAAGTAGAGATTGTCCCTGGCCCGCACCCCGATGAGGGTGCGGGCCAAGGAAATTGAGGGTGCATCACATTCAAGCCAGTTCGCGGGGAACTGGAATCATCCATGCCAATTCTGCACTTCTGTCTCACTATTGAGCAGATGTTCGCCCCTCGGCATACTGCGGGCTCCGAGGGGCGGGACCGCCCCTTCATCTCCAGGGGGAGACTTGCGCAGACAAGTGAACGGAATGGAGAGACTTCGGAGTGTCCGCAGAGCGTGTGCGGCCACCGTCGCCACGGCCGCGGCCGTGGCGCTCACCGCGGGCATGACCGGCCCGTCGTCGGTGGCCGCTGCCAGGGACACCGGCGCCGCCCCGGGCGGCGCGGCCCAGAAGACGACCCAGAAGACGCCCCAGGGCGAGCCCCGGAGCGGGGCGCGGGACGGGACCGTCAGGCAGCGCGTCACCCTGATCACGGGGGACCGCGTCGCCCTCGACGCGAAGGGCCGGGTCGTCGGCGTCGACCGGGCCGAGGGGCGCGAGCGCATACCCGTGCAGACCCGTCGCACCGCCGGGGGTCACACGCTGGTCCTGCCCTTCGACGCCCAGCGCCTGGTGGCCGCGGGACAGGTCGACCAACGCCTGTTCGACGTCACGGAGTTGAGCAGGAAGGCGAACCGGGTGGCCCAGAAGAAGGGCCTGAAGGTGATCGTCGGCTACCGGGGTGCGGACGCCGAGCGGGCGCGCGCGAGGGTACGCGCCGCCGGTGACACGACGGTGCGCCACACCCTGAAGACCCTGAACGCGGACGCCGTCATGACCTCCCGGCAGGACGCGGCCGACCTGTGGAAGGCCGTCACGAGCGAGAACGGCGACGGTGCCACGGGCGCCGCGTCCGGCATCGCGCACCTGTGGCTGGACGGGACGCGCAAGGCGAGCCTCGACAAGAGCGTGCCGCAGATCGGTGCCCCGAAGGCGTGGCAGGCCGGGTACGACGGCAAGGGCGTCAGGATCGCGGTCCTCGACACGGGTGTGGACGCGACGCACCCCGACCTCAAGGACCAGGTCGTCGCGGAGAAGAACTTCTCGACATCCACCGACGCCAAGGACCATTTCGGCCACGGCACGCACGTCGCCTCGATCAGCGCCGGTACGGGCGCGAAGTCGGGCGGCAGGTTCAAGGGGGTGGCGCCCGGCGCCAAGCTCCTGAGCGGCAAGGTCCTCAACGACGGGGGCTACGGCGACGACTCGGGGATCATCGCGGGCATGGACTGGGCGGCGTCCCGGCAGGCCGACGTCGTCAACCTCAGCCTGGGCGGCACCGACACCCCCGGCATCGACCCGCTCGAAGCGGCCGTCAACAAGCTCTCCGCCGACCAGGGCATCCTCTTCGCCGTCGCGGCGGGCAACGACGGCGCACCCGGCTCCGTCGGCTCCCCGGGCAGCGCGGACGCCGCGCTCACCGTCGGCGCCGTCGACGACAACGACAAGCTGGCCCCCTTCTCCAGCCAGGGCCCGCGCCTAGGCGACGGCGCGGTCAAGCCCGATGTGACGGCGCCCGGCGTGGACATCACCGCCGCCGCGGCCCCGGGCAGCGTCATCGACAGGGAGGTCGGCCAGAACCCGGAGGGCTACCTCACGATCTCCGGTACGTCGATGGCCACTCCGCATGTCGCGGGCGCCGCCGCGCTGCTCAAGCAGCAGCACCCCAACTGGAAGTACGCCGAGCTGAAGGGCGCGCTCACCGCCTCCGCGAAGGGCGGCCCGTACTCGGCGTTCGAGCAGGGCTCGGGCCGGATCGCCGTGGACCGGGCGATCAAGCAGAGCGTGTTCGCCGAGCCGGTGTCGGTGAGCCTCGGCACGCAGGCGTGGCCGCACACCGACGACAAGCCGGTCACCAAGAAGGCCACGTACCGCAACGTCGGCGCCAAGGACGTCACGCTCGACCTGACGGCGACGGCGACCGACCCCCGGGGCAAGCCGGCGCCCCCCGGCTTCTTCACCCTGGGGGCCAAGCGGATCACCGTCCCGGCCGGCGGCACGGCGTCGGTCGAGGTGACCGCCGACTCGAAGCTGGGCGGCACGGTCGACGGCGGCTACACGGCGTACATCGTGGCGAGCGGCGGCGGCCAGTCGGTGCGCACGGCGGCCGCGGTCGACCGCGAGGTCGAGTCGTACGACGTGACGCTGAAGTTCATCGGCCGCGACGGCAGGCCCGCGCCGTACTACGCGGCGTTCCTGCGCGGCATGTCCGGGCTCGGCGAGGGCCGGGAGTTCTTCCCGTCCGACGCGTCCGGCACCGTCAAGGTCCGGCTGCCCAAGGGCGGTTACCTCTTCGACACCATCGTCATCGGGGACCCGGCCGACGAGACCAAGGGCGCCGACTGGCTGGTCCAGCCGAAGCTGGGCGTCACCAAGGACGCCACGGTGACGGTCGACGCCCGCAAGGCCGAGCCGGTCGATGTCACCGTCCCCGACACGGCCGCGAAGCCGTCCTCCGCCGAGGCCACCTACTCCTACTTCGCCAACGAGAATTCGGGCCTCATCTCGACGGTCGGGCTCCGCTCCTTCGACTACTTCGGTACCGCGCACCTGGGCCCGCCCGTCGACGAGGGCCTTGCGCAGGCGTTCGGCGGTGCCTGGACGAAGGGCACGGACTCCGAGTACGACGTGGCGGTCGGCGGCCCGGTCAAGGAGTTCGCCACCGGCTACACCCGGCACCTGAAGGCGGCCGAGTTCGCCACCGTCAAGGTCGGCCTCGGCGCCTCCGTCCCGGGCAAGACGGGCGGCTTGTGGGCGTCCGGCGAGGTGGGCAAGGGCGCCGGGGTCATGACGGTCACCGAGCAGAAGCTCCCCGGTCCCCGCACGCTGCATGTGTCCACGCCCGACAAGGCCACGTGGGGCCTGGACTTCGAACAGTACGGCGGCCAGGGCCCGGACGGCCTCCCGCTGATCGAGGCGGCCTACACGCTCGGGGATCCGCAGACCTTCGAGCCGGGCCGGACGTACGAGAAGACGTTCAACGTCGGCGTCTTCGGCCCCCGGCTCGGCCCCGACATGGGCGTCTTCCGTGAGGGCGACCTCCTGGCCGGCTCCCTTCCGGTCTTCGCCGACGGGAAGGGCCACTCGGGCGGCTCCCTGTACGCGTCGGTGAAGACAAGTCTCTACCGCAATGGCGCCAAGATCGGCGAGAACGCGGATCCGCTGACCGGCCGCGCCGCCTTCAAGGTCCCGGCGGCGGACGCCGAGTACAAGCTGTCGACGTCCATCAAGCGGACCGCGCAGGTGGCGGCGGCCTCGACCCGGATCGACGCGAGCTGGACGTTCCGCTCGAAGAAGACGCAGCACGCCCAACTCCCGGTCTCCACCGTCCGCTTCACCCCGGCCCTGGACCTGGCGAGCCGGGCCCCGGCGGGCGCGACCCAGAAGGTCCCGGTGACGATCCAGGGCGCGGCGGCACAGGCGGGCAGCCTCAAGTCCCTCGCGGTGTACGTGTCGTACGACGCCGGGCAGACGTGGCAGAAGCACACGGTCGCGGGCGGCAAGGTCTCCGTGCGGAACCCGGCGCAGGGCAAGGGGATCTCGTTCCGCGCCAAGGTCACGGACAAGAAGGGGAACAGGTCGACGGTGTCGATCTATGACGCGTACTACGGCAAGTAGTCCGCTACTGCGGCACGTAGTCCGCGCTTCCGTCGCCGGCTGACGGCGCGGCGCCGAAGGGGCTGTCGATCACGTATCGCCAGTACCCGTCGGTGCCGCGCCGTGCCACGTCCGTGGCGGTGGCGCGCACGGCGCCCGCGATCTCCCAGTCGACGACGAGGAGCGCGATGTCACCGGCGACGTGCACCTGCCGCGGGCGCACGGAGATCGGCAGGCCGAGTCCGAGGAAGGGCGCGTTCGCCTCGGCGATCCGCGGGGACCCGTGCACCGTGGCCCCGGACTCGGGAACGAAGGCGGCATCCGCCTCGTACAGTTCGGCGACGGCCCGCGGATCGCCGCTGTTGAAGCGCTCGGCGAACGCGGTCGGGACGTCTTCGGCGCGGGCGGGAAGGGGAGTGGTCCTCATGGGGGACACGGTAGGAGGAGCCGTCGCAGCTCACCGAACGGTAAGCCGTGGGGCGGCCGGCCTGCCCGACGACCCCCGGGCCCGGGTCACGGCGCCCGACCCCGGCTGCCCGGTGGAGGTCACCCTGGCGGCGCTGCGCGGGCGGTGGACGACGCTCGTGGTGCGCGAAATGCTGCGGGGCGACGCCTACGCGTACAGCGAACTGGCGTCCGCCCTGCCGGAGTTGTCGGACAAGGTGCTCACGGAGCGGCTGGCCCAGCTGGTTTCGGCCGGAGCGGCCCGGCGCACCCGTACCCCCGGCTGGCCCTCCACGGTCACCTACGAACTCACGCCCCGGGGCCGCGACCTGGGCCCGGTCCTGCAGGCGCTGTGGGACTGGGGAACGAACAGCGCGGCGACGCCCCCTGCTGCTTCCCCCGCTCCCACGGAAGAGGACACCGACGCCCCATGACCACCACGCCCCCGCACACCGTCGAGTACATCCGCTACCGCATCCCCGCCGACCGCTCCGCCGAGTTCCTCGCCGCCTACACGCACGCCGCGGTCCCGCTCGCCGCGGCGCCGGAGTGCGTCGACTATGAACTGACGCGCTGCGAGGAGGACTTCGAGCACTACGTCCTGCGCATCACCTGGACCTCCACCAAGGACCACATGGAGGGCTTCCGCGGCTCGGAGCGCTTCAAGGAGTTCTTCGCGCACATCCGGCCGTACGTCGAGAACATCGAGGAGATGCGCCACTACACGCCGACGGCGGTGCGCGGCACGGGCGCGTCCACACCGACGCTGTTCGCCTGGGCGGGCGGCGCGGAGTCCTTCACCCGCCTCACCGGCATCTTCTACGAGAAGGTCCTGCGGGACGACCTGCTCTCCCCGCTCTTCGCGGACCTCCCGCCCGAGCACGCCGAGCACGTGGCGCTCTGGCTCGGCGAGGTCTTCGGCGGCCCCACGGCCTACTCGGACGGCCACGGAGGCAGCGGCGGCGACAGCGGCAGCGGTGGCCACGCACACATGGTCGCCCAGCACTTCGGCAAGTCCATCACGGAGCCGCAGCGCCGCCGCTGGGTCAACCTGATCCAGGACGCGGCGGACGAGGCGGGCCTCCCGACGGACGCGGAGTTCCGCTCGGCCTTCGTCGCCTACGTGGAGTGGGGCACCCGCCTGGCGGTCTACTTCTCGGGCCCCGACGCGACCCGCCCCACGGACCAGCCGGTCCCGGCGTGGAACTGGGGCGCGGCGCCGCCGTACCAGCCGTAGCGGCTGAGCTCCCGCCCTGGGCCCGCAGGGGGCACCGGGGGGCGGGTGACGGTCGCCGCTAGGGTCCCCGTATGGCAGAAGCGATAGCGGCCGCGATCACCGCGGCGGCGGGGGTGGGCGGCGCGCTGCTCGGCGCCCTGCTGCCGCAGCGCTTCAACGCGCGGGAGCGGGCCGCCGAGGCCCAACTCGCCGAACGGCGGCGGACGTTCGAGGAACGCAGGGCCGCGTACACGGCGATGAACCGTGCCTCGGAGCTGTTTCACACCCTCCTCAAGGACGCCCTGCACCGCCTCCGCGACGGCGTCTACACCGACGAGGACCGCACCCGCCTCGAAGAGGCCCGCCGGGACTTCCGGGACCGCTACGCCGAGGCCCAGATGATCGTCCCGGAACGGATCCTCGCGGCCTCGCGCGAGCTGAACAAGGTCCTCGCGGGCATGGACGCGGCGGCCAAGCGGATCGACCGCGGCATGCCGGCGGAGGGCGAGTCGGCGCAGGCCGCGCTGCTCGACCTCAAGGCGGCGGAGGTGCCGCTGGCGGGGATGCGGAGGCTGATGCGGGAGGACTTGGGGGTGCGGGACTGAGTCCTGGCCTGGTCCTGGGATGTGTCCGGTGCTGCGCGAAGGTCACGCCTGCCGCTGCTCCGCCCCCGCCCGGCTCGCGTCCGCACCCCAGCTGGACAGCAGCCGCAGCGCCTCCGCCGAGGACGAGTCCGGCTCCGCGTGGTACGTGATCAGGGACTGGTCGTGGTCGTCGGGCAGGCGCAGCGTCTCGAAGGAGAGCACCAGCTCGCCCACCAGGCCGTGGTGCATCCGCTTCACCCCGTGCCCCTTCTCGCGCACGTCATGGGTGGCCCACAGCGACCTGAACTCCTCGCTCTTGAGCGACAGTTCGCCGACGAGCGCGGCCAGCTGCGGGTCGTTCGGATAGCAGCCCGCGTCCATCCGCAGATGGCTGACGATGTCCGACGCCTTCTTGTCCCAGTCCACGAACAGGTCCCGCATGGCCGGGTCGAGGAAGCAGAGCCGCGCCCAGTTCCGCTCCTGCGCGGGCAGCGCGCCCCAGTCGCCGAAGAGCGCCGCCGCGAGCCGGTTCCACGCGAGGATGTCCGCGCGCCGCCCCACGACGTACGCCGGGACGCCCTCCATCGCGTCGAGCAGCTGCCGCAGCGCGGGCCGCACCTGCTGCTGCGGGCGCACCTGCTTCTTCTTCTTGTGCTGCGGCGGCTTCGCCAGATGTGTGAGGTGCGCGTGCTCGGCGTCGGTCAGCCGCAGCGCCCGCGCGATCGCGTCCAGGACCTCCACCGAGACATTGCGGCCGTTGCCCTGCTCGAGCCGGGTGTAGTAGGCCACCGAGACCCCGGCGAGCTGCGCCAGCTCCTCGCGGCGCAGGCCCGGGACCCTGCGGTGCCTGCCGAAGTCCGGGAGGCCGACGTCCGAGGGCTTCAGGCGGGCCCGGCGGGTGCGCAGGAACTCGCTGAGCTCGGCGCGGCGGTCCAGGGTTCCCGGGGTCGCGGGGGTGCCGGGGCTTTCCGGGGCCGCGGGGGTGCCGGGGCTTCCCGGGGTGCCCGGCGTGCCCGGGTTCTCGGTGGGCTTCATGACTTCCAGTATCCAAGGTCGTACGCCGTCGAACCTGACCCCACCAGTAGTAGGACCGCTGGTCGTAGGCAGAACGGAGACCTGGGTGACCGCCCGTGTCCTTGGCAGGCTCGACGCATGAGCACCTCGACGAACGCCACCACCCGCACCACCCCGAACACCCACGTCGCCGCCTGGGCGGCCCCCTCCGCCAAGGCCCCGCTGGAGCGCACCACCATCCCGCGCCGCCCGGTCGGCGCGACGGACGTGCGCATCGAGATCAAGTACGCCGGGATCTGCCACTCCGACATCCACCAGGCCCAGGACGGCTGGGGCGAGGGCATCTACCCGATGGTCCCCGGCCACGAGATCGCCGGTGTCGTGACGGAGGTCGGCCCCGCCGTCACCAAGTTCGCCGTCGGCGACCGCGTGGGCGTCGGCTGCCTCGTCGACTCCTGCCGCGAGTGCGACAACTGCAAGGCGGGCCTCGAGCAGCACTGCACCGGCGGCAACGTCGGCACGTACAACGCCATCGGCAAGGACGGCGAGCCCACCTACGGCGGCTACTCCACGCACGTCGTCGTGGACGAGGCGTTCACCGTCCGCATCCCCGACGGCCTCTCCCTGGACGTCGCCGCACCCCTCCTGTGCGCGGGCATCACCACGTACTCCCCGCTCAAGCACTGGGGCGCCGCCCCCGGCAAGAAGGTCGCCGTGATCGGCCTGGGCGGCCTCGGCCACATGGCCGTCAAGATCGCGCACGCGATGGGCGCAGAGGTCACCGTCCTCTCCCAGTCGCTGCGCAAGAAGGACGACGGCCTGAAGCTGGGCGCCGACCACTACTACGCGACCAGCGACCCGAAGACCTTCGAGGAGCTCGCCGGCTCCTTCGACGTGATCGTCTCCACGGTCTCCGCGCCGCTGGACTTCGGCGCGTACCTGGGGCTGCTCAGGACGGGCGGCGCCCTGGTGAACGTCGGCGCCCCCGAGGAGCCGGTCTCCCTCAACCTCTTCTCGCTCATCGGCGGCAACAAGACCCTCGCCGGTTCGATGATCGGCGGTATCGCCGAGACCCAGGAGATGCTGGACTTCTGCGCCGAGCACGGCCTCGGCTCCGAGATCGAGCTGATCCGCGCGGACCAGATCAACGAGGCGTACGAGCGGGTCCTCGCCAGCGACGTCCGCTACCGCTTCGTGATCGACGCGGCGACGATCAACTGACGCCGCCTGTCGGCCGGTTGGCCGGTCGGCCTGTCGGCTGGCCGGCCGGTCGGTTGATTACCGCCGAAGTAATCGACGGTCCTCCCGCACCAGGGCACGATCTCAGTCATCGGCACGGCGCCGACGGACTTCCCCGGTGCAGGAGGATCTGCCATGAGCGCGTACGTCATCTGCAACCTGTTCCCGACCACGATGAACGAGGACATCGTGACGTACATCGAGCGGGTCCAGGACACCTTCGGCCCGTACGGGGGCCGCTTCCTCGTGCACGGCGGCACGTCCGAGGTCGTGGAGGGGGAGTGGGCGGGCGACATGATCGTCGTCGAGTTCCCCGACATGGGCTCCCTGAAGGAGTGGTACGCGTCCGCCGCGTACCAGGAGATCGTGCGGCTGCGCACGGACCACATCAGGGGCAACATGATGTTCGTGGACGGTGTGGCCGAGGACTACGACGCGCGGCGGACGGCGGCGGCGCTGCGGGCGACGCTCGCGCGCTGACCGTAGGCCCGGTGGGTGTGAGCCCGGCGGCTGTGGGCCGGGTGGCTTGATCCGGTCTCCGACCAGGGGTCTAGGACGCGCGGAGCAAGGGGCGGGGACCGTTGGGAGGATGGCAACTCCCCGTCTCCGCCCTAGCGTTGTCGGTGCACAGCAAGCAGCAAGCAGCAAGCACAGTGGCCGCCGAAGGAGGCACGCACCATGTCCGTCGAGCTGAACCACACCATCGTCGCCGCCCACGACAAGAAGGCGTCGGCACATTTCGCCGCCGATCTGCTGGGCCTCGAAGTCGCCCCGCAGTACGGCCCGTTCCTGCCGGTCGTCACGGCGAACGGAGTCGCCCTCGACTACATGGAGGTGTCCGCCGACGAGCCGATCACGCCCCAGCACTACGCGTTCATCGTCGCGGACGAGGAGTTCGACGCGATCTTCGGCCGCATCAAGGACGCGGGCCTGACGTACTGGGCCGACCCCATGCACACGCGCGTGAACGAGATCAACACGAACGACGGCGGCCGGGGCGTGTACTGGGACGACCCGAACGGCCACGTCCTGGAGATCATCACGAAGCCGTACGGCAGCGGTTCCTGACCCCTTCTGCCGCCGGTCCCGCCATCGGGGTTTCGCCGGGGTTTCGCCGGGGGCGGAACCCTGATCACTGCCGTACGGGGGCCATGGCTCCTACCCTGAGAGGGTGACCAGCCACGCGCCGCACCAGTCGGGCTCGCCGGACCGAGCCGCCCGGATCATCCCCCTGCGCCCGGCCACCGGCCCGCGCCGACTGACCGGGAAGCCCTCGGAGGAACAGGCCGAGAAGCCTCCGAAGGAACCGCTCTGGCGGGACCTGGTGGGCGACGTCCTGCGCCGCGAACGGAAGGCGCAGAAGCGGACGTTGAAGGAGGTGGCCGAGGCCGCCCGCATCTCGATGCCGTACCTCTCGGAGGTCGAGCGCGGCCTCAAGGAGGCGTCGTCCGAGGTCCTGGCGGCCGCGGCCCAGGCGCTCGGCCTGAGCCTGGCCGACCTCCTGGGCCTGGTCCAGGGCGACTTGGTGAGCCTGGCCCAGGCGCGGTACGACCGCCGCGACCGTGCGGCGGCACCGCGTACGTCGGTGTCCCGCACGTCGCTCTCGCGCACTCCGCTCTCGCGCACCTCGGTGTCCCGCACACCCGTGTCCCGCTCCCGTCAGGGAGAGGTCAGGCTCTCGCTGGTGGCATGACGGCGGGCATGCCGACGGTGACTCTCAGGCGGCATACGTGCCGGTCAGGCGGCATACGTGCCGGCGGCGCCCCCGCCCCCCAACTGCCGCCTGCTGAGCACCTGATCGGCGACCCCGTACGCCACCGCCTCCTCGGCGGTCAGGATCTTGTCCCGGTCCATGTCGGCGCGCAGCGTCCCGGTGTCGTGCCCGGTGTGCCGCCCGAGCACCTCCTCGACCTGGGCCCGGATCCGCATCATCTCCTTGGCCTGCAGGCTGAGGTCGGACGCGGTGCCCTGTGATCCCCCGCTCGCGGGCTGCCCGAGCAGCACCCGCGCGTGCTCGAGCACGAACCGCCGCCCCGGGTCACCCCCGGCGAGCAGCACGGCCGCGGTGGAGGCGGCCTGCCCCACGCAGAAGGTGGAGATGGGGGCGCTGATGAAGCTCATCGTGTCGTAGATGGCCATCAGCGAAGTGAAGGACCCACCAGGCGAGTTGATGTAGATGGCGATCTCGCGCTCGGGGCTCTCGGACTCCAGGTGCAGCAGCTGGGCGATGACGACGTTGGCGACGCCGTCGTCGATCTCGGTCCCGAGGAAGATGATGCGTTCGTTGAGGAGCCGGCTGAAGACGTCGTAGGACCGCTCGCCCTGCGGGGTGCGCTCGACGACGTTGGGAATGGTGTAGCTGCCCATGGCTCTCAGACCCCCAGTCCGATACGCGGCTTGCTGCCCGCCGCGGGCCGCACATCGGCCAGCGACTCGACGACCCGGTCGACCATCCCGTACTCCTTGGCCTGCTCGGCCGTGAACCACCGGTCGCGGTCCCCGTCCCGCGAAATGGTCTCGGCCGTCTGGCCGGTGTGCTCGGCGGTGATCCGCTCGATGGTCGTCTTCGCGAACTCCAGGTTCTCCGCCTGAATGGCGATGTCGGCGGTCGTCCCGCCGATCCCCCCGGACGGCTGGTGCATCATGATCCGCGCGTTGGGCAGCGCGAACCGCTTCCCCGCGGTCCCCACGCTGAGCAGGAACTGCCCCATGCTGGCGGCGAACCCCATGGCCAGCGTGGAGACATCATTGGGAATGAGCCGCATGGTGTCGTAGATGGCGAGGCCCGCGGTCACGGACCCGCCCGGGCTGTTGATGTACAGGCTGATGTCGGTCCGCGGATCCTCGGCGGACAGCAGCAGCATCTGCGCGCACACCCGGTTCGCGGACACCTCGTCGACCTGGGTGCCGAGGAACACGATGCGCTGGGCGAGCAGTTGGGCCGCGAGATGATCGTCGAACCGAGAGGGCGCCGTGTCCCCGTCCTCGGCCCGCGGGCCGGACCCGCGTCCCCAGCCGCAATCGTCGATCAGTGGAGCCATCGCTACGGACCTCCTCCGCGCAGTGGGGCGGCACTGTCACCGCCACCGTCCCCACCACTGTCGACGCGGAGCGCCGCCACCGTAAGAGATCTCTGCTGGGGGCAGATCTGCTGTGGGCAGAGGAGAGCCGGCGCGGCAGACGCCGTAGAGGAGAACCGGCGCCTCTCCCGGGCGGCACAGCGGCGTACACCGTGCGGAAGGTGTGCGCCACGGGCGGCACGGAGGGGTGCCGGGTCCGCCACGACTCGCGGTCCGGCGCCGTCCCGCTCAGCCCTCGGCGGGCGCCACGCCGATCGGGCAGGTGACGCCCGTCCCGCCGATCCCGCAGTACCCCGCCGGATTCTTGTCCAGGTACTGCTGGTGATACGGCTCCGCAGGCCAGAAGGGGCGGTCCGCGGCGGGGAGCACGGCCGTGGTGATCTCGCCGTGGCCCGAGGCCGTGAGGACCTTCTGGTAGGCGTCGCGGGAGGACTCCGCGGCGGTCTGCTGGGCGGGGGAGTGGGTGTAGATCGCGGAGCGGTACTGCGTGCCCACGTCGTTGCCCTGGCGGAAGCCCTGTGTGGGGTCGTGGGACTCCCAGAAGAGCTTCAGGAGCTCCGGGTACGAGACGCGGGTCGGGTCGAAGACCACGCGGACCGCCTCCGCGTGGGCCGTCACGCCGGAGCAGACCTCCTCGTACGAGGGGTTCTCCGTGTAGCCGCCCTGGTAGCCGACGTACGTCGTCCAGACGCCCTCGGTCTCCCAGAACTTGCGCTCGGCGCCCCAGAAACAGCCGAGGGCGAAGTCCGCGACCTCCAGGCCGTCGGGGTAGGGGCCGAGGAGCGCGTTGCCGAGCACCGTGTGGCGGGAGGGCACCTCGAACTCGGGGGTGGAGCGGCCCTTCAGGGCCTCCTCCTGGGTGGGGAGCTGCGGGCTGCGGCGGCCGATGAGCATCGGGGTGTCCTCCGGAGGGGCTGCTTGGCTTGGCGTGGCACTACGTGCACGCATTTCAACGTTTTGGGGGTGGCGGGCATTCCGGAGGCCGTTTCGGGTGAGGGGGGCCGTCGACCGGCCCGCGCCACCGACCCGCGCCGCCGCATCCTCAGTGCGGCAGCGTCGCCGGGCTGCCCCCGTTCGCCTCGTAGCCGCCGACCGCGAGGGCCCGGTAGACCGCGTACTCCGCCGCCGGGTCCTCCGAGAGCGTCCAGGGGAGCGCGCCGACGTGGCCGTCCACCTGGAGCAGCTGGTTCATGGCCTCCGCCCAGCGCTCGCTGCGGACCAGGAAGAGGACCAGGAGGTGGCGTACGTGCGGGAGGACCGGGTCGTCGGCGCGGGCGGAGTGGACCGCGTAGAGGGCGCCCTCGACCGCCTTCGTCACGACCTCGCTCTGGTAGAAGCCGCGGACCAGGTTCACCTCCGGAAGGTGCTCGTGGACCGCGAAGAGGGGGAGGGCGGCGAGGAGCGAGCCCTGCGGGGCGCGGGCCGCGGCCGCCTCCGCGAAGTTGTACGCGAGGTCCCGCGAGCCGTGCCACTTCTCGCACCAGTAGTGCAGCGCCGCCAGATGCGCGCCCATGTGCGCGGGCGCGCGGTCGAGGATCTTCAGCCACAGCTGCTCGAACTCCTCGCGGGAGTACGCCAGTCCGCGCGCGATGGAGAGCTCGATGATGTACGGGATGGGGTCGCCGGGGGAGAGGAGAGCGGCCTGGGAGCAGGCTTCCTTCGCCTCCTCCAGGATGATGCGGAACTCGTCCGTCCCGCGCGTCGACGTGCGCCACGCCTGCTGGACCAGGAACTCCGCGTGCACCGCCGCGCCCCCGGCGTCCTTGGGCGCCTCCGCCCGCCAGACCCGCAGCCACTGCCCGCCGGGGGTGTCGCTGACCCCGCCGGGGCGCTGCTGGAGCTCCAGGGAGGCCGCGCCCGCGAACGCCTGGACGCGCTGCCAGCGGCGCTCGCCGTGGACCTCGGTGCCCGCGAGCAGCTGGGAGGCGGCCCGCCAGTCCTGGGTGCGCTGGACCAGGGAGAGCACTTCGAGGAGGTCGTCGTCCGGGCCGGGGACGCGGATGTCGAGGTCCTCCTGGCGCGTGAAGCCGTAGTTCGCCGGGTCCGCCGCGTCCGGGGAGCCCGGGGCGACCCGCCGGATCCCGCGCCTGCGCAGCAGGAACGGACCGAGTGCCGCCCCCATCAGAAGCACCGCCATCAGGACCCAGAGAATCTCCATGCCTCCAAGCGAACCAGACTGCTCGGACAATTGGCCAACCTGCGCCCCCGGAGCCCGCCCTTCCGCCGCCTCGCCCGGCGCGGGACGCCCCCGCCGCATTACGCTCTGGCCGCATGACCGATACGCACCGCAGCCAGAGCTCGCACCCCGGCCAGAGCTTCGAGACCGTCGCCATCCACGCGGGCAACACCGCCGACCCGCTGACCGGCGCCGTCGTTCCGCCCATCTATCAGGTGTCGACGTACAAGCAGGACGGCGTCGGCGGACTGCGCGGCGGCTACGAGTACAGCCGCAGCGCCAACCCCACCCGCACCGCCCTGGAGGAGAACCTCGCCGCGCTGGAGGGGGGCACCCGTGGGCTCGCCTTCGCCTCCGGACTCGCCGCCGAGGACTGCCTCCTGCGTACGCTGCTCAGCCCCGGTGACCACGTGGTCATCCCCAACGACGCGTACGGCGGCACGTTCCGGCTCTTCGCGAAGGTCGTCTCGCGCTGGGGCGTGGAGTGGTCCGTGGCCGACACCTCCGACCCCGCCTCGGTCCGGGCCGCCGTGACCCCCCGTACGAAGGCGATCTGGGTGGAGACCCCCTCCAACCCGCTGCTCGGCATCACCGACATCACCGCGGTCGCGCAGATCGCCAAGGACGCCGGGGCCCGCCTCGTCGTCGACAACACCTTCGCCAGCCCCTACCTCCAGCAGCCCCTCGCGCTCGGCGCCGACGTCGTCGTGCACTCCATGACGAAGTACATGGGCGGGCACTCCGATGTCGTGGGCGGTGCCCTCGTCGTCGACGACCCGTCCCTGGGCGAGGAGTTGGCGTTCCACCAGAACGCGATGGGCGCGGTCGCCGGGCCCTTCGACGCCTGGCTGGTCCTGCGCGGCATCAAGACCCTCGCCGTGCGCATGGACCGGCACAGCGAGAACGCCACGAAGGTCGCCGAGCTGCTCACCCGGCACGCGCGCGTGACGAACGTCCTCTACCCGGGCCTTCCGGAGCACCCCGGCCACGAGGTCGCCGCCAAGCAGATGCGGGCGTTCGGCGGCATGGTGTCCTTCCAGGTCGAGGGCGGCGAGGAGGCCGCCGTGGAGGTCTGCAACAAGGCGAAGCTGTTCACCCTCGGGGAGTCCCTCGGCGGTGTGGAGTCGCTGATCGAGCACCCGGGCCGCATGACGCACGCCTCGGTGGCGGGCTCGGCCCTGGAGGTCCCCGCCGACCTCGTGCGCCTCTCCGTGGGCATCGAGTCGGCCGACGACCTGATCGCCGACCTGCAGCAGGCCCTGGGCTGAACCCCCCTATCGGCAAAGGGTGTTACCAGCCCGTCACGGGTGGAGTCGTCTCCGACGGCGGCTCCACCCAGGGCTGAACGGTCGCCGCCCACACGATGAACGCCACGGCGGCGGCGAACAGCAGCAGCCACAGGATGCGCCGCAGCAGCGTCCGGCGCCGCAGGATGTGCCCTCCGCGCCGCACCGCCTCTTCGTAGAGCTCGGGCGGTACGGAGGGCGGGGCGGCGTCCAGGATGCGGCGGACCGCGCTCTCCTTGCGCTCGTGCTGGCTCATGAGGCCACCGCCTCCCGCACCGGAATGCCCATCCCCCGCGCCGGAACGCTCATGACGGTGCCGCCTCGCCCAGGGCCCGGCTCGGCGCGGGGCCGCGCGGCGGGTGCAGGACGGTGGCCATCGCGCGGGCGCAGACGGCCGAGACGCGCTCGGTGGGCAGCGCGAGGAGCGCCGCCGTCTGTTCCTCGGCCACCCCTTCGTAGAGCCGCAGCACGAGAACGAGCCGTTCCTGGGGGGACAGTCGCGCCAGGATCCCGCCGTGGCCCCGGTGCATCCGCCACGCGGCCCGCAGGAACCGGATGGCCAGCTGCTGGCGGGCCCGGTCGTACGGGTCCTCGCCGCGCAGCCGGTCCCAGCTCGCGTATGTGTGGGCGAGCGCGCCCGTGAGGAGGGCCCGCGCGCGTGGGTTGGCGTCCGGCGGCTCCGCGGTGAGGAGCGTCGCGGCATGCAGGAGCCGCCC
The DNA here is from genome assembly GCF_042740175.1 of Streptomyces sp. NPDC059009. NCBI lineage: Bacteria > Bacillati > Actinomycetota > Actinomycetes > Kitasatosporales > Streptomycetaceae > Streptomyces > Streptomyces sp. NPDC059009. The sequence goes on along the minus strand of NZ_JBHYJB010000043.1, from coordinate 70,493 downwards.
TGCCGCGCCCGCGACGAACGCCTCGAACTCCCGGGCACGGCGGGCGTTCTGGGACGCCTGCCGTCTGCGCACCGCGCCTCCCGAAGGGGGACTTCGGTCTCATCTGAGGCCAGCCGCGGGGCCGGGTCAAGAGGCGGGAGGTGGCTGATTGTCCGCCGTGCGGACGGGCGACGAGCGGAATCCCGGCTTCAGTCACGGGAGGGGAGACCGGTGGTCGCGGAGGTGAGGGTTCCGCTCCGGCGCGCCACGCGCGGTGCGGAACCGGCGCCTCAGGCGGTGCGGAACCGGCGCCTCAGTCGGCCTGCGGCTCCACGACCGCCCCGCCGTGGGCGGACTGGCGTGCGGAGAGAGCGGAGTTGAAGCGCGTGAGGAGCGCGCAGAAGCTCTCGCGCTCCTCCGGTTCCCAGTCCTCGGTCAGCTCCGCCATGAGCGAGCGCCGCGACGAACGCACCTCGTCCAGGCGCGCCTGGCCGCGCGGCGACAGCTGGAGCACCACCGCGCGCCCGTCCTCCGGGTGCGAGGTGCGCTTGACGAGACCGGTGTCGACCAGCGGCGCGACCTGGCGGGTCACCGTCGAGGAGTCGATGCCCATGCTCGCGGCGAGCGCCTTGACGCCCATCGGGCCTTCCTTGTCCAGGCGGTTGAGCAGCAGATATGCCGCGCGGTCCATGGAGTTGCGGACCTGGCCGACGCCGCCGAGGCGGGTCTGCTCGGCACGGCGGGCGAAAACTGCCACCTGGTGCTGCAGGGTGTCGAGAAGGCCGGTGTCACTGGCGGTCGTCATGTCCGGAGTTGTGGGCATGGCCGTGGGCTCGCTTCATGGAGAGGGGCGTCGGTGTGGGGGACAGGGTACGCGGCCGGGGCGCCGCCCGTACCTGCGCTGCACAAACCAGTCTCGACCCGTGGTCCCGGGAGGAGCCACCCGGCGTGAACTGGGAGACTTGCCGTCATGAGCTACCGCACACGTGACTCCTTGCCGAAGGTGACCCTCGACGATGTGCGCGGTGCCCAGAAGATGCTCTCGGGCGTGGCCCGGATCACCGCCATGGCGAACAGCCACCACCTGTCCCAGCTGGTGGGCGCGCCCGTGCACCTGAAGTGCGAGAACCTCCAGCGGACCGGCTCGTTCAAGCTGCGCGGCGCGTACGTGCGGATCGCCGGCCTGATGCCGGAGGAGCGGGCCGCGGGCGTGGTCGCGGCGAGCGCGGGCAACCACGCGCAGGGCGTCGCGCTCGCCTCCTCGCTGCTCGGGGTGCGCGCCACGGTCTTCATGCCCGCGGGCGCCCCGCTGCCCAAGGTCGCGGCGACGCGCGACTACGGGGCCGAGGTCCGGCTGCACGGTCAGGTGGTCGACGAGACGCTGGCCGCCGCCGAGGAGTACGCGGAGAAGACGGGCGCCGTCTTCATCCACCCCTTCGACCACGCGGACATCATCGCGGGCCAGGGCACGGTCGGCCTGGAGATCCTGGAGCAGTGCCCGGAGGTGCGCACGCTGCTCGTGGGCGTCGGGGGCGGCGGGCTCGCCGCCGGGATCGCCGTCGCGGTGAAGACGCTGCGCCCGGACGTGCGCGTGATCGGCGTGCAGGCGAGGGGCGCGGCCGCCTACCCGCCCTCGCTCGCGGCCGGGCACCCGGTGTCGGTCGTGAACCCCTCGACGATGGCGGACGGCATCAAGGTGGGCCGCCCCGGCGACGTCCCGTTCGAGATCATCGAGGAGCTGCTCGACGGCGTCGTCACCGTCTCCGAGGACGCGCTGTCCAGTGCGCTGCTGCTCTGCCTGGAGCGGGCCAAGCTGGTCGTCGAACCGGCGGGCGCGAGCCCGGTGGCGGCCCTGCTGAGCGATCCGCACGGCTTCGAGGGCCCGGTGGTCGCGCTTCTGTCGGGCGGCAACGTGGACCCGCTGCTGATGCAGCGCATCCTGCGCCACGGCATGGCCGCGGCGGGCCGCTACCTGTCGCTGCGGCTGCGCCTCACGGACCGGCCGGGCGCCCTGGCGACGCTGCTCGGGGTGCTGTCCGAGGTGGACGCCAACGTCATCGACATCAGCCACGTCAGGACCGATCCGCGGCTCGGGCTCACGGAGGTCGAGGTCGAGCTCCAGCTGGAGACGAAGGGGCCCGAGCACTGCACGGAAGTGAGCGCGGCGCTGCGGAAGTCCGGCTACACGGTCATCGACTGACCGGGGCGGGCGGCTCTCCGAGGGCCCCGCACCTCGGATCTCTGAGGGCCCCGCACCTCGGAGAAAATCTCTTGTGAGACGCGATACATCGCGTTATAGTCAGTCGCGTCGGGCGGGCTGCCGCCGGGCGGGCAGAAGCGGACAAACCTAAGCTTTTCCTCGGAAGTAACCCAACTGCTGGGAGAACTCTCATGCCAGGCGCCATCTACGCGGAAGGTCTGGTGAAGACCTTCGGTGACGTCAAAGCGCTCGACGGCGTCGACCTCGATGTCCCGGAGGGCACGGTCCTCGGCCTCCTCGGGCCGAACGGTGCGGGGAAGACGACGACGGTCCGCTGTCTGACCACGCTCCTCACGCCCGACAGCGGCACGGCTCTCGTCGCCGGCATCGACGTCCTGAAACACCCCAACCGCGTGCGCCGCTCCATCGGCCTGTCGGGCCAATTCGCCGCGGTGGACGAGTACTTGACCGGCCGGGAGAACCTCCAGATGGTCGGCCAGCTCTACCAGATGAGTGCGCGGGACGCGAAGAAGCGGGCCGGTGAGCTGCTGGAGCAGTTCAACCTCACGGAAGCCGCCGACCGCAACGCGAAGACGTACTCCGGAGGCATGCGCCGCCGCCTCGACCTCGCCGCCGCCCTGGTGGTCAGACCACCCGTGATGTTCATGGACGAGCCGACGACGGGCCTCGACCCCCGTAACCGCCAGGCGCTGTGGGACGTGATCCGGGACCTCGTGGGCAGCGGCACGACCCTCCTGCTCACCACCCAGTACCTGGAAGAGGCCGACAACCTGGCGCACGACATCTGCGTCGTCGACCACGGCCGCGTCATCGCGCGCGGCACGTCGGACGAGCTCAAGGCCCGGACCGGCGGCGAGCGCGTCGAGATCGTCGTGCACGGCCGGGAACAGCTGCCGATCGCGGCGGAGGTGCTGCGCTCCTTCTCCAAGGACGGCGCGGACCCGGCGGTCGAGGAGCACACCCGCAAGCTCATCGCCCCGGTCGTCGGCGGCGCCAAGCTCCTCGCCGAGGTCATCCGCGAGCTCGATCAGCGCGGCGTGGAGATCGACGACATCGGTCTGCGCCGCCCCACCCTCGACGACGTCTTCATCTCCCTCACCGGCCACGCCGCGGAGAAGGAGGAGGACGACGGGGACGGGGCCGGATCCCAAGAGGCCACGTCCCAGGCCAAGTCCCAGAAGGAGGCGGCCAAGTGAGCGCCGTGACCGACACCGTGCCGAGCCTGGCCCCCGCCGGATCCGGTGGCATCGGCCAGTCGATCAGGGACTCCCTGGTCGTCGCCAAGCGCAACCTGATCCGCATGAGCCGGATACCGGAGATGGTCATCTTCGGCCTGATCCAGCCGATCATGTTCGTGGTGCTGTTCACCTACGTCTTCGGCGGGTCCATCAACATCCCCGGCGCACCCCCCGGGAACGCCCAGGCGTACCGCGAGTTCCTGATGGCGGGCATCTTCGCCCAGACCGTCACGTTCGCCACGGCGGGCGCCGGCGCGGGCATCGCGGACGACATGCACAAGGGCCTCATCGACCGCTTCCGCTCGCTGCCGATGGCACGCGGCGCGGTGCTCACCGGCCGCACCCTCGCCGACCTGGTGCAGACCGCCCTCACGCTGGTCGTGCTCGCGGTCGTCGCCCTGCTCGTCGGCTGGCGCACGCACGAGAACCTCGCCAAGGTGCTCGCGGGATTCGCCCTGCTGCTCCTGCTCGGCTACGCGTTCTCGTGGATCGGCGCGCTCATCGGCCTGTCGGTGCGCACCCCGGAGGCCGCCACCTCCGGCGGCCTGATCTGGCTCTTCCCGCTGACGTTCATCTCGAATGCTTTCGTGCCGGTCAAGGGCATGCCCTCGTTCCTCCAGCACGTCGCCGAGTGGAACCCCTTCAGCGCGACCGTCGCGGCGGCCCGCCAGCTGTTCGGCAACACCATCGCGGGCCAGCCCAAGTCACTGACCGGCGCCTGGCCCATGGAACAGCCGGTCCTGGCCTCGATCATCTGGTCCGTCCTGATCATCGTGGTGTTCCGGACGCTGGCGGTCCGCAAGTACCGCTCGGCTACGGCCTGACACACGCAAGAGGCGGGGCTCCGGGCCACCCCGGGGGCCCCGCCTCGCGCACGGTCAGGAAACGCAGTACTGGACGCTCCTGCTGCGCTTGAACTGGTGGGTCTTGCCCTTGTACTTGTAGTACGACAGGGACTTGTACGACCCACAGGGGCTCGCCTGGGCCGACGTCCAGAACAGGCCGGTGCGCCGCTTCTTCTTCGAGCAGGAGTTGGCCACCTCCAGGTCGGGTGTGTACGGGTGGGCCTGCAGCAGCGAGACGCAGGCCACCGCGCCCTTCGGCAGCTTGCCGCCCTTGTTGACCTTCGCCTGGGCGTAGATGCGCCACTTCCCGTTCTTCTTGTGCTTCTTCGGGTACAGCGGCGTCAGCTTGGCGGCCTTCTTGGCCTCCACCTGCTGGACAACGCTCACGCTGCCCTTGGACGGGGCGGAATCCTGCGCCGCGTTCGCGGTGGCGGCGCCGCCGGCGAGCAGTGCGACGGCCGTGGCGGTGGCCGCGAGGGAGTGTTTCATCTGCACGAGGTCGCAACTCCTTCTGCTGAGGGAGCGGGCCGGCTCGGGGCCGCCCCGCGCGGATCATCCTGGGGTCGGCCGCGCGGGCGCCGCCATTGGCTCTTCGTGCACTGCCTCAAGGGGCAAGGACGTCCGCGAGGGCCCGGACGAAGCCGCCGAAGGGGCCACGCACGCGGAAGCCCCCGGCACACACCGTGTGCCGGGGGCTTCCGCGTGAGGTCTGGTCCGAGGGGCGGTCAGCCCTGGTACGGCTTTGCCTCGAGGATCTTCACCGAGGCGAGCTTGCCGTTCGGCAGCTCGTACTCCGCGTCCTCGCCGATCTTCTTGCCGTTCACGCCGGAACCCAGCGGGGACTGCGGCGAGTACGTCTCGATGTCCGAGCTCGCGTACTCACGGGAGGCGAGCAGGAAGGTCAGGGTGTCGTCCTCGTCGCCGTCGAAGGCGATCGTGACGACCATGCCCGGAGCCACCACGCCGTCCGCGGCCGGGGCCTCGCCGACCTTCGCGTGCTCCAGGAGCTGGGTCAGCTGCCGGACGCGGAGCTCCTGCTTGCCCTGCTCCTCCTTGGCCGCGTGGTACCCGCCGTTCTCCCGCAGGTCGCCCTCCTCGCGCGCCGCCGCGATCTTGGTCGCGATCTCGGTGCGCGCAGGACCAGACAGGTACTCCAGCTCGGCCTTGAGCTGGTTGTACGCCTCCTGGGTGAGCCAGGTGACGTTCTCGCTGGTCTGGGTCACAGGTGCTCCTCGTAGGTACTGGGAATACAAAGCACGCCCTACCCAGAAGGATGTTCCCTCACGGGTGGGCGAAACCACGAGCCTAACAATTCAGGCGCGCGAGGGGGAGGACATAAGCCATCAGAAATACGTCAACGCAGGTGAGGCGGTATGTGGCCGCTGAGGAGCACGGGGCGGCAGCGGCGGCCCGGGGCTGACGGGGTCAGTCGGCGTGGCAGCCGAGCAGCTCGGCGGTGTTGCCGCGCCCCGTCGTGCGCAGGGTGACGACCTTGTCGACGCGGCCGGAGTCCTGGTCGAAGCGGAAGTCCGCGCGCCCCACCTCGGAGCCGTCCTCCGCCTGCGAGCGCACCGTGCAGTAGCCGCTCGCGTCGGCGTCCTTGCGCACCTCGAGGTGCACCTTCACGGCCTTGTCGGAGACCGCGTCGAACGTGATCACCTCGGCGCTGATCTTCGACGCGGCGACGTAGTGGTACGCGAACCAGCCGATCACCACGAGCAGCACCGCGCCGAGTGCGGCGCCCACGAGCTTCAGGGTGCGGTCGGCGCGCTCGTCCGAGGAGCGCCCGTAGCGGCCCTCGGGGCGCTGAGCGGGGATCTGCGCGGCCGAGCCGTCGAGGTCGCCGCCGCTGACCGCACTCATGATCGTCCTCCAGGACAGGGGGATGCCGGAATTTTCCGCCCCCCGGTTCCGTCACTATAGAAGCCGCCCGTTGCGTACTGACACTGAGGGCGCCCGTCACCACTTATCACCGCTGAGGATCTTGCCTTGACTGAGCAGCTGCGATTGATGGCCGTTCACGCCCACCCCGACGACGAGTCGTCGAAGGGCGCGGCCACCATGGCCAAGTACGTGTCCGAGGGGGTGGACGTGCTCGTCGTGACCTGCACGGGCGGCGAGCGCGGCGACATCCTGAACCCGAAGCTCCAGGGCGACACCTACATTCAGGAGCACATCCACGAGGTGCGCAAGAAGGAGATGGACGAGGCGCGCGAGATCCTCGGCGTCAAGCAGGAGTGGCTCGGCTTCGTCGACTCGGGGCTGCCCGAGGGCGACCCGCTGCCGCCGCTGCCCGAGGGCTGCTTCGCGCTGGAGGACGTCGACAAGGCGGCGGGGGAGCTGGTCAAGCAGATCCGCTCGTTCCGGCCGCAGGTCATCACGACGTACGACGAGAACGGCGGCTATCCGCACCCCGACCACATCATGACCCACAAGATCACGATGGTGGCCTTCGAGGGCGCGGCGGACGCCGAGAAGTACCCGGAGTCGGAGTTCGGCCCGGCGTTCCAGCCGCAGAAGCTCTACTACAACCAGGGCTTCAACCGCCCCCGCACCGAGGCGCTGCACCACGCGCTGCTCGACCGCGGCCTGGAGTCGCCGTACGGGGACTGGCTCAAGCGCTGGGACGAGTTCGAGCGGGTCGAGCGGACGCTGACCACGCACATCCCGTGCGGCGACTTCTTCGAGATCCGCGACAAGGCGCTGATCGCGCACGCCACGCAGATCGACCCCGACGGCGGCTGGTTCACGGTCCCGATGGAGCTCCAGAAGGAGGTCTGGCCCACCGAGGAGTACGAGCTGGCGAAGTCTCTCGTCGATACCTCCCTCCCCGAGGACGACCTCTTTGCGGGCATCCGCGACAATGCCTGATATGAGCGCGCGAGTAGATCTGGCACTGACGCACCTCGTCCCCCTCGCCAAGGAGGTCGACGACGACAAGGTGACCCCCGGCGTCCTGGGGTTCATCGTCTTCGCGGTGATGGCGCTGGCGGTCTGGGGCCTGATGAAGTCGATGAACAAGCACATGCGGAAGGTCGACTTCAAGGAGTCGTCGGACGCGACGGCCGCGGAGCCGGGCGCGGCGCCGCAGAAGTAGCGGCTCCGCCCGCCCGCGCCCGGTGGCGCGAGCGGGCCGAGCCGATAAGAGGCACTCTCATCCCGGCGAGCGAGGCATGGTCCCTCGCCACCGGGACTTCAAGGGGTGCCACATGCCGCACGGGCGCGTCCTAGGCCGGGCCCTCCGTTCCGCTGACGCCCATGACCTCCCGGGCGTGCCGGTCCGGCACCATCCCCAGGCGCCACGCCTGCCACCCGGCCTCCAGGTCCGCGCCCCGCTCCAGCATCAGCTGGTACGCCTCCACGTACGCGTCCAGCTTCCCGTCGCGCGTCGGGTGGCCGGAGCGGGCCAGTTCGGAGAGGTCCTCCAGGGCCACCGCCGTGCCCACCTCCGAGCCGCCCGGGGAGGCGAAGGGGAGGAGGGTGCAGCGCAGGAAGCGGGCCCAGTCGGCGCCCCGGTGGTCGCCGTACGAGGTGAAGAGCTCCAGGGCGTCGTCGCACAGGGCGAGGGCCTGGGCGGCGCGGGTGTTGCCCGCGTCGACCACCGCGAGCTCCAGGCAGGTCCACGCCTCGCCGTGGGCGACGCCGATGCGCTGGAAGTCGGCGCGGGCGTCCACCAGGAGCTGGCGGGCGAAGCCGGAGTTGCGCAACGAGCCGGTCTGGGCGGCCCGTTGGTCGCGGGTGACGCGGGCGGAGTGGTGGCGGGCGCAGGCCAGGCCGTAGACGTCGCGCATGCGCGAGAACATCGTCCGTGAGCGCTCCAGTTCGCGCACCGCCCGGTCCAGGTCGCCCGTCTCCTCCAGGGCCTGGCCCAGGTAGTAGGCCGACCACGCCTCGCCGCGCGCGTCCTCGTTGTCGCGGTGGCGGGAGACGGCATGGCGCAGGGACTCGGCGGCCGCCGTCGCGTCGCCGTCGACCAGGCGGGCCCGGGCCAGCTGGGTGAGGGCCCAGGCTTCGCCGCGGCCGTCGCGGGTCTTGCCGTACAGGCCGAGGGCCTCGCGCAGTTCGGCCTCCGCGCGGGGCACGTCGCCCAGGCGCAGACAGAGCTGGCCCAGCTGGAAGTGGGCCCAGGCTTCGCCGTGCATCGACTCGTTGGCCCGGTGCAGCCGCAGCGACTCCTCCAAGTGGGCCAGGGCGTCCGCCAGTTGGGAGCGGTCCCGCTCCACCGCGGCCAGGGCGTGCAGGGTCCAGGCGCGGTCGCCGGCGAGGGCCTCGGCGGACTGGAGGTCGAGGGCCTCGTGGAGGCGTTCCGCGGCCTCCGTGAGCTGGCCCTGGTGGTGGAGCGTGATGCCGAGGGAGCAGAGGGCGAGGGCCGCGCCCGCGTCGTGCCGGGCCTCGAAGTAGAGGTCGACGACGGAGGTGAGGGTCGTGCGGGCCTGGTCCAGCTCGCCGAGCTGGCGCGAGGCGATGCCGGTGCGCCACTGGACGGAGCGGACCAGGAGGCCCTGGTCGACCGCCTGCGTCAGCTCGCTGATCTCGCCGAGGCGGTACAGGTCGCCGCGCAGCAGGCAGTAGTCGCAGAGCGCGCCGAGGAGGCGCAGGACCGCGTCCTGGTTGACGCCCTCCGCGTGCCGCAGCGCCGCCGTGATGAAGCTCGACTCGTCGTCGAGCCAGCGCAGCGCGGCGTCCAGGGACGTGAAGCCATGGCCGTCGAACTGGCCCGCGCGCGTCGACATCTTGCCGTCGACGAGGCGGATCACCGCGTCCGCCAGCTCGCTGTAGCTGACGATGAGGCGCTCCTGGGCGGCGGTGCGCTCGCCCGGCTCCTCCTCGTCCAGGAGGCGGGCCTGCGCGAAGGCGCGCACCAGGTCGTGCAGGCGGTAGCGGCTGCCCCGTACGCGGTCGACCAGGCCCGCCCGGGAGAGCTCGGCCAGGTGCCGCTCGGCGGTCTGCGGGTCCCGGGTGTCGGTGCCGAGCAGCGCCGCCGCGGCCGCCGCCCCGAGCGAGGCGCGCCCGGCGAGGGCCAGGCGCCGCAGCAGCCGGCGGGCGGGCTCGGACTGGTCGGTGTAGCGCAGCCACAGCACCCGCTCGACGGGCCCGACCGCCCCGGCGGGGCCGTACGCCGCGAGGTCGGCGGCGAGCTCCCCGGGTGTGCGGGGGCCGAGCGCGGACCCGGCGATGCGCAGCGCCAGCGGGAGACCGCCGCACAACTCCCGTACGGAATCGGTGGCTTCGGCGTCGTACGGGGCGTGTGCCTCGGGGGCCGCCGACGCCGCGAGGAGCTCCTCGGCGCCCGCCGCGTCCAGCGCCTGGACCGGCAGGTGGTGCACCCAGGCGGCCAGGTCGTCGGGGAGTTCCAGGGCGTCACGGGCGGTGACCAGGACCAGGCTGTCGGAGCGCTCCGGGATCAGGGCGCGGACCTGCTCGGGGTCGCTCGCGTCGTCCAGGACGACGGTGACGGGCAGGCCGGTCAGCTGCTGGTGGTAGAGCTCGGCCAGGCGCCTGACCTGCTGGTCCTGGGTGGATCGCTCGCGGAAGAGGAGCTGCTCGCGGGGGGCGCCGAGGCGGTTCAGGAGGTGCAGGAGGGCGTCCCGGGTGGTCAGGGGCGGATCGTTCGGGCTGTCGCCGCGCAGGTCCACCACGCACGCGCCCCGGAACTGGTCCCGCAGCTCGTGCGCCGCCCGGACGGCGAGGGTGGTGCGGCCCGCGCCCGGTGCGCCGTGCAGCACCACCACCGTGGGCCGGGTGTCGGTGCTCGCCCGGGCCGCCCGCACCCACTGGCCTATCTGCCCGAGCTCGGCCCGCCGCCCCGAGAAGGGGCCCTCGGGCTGCGGCAGCTGGCCGAACGACTGCTCCAGGACGGCCCGGCGCCGCGCGGCCGCGCTCTTGTCGGTGCGGCGCAGCTGGGGCGCCGCCGCGGTCTTCGTCCCGGAGCTGGAGGCGAGGACCCGCTGCTGGTCGAAGAAGGGGCGCACACCGCGCACCTCCAGGGCCGTCAGCCACTGCAGGCGCAGCTGCTCGGGGCCGCCGGGCTGGCCCACCGCGCCCGCGTGGCGGCTGGCGGCGGGCAGATGCGCGGCGGCGACCTTGCCGACGGTCACGGCCGCGCCCACCACGCCGACGGCCGCCCCGGCGGCGAGGGCCGTCGAGCCGTCCGTGCCGAGCGCCACGTCGGCGACGCCCGCCGCGACCGCGGCAACGGCCGTCACCAGTAAGGGGGTTCCGGCCTTCTCCTTCGCGAACCGCTGCCCGAAGCCGATCTGTCCGGCCGCCGCCTCGTCCAGGGCCCTGGTGTACGCCTCGTACTCCTCGGCCGCGGTCTTCGCCATCTGGTCGAGCGCCCCGCGCGCCCGGGAGAGCAGCACCGGCCCGTCGACGCGCCCGCCCGAGCGGCGGACCTCCTCCTCCACCGCACGCACCAGAAGGCGCTCGGCTTCGGCCCGATGGCTCTCTCGCACAGGGTCCCCCTCCGACGTACACGACGCGTCTGGCCCCAAGTGTCCTGCGTGCGGGGCGGGGGCGCGAGGGCCTCCCTGTCTTGATCTTGCCGCCGGGCGGCGCCTTTTTGCCCGCCTTTGGTTCCGCAGGCAAAACCGTGCACTCGCTGAGGGTCACCTTTCATGTGAATCTACAAGCCAGGTCGGCCGACCAGTCACTTCCTTCATGGTTTCGGTGACTGACCCTCGGAGGGGGCGGGCGGGTGTACTTGCGTTATTCCGCGTTAACAGCATGTGAACGAAACACGTAAGGGACTTCGGTCTCCTGGCTCGAAAAGAACGACCCGAAACCGCGAACCCGCAGCGCGGCCCGGGGAATCCTCCACCAACCTCCGAAAAGGAGCGACAGTGACCGCGCACACCCTGGAAACGAGCACCCTCGAGCTCGAGCGCGCCTGGCTGGACAAGGCGATCAACCGTGCCGTCGAGAGTGTCAACAACGGAGGCGGTCCCTTCGGCGCGCTGATCGCCAAGGACGGCGAGATCGTCGCTCTTGAGAACAACCACGTCACCGAGAACCTGGACCCCACGGCGCACGCCGAGGTCAGCGCGATCCGCGCCGCCTGCAAGGCGCTCGGCACCTTCTCGCTCGAGGGCTGTGTCCTGATCACCTCGTGCGAGCCGTGCCCGATGTGTCTGACCTCCGCTCTGTGGGCCCGCGTCGAGCGCGTCTACTTCGCCGCCGACCGTGACGACGCCGCGGTGGCGGGCTTCGACGACCGCCGCTTCTACGACCTGCTCGAGAAGAAGTCGCCGGAGCTGTGGCCGATGTCGGTCGAGCGGATCGAGCTGCCGAACCGCACGGCGCCGTTCGACGCGTGGCTGGCCAAGACGGACCGCATCGACTACTGAACCGCCCCTTGAACTCTCTGTTGAGAGTGGCCTGTTGAGACGTGATGAGGCCGACGCCCGGTGCACGAACACCGGACGTCGGCCTCATTGCTTGCTCTTCAGGAGTGAGGTGCCTGCTTCACAGGTGTGACAGATGTGAGGTGTCGTTGAGGAAGCGCAGCGTGGCCTCGCCCGCCCCGTCGTACGTCACCTCCGACACCGAGGCCGCCGCGAGGTCCATCCGGAACAGCGTCCGCGGCGGTGCGCCGAGCGCGAGCCGGACCAGGGTGCGCAGCGGCGCCACGTGCGAGACGAGCAGGACCGTCCGGCCCGCGTGCTCCGCGAGCAGCTTGTCCCGCGCCCGCTCGACCCGGTGCGTCACGGAGGCGAAGCTCTCGCCCGTGCCGCCCGGCACCGCCGCCGGGTCCGCCTGCCACGCCGCGAACTCCCGCGGGTACCGCTCGCGCACCTCGGCGAACGTCAGCCCCTCCCAGGCGCCGAAGTCCGCCTCGCGCAGCCCTGCGTCGACCCGCACCTCCGGGCCGAGGCGGCGCGCCGCGGCCCCGGCCGTCTCCCGGCACCGGCGCAGCGGCGAGGACACCACGGCCTGGACGCCGAAGCGGGCCGCGAGCGACTCCGCCGCGGCGTCGGCCTGCCGGCGGCCCGTGCCGGACAGCGGCGGATCGTCTCCGCCGCTGCCCGAGAGCCGCTGGTGCGCGGTCAGCGCCGTCTCGCCGTGCCGCAGCAACAGCAGCGTCGTGAGCACGCCGCTCAGACCTTCGTGACGAGGTGGTTGCCGAGGACCAGGTGGTCGATCTCGGTGCCGAGGAAGCAGTTCAGCGCGTCGGCCGGGGTGCACACGATCGGCTCGCCCGCCACGTTGAACGAGGTGTTGATCAGGCAGGGGACGTCGGTCAGGGCCGTGAACCGGCGCAGCAGGGCCGCGAGGCGCGGGGTGTCCTCGTCGGTGATCGTCTGCACCCGGGACGTGCCGTCCACATGGGTCGCCCCGGGGATGACCTCGTGGAACTCCGGCCGCACCGGGAACACGAACGTCATGTACGGGGAGCGGGACTTGCGGCCCATCTCGAAGACCTTCGGCGCGTCCGACTCGATGACGAGCGGGGCGAACGGGCGGAACGGCTCCCGGTGCTTGACCTTCGTGTTGATGATGTCCTTGATGTCCGGGAAGCTCGGGTTCGCCAGGATGCTGCGGTGCCCCAGGGCCCGGGGGCCGTGCTCGACCCGCCCCTCGAACCAGCCGACGACGGCCTTCTCGGTGAGCAGCTTCGCCACCTGGTCGACGACCTCGTCGTCGCTCAGCCGGGTCCAGCGCACCCGCCCGTCGAAGTCCCGCAACGTCCGCTCGATCGCCGCGTCGTCGTACTCCGGCCCGAGGTAGGGGGTGACCCGCGGCGCGGGCTTCAACTCCCCCGTACGGTCGGGGTGGTTGACCCAGGCGTGCACCGCGGCGCCGATGACGATTCCCGTGTCGCTGGCGCCGAAGCTCACATCCATGTCGTCGAAGCGCGAACCCTCCAGCAACGGCGTGTTGTTGAGGCAGTTCAGCGCCACGCCGCCCTCGAACAGCAGGTGGTTCAGATCCGACTTCGCCTCCAGGGCGCGGACCTGGTGGCGGGTGACGACACCCAGCATCTCCTGGGCCGCGGCGGCCACCCGGGCCTGGTATTCCAGGGTGTCCTGCCGGGGGCCGAAGTACTCCTCGAACACGGGCTCGAGGCTGCGCGGGTCGTCCGTCTGAAGGGGCCGGGTGAAGGTGTAGCGCCCGTCCTCGTGCAGCTGGACCAGGTTCTCGACGAACGGGTTCACCGCCGGCGGATCGGCGTATCCGGCCAGGCCCATGACCTTGTACTCGTCGTTGTTGGGCACGAAGCCGAGGAAGCGCGTGATCGCGCCGAAGAGGAGCCCGATCGAGTACTCGGCGCCGATGGTCGACTCGTCGAAGACACGGATCCGGCCGTCGCGGACCTCGCCCAGCAGCGTGGAGAACCGCTCGGCGCGGCCGTCGCTGACGAGGAACGCGGCGTCCTTCCCGCCCGCCAGGTACCAGCCGGTCATGGCGTGTGCGAGGTGGTGCGGGACGAACACCACCTTGGCCGGGTCGGGGGTGAAGCCGGTGCGCGCGGCGAAGTCGGCGAGGACCGCCTCGGGGCTGACGACCTCGGCGAACAGCTTGCGCATGCTGCTCACGAGGTAGTCCCGTGCCGCGGGCTCCAGCGATGCCGCCGTGATGTCCGCGACGATCTCTTCCTCGACCTCGGCGGACCAGTTCCACGGAATGGCGATCAGGTCGAGGTCGGAGAAGTCCAACCCGGCTTGCTCAAGGCACCAGTTGACGGAGTTCACCGGGAAGTCGGTGGTCTTCTTCTCGCGGTTGAGCCGCTCCTCCTCGACGGCCGCGACCAGTTCGCCGTCCACGAGCAGCGAGGCGCCCGCGTCATGGCCGAGGAGATAGTGCTTCTCGGTTCCGACCGCGCCGAAGTGCTCGGCGAAGAAGTCCGAGACGCGGGTGAAGCCGTTCCACCCCAGGACCTTCATGTCAGTTGCCTTCCTTGCCGAGGTAGAGGTCGCGGACGAGCTCTCCGGCCGCGGGTGCCTGGCACAGTCCCTGGCCCGAGAACCCCGCCGCGTGGAGGAAGGGACGGGAGGAGTCGCGGCCGATGAGGGGGAGCCCGTCCGGACTGGCGTCGAGGGCGCCGCCCCAGCCGCGGCGCAGCCGGATGCCGTCGAGCGCCGGGTACGTGGTGCCGAGCTGCCGCGCGAGCCGCTGGAGCCAGGCGTCCCGGGACTCGCCCTCCTGGGGGCGGCCCATCCCGACGAGGACGCGGTCCTTCCAGGCGCGGATCCGCAGGCTGGAGGGGTGCAGCGTCATCGGCAGGGCGCCGGTCGGCTCCGCCGGGGGGTCCGTGAGGAGCAGCTCGATGGGCTCCGGGGCCACCGGGAGCCGGACGCCCGCCAGCGCGGCCACCTCTCCCGACCAGGCACCGGCCGCGCAGATGACGGTGCCGGCGAGGATGCTGCCCGCCGGGGTGTGGACCCGCCCGTCGGGGTCGATGCCGGTGACGGGGGTCTCCGTGCGCAGGACCGCCCCGGCCTCCTGGGCGGCCGCGGCGTAGCCGCGCACGATCGCGACCGGGTCGCAGGAGTACGCCTCGGGCGACCAGGCCGCCGCCAGGATCGTGCTCTCGTCGAGCAGCGGGTTCAGCTGCGCCGCCTCGGCCGCGGACACGAGCTGGACGTCCACGCCCGCGTCGCGCTGGGCGGCGTGGTCGCGGTGGAACTCCTCGACCTGCCGCTCCTCGGTGAACAGCACCATGAAGCCGACGCGCTCCAGACCGAGCGGGGTTCCGGTCCGCTCGGCGAAGGACCGGTACGCGGTCATGCTGCGCACGGCGAGGGCGCCGGTGCGGGCCTCGCCGGGGAAGTACGTCCGTACGACGTTCGCGGTGGACCCGGACGAGCCCGAGCCGAGCGTGCCGCGCTCAAGAAGGACCGTGCCGACCCCGGCCTCGGCGAGTTCGCAGGCGATCGCGGTGCCGATGACGCCGCCGCCGATGACGAGGGCGTCGGTGCGGTCGGGCAGGGCGCTGGGTGGCAGGGCGCTCATGAGGGCCGGACCGCCTCGGCGGCCTCGGTGGCCTCGGCGGAGCGCAGCTGGCGCAGGCCGTCGGTGGCGTCCCACGGGAACAGGTGCAGGTTCCAGCCGCCCAGGCAGTTGATGTAGAGCGCCAGCTGGCTGACCACGGCCAGGAAGTCGTCGCGGTCGAGGTCGTCGAGGCAGGCCAGGAAGCGCTGGGTGAAGGCCCACAGCTTCTCCAGGCCGCAGTAGCCGAGGAACTCGGCCGGGACGCCGACCAGCAGCCGGGTCATCTGGCGCAGCGAGTCCATCGGCATGTCCCCGACGGCGGCCCGGACCAGTCCGCCGTAGCTGGCGTAACCCAGCGGACGGGTCTCGCCGTTGACGAACAGCAGGGTGGGAAGGACCGTCTCGTACGACCCGGCGCCGGAGGGGATCAGGCCCCGGTGCAGGTCGTCGAGCTCGGGCGGCGCGGTCAGCCAGATCCGCTCCGTCTCCGCGTACACGTCCTGGAGCAGTCCGTCCGCGGCGGCGTCGGCGGCGGTCAGGCGCGGGATGCTGTGGCCGCCCGCCGTGCCCGCCTTGCGGACCTCGACCAGGATCTCCTTCTTCGTCGAGTAGACCGCGTCCCAGACCGCCTGCGCGGCCTCGTCCAGGGCGGGCAGGTCCGTGTCCCGGATCCGGCCCACGGGCGCCGCCGGCATCGGCTCGGTCAACTCGCCGTACTTGATGCCCAGATGCTGCAGCCCCGAGCAGAACACCGTGCCGTTGGGCGCGTCGCGCCGGTCGGCGATGCGCTCCGAGGGGTGTACGTACAGCAGCTTGGGGATCGGCACGTGGTGGTACAGGTGCCGGCCCGCCACGAGCGCGTGCCCCTGCAGGCTCCGGTAGGGCAGTGACTCCCACAGGGCGTCGGCCAACTCGGGGTTGCGGCCGTCCAGTTCCGCGGTGACGGTGATACCCAGATCAGGCCAGACGATCTCGATGTGCCGACCGGACAAAGACTCAGGCAAGGCTTTCCCTTTCGTACGTGCACAATTCCCGCTCGTTCGACGTGCGTTGAGGAGTAGACAGCCCGCCGGACGAGGCCAGCCAGTGACGGAAGGCACGAAGACTTGTCTCAGTCTGTGGAAGTTTTCATATCTTTCGGCCCTGGCCGGATCTGCGCCGTCGACGGTGTACTTCCTCGCACAAGTTGCGACGAAGCAAGGGGCTCCCCCGGGGGATTCGCCTTGCCTGAAAAGGAGTTCTCGTGGCGATCCAGCGGAAGCACACGATGTTCCACTCGACGATCGTCGAGGCCGACCCGGACACCGTCTGGTCCGTGGTCCGGGACGCCCTCCAGGTGGTGCAGATCGTGTCCGGGCCCGCGGCGAAGGACGTGGGCTGGGCCGACGGCGGCGCCGTGGAGCGGGTGCCGTCGCGGTACGACTTCACGCTGGTGTTCTGCGACGGCCTCGTCCAGCAGGAGGTCGCGGGCCGCAGCGAGGTGGACCGCTCCCAGACCTACCGCGCCATCGCCCCGACGACGGGCGTCGACGCCTACGTGGCCACCATCCGCGTACGGGAGATCACCAACGACCCGGCCCGCAGCTACTTCGAGTGGTCGCGCGAGCTGACCATCGCCGAGGACCACGACCCGGAGACCGTCGAGGGCATCATCACCATGATGGAGAAGCAGACCGACGCCATCCGTGACCACTTCGCGGCGCCGAAGAACTAGCGCCCGGACCAGTCGTGCGACGATGCCGGTATGAACCGACTGGCCGACTCGCAGTCGCCCTACCTGCTCCAGCACGCCGACAACCCGGTCGACTGGTGGCCGTGGTGTGACGCAGCCTTCGAAGAGGCCCGCAGGCGCGGGGTGCCCGTCCTCCTCTCGGTCGGGTACTCCGCCTGCCACTGGTGTCACGTCATGGCCCACGAGTCGTTCGAGGACGCGGAGACCGCCGCGCTCATGAACGAGAAGTTCGTGAACATCAAGGTGGACCGCGAGGAGCGGCCCGACGTCGACGCCGTCTACATGGAGGCGGTGCAGGCCGCGACGGGCCAGGGCGGCTGGCCCATGACGGTGTTCCTCACCGGCGACGCCGAGCCCTTCTACTTCGGTACGTACTTCCCGCCCGAGCCGCGCCACGGCATGCCGTCCTTCGCGCAGGTCCTGGAGGGCGTCCACCAGGCGTGGACGGGACGGCGCGAGGAGGTCGCCGAGGTCGCCGGGAAGATCGTGGCGGATCTGTCGGAGCGCCGCCTCGGCCTCGGCGAGGGCGGCCTGCCCGGCGAGGAGGAGCTGGCGCAGGCGCTGCTCGGCCTGGTCCGCGAGTACGACGAGACGCGCGGCGGCTTCGGCGGCGCGCCCAAGTTCCCGCCGTCCATGGCCGTCGAGTTCCTGCTGCGCCACCACGCCCGCACCGGCGCGGAGGGCGCCCTGCAGATGGCCGCCGACACCTGTGAGCGGATGGCGCGCGGCGGCATCTACGACCAGCTCGGCGGCGGCTTCGCCCGCTACTCGGTGGACCGCGAGTGGGTGGTGCCGCACTTCGAGAAGATGCTGTACGACAACGCCCTGCTGTGCCGCGCCTACGCCCACCTGTGGCGCGCCACCGGCTCGGAGCTCGCGCAGCGCATCGCCCTGGAGACCGCGGACTTCATGGTGCGCGAACTCCGCACGAACGAGGGCGGGTTCGCCTCCGCGCTCGACGCCGACAGTGAGGACGCGGCGACGGGCGCCCATGTCGAGGGCGCCTACTACGTGTGGACCCCGGAGCAGCTGCGCGAGGTCCTCGGCGACGCGGACGCCGAGCTGGCGGCCGCGTACTTCGGCGTGACGGCCGAGGGCACCTTCGAGGAGGGCGCCTCGGTCCTCCAACTGCCGCAGCAGGACAGTGAGTTGGCGGACGCCGGGCGGATCGGCTCCATCCGTGAGCGGCTGCTCGCCGCGCGCGCCGAGCGTCCCGCGCCCGGCCGCGACGACAAGGTGGTCGCCGCCTGGAACGGCCTCGCGGTCGCCGCGCTCGCCGAGACCGGCGCGTACTTCGGCCGCCCGGACCTGGTCGCGGCCGCGGTCGCGGCGGGCGACCTCCTCGTACGTCTGCACATGGACCCGCGGGCGCGGCTCGCCCGCACCTCGAAGGACGGCCAAGTCGCCGCCAACGCCGGGGTGTTGGAGGACTACGCGGACGTCGCCGAGGGCTTCCTCGCGCTCGCGTCGGTGACGGGGGAGGGGGTGTGGCTGGAGTTCGCCGGGTTCCTGCTCGACCACGTCCTGGACCAGTTCACGGACCCGGAGACTGGTGCCCTCTACGACACGGCCGCCGACGCCGAGCGCCTCATCCGGCGCCCCCAGGACCCCACCGACAACGCCACCCCGTCCGGCTGGACCGCCGCCGCCGGAGCCCTGCTCTCGTACGCCGCGCACACCGGCTCCGAGCCCCATCGCACCGCCGCCGAGCGGGCGTTGGGCGTCGTCACGGCCATCGGCCCGCGCGCCCCGCGCTTCATCGGGCACGGCCTCGCGGTCGCGGAGGCCGCCCTGGACGGGCCGCGCGAGGTGGCTGTGGTCGGGGCGATCGGCGGCTCGCTGCACCGGACGGCGCTGCTCGGCAGGGCGCCCGGCGCGGTGGTGGCGGCGGGGACCGCGGGCGGCGCGGACTCGGCCGAGCTGCCGCTGCTGGTGGACCGGCCCGAGGTGGACGGTGAGGAGACGGCGTACGTGTGCCTGAACTTCGTGTGCCACGCGCCGACGACGGACGCGGAGCAACTGGCCGAGCAGCTGGACCCGTTGAGCGGGAAGTAGCGAGAAGGAAGGGCGGGCTCAGTCAGTGAGCCCGCCTTCGGAGAGCCCGCCCTCGCACGGTCGGCCTTAGGAGAGCCCGCCCTCGAACGCCACCAGGACCCGGTCGACCAGGTCCCGCAGATCGTCCTTGTAGCCGTTCTCCCCCCAGTAGATCGACGCCTCCAGGAGCGCGCCGACGATGCCCATGCAGTACGCCCGGACCTCCAGGTCGTCGGGGCCGCGGCCGGTGCGGTCGGCCAGGACCTGGCACATCATGCGGCCGGTGACCGACATGGACTCCAGCATCCGGGAGCGCACCGCGGGCGAGTCGATCATCAGCTGGGTGCGGATCCTGGTCTCGTCCGTGCGGTCCATCTCCTCGTAGACGCTGAGCGTCACGGAGCTGCGGATGACGTGCCGCAGCGAGGCGAGGAACGGTTCGTCCGCGGGCCGGGCCCGCAACTGGGCCTCCATGAGCGGGTCGTACTCGTCGGTGAGCACGATGTCTTCCTTGGTGGGGAAGTACCGGAACACCGTGCTCGGCGAGACCTCCGCCGCCTCCGCGATCTGCTCGACGGTCGTCGCGTCGTACCCCTGCTCGGTGATGAGCCGGTACGTCGCCGTGCGGATCGCGACGCGGGTCTTCTGCTTCTTCCGCTCGCGCAGGCTCGGCTTCGGGGCGGCGGGAGCGGCTGCGGCGGAGTCGGGGGTGCGTGCGGTGGCGGCCATGTCGGTCATTGTCAGGCATCCAGCCGGGCCGCGGCCACGTCGGCGGCCGGGTCCGGCCCGTCGCCCGCAGCGGCGGCGGTGTCCTGCTCCCCGGCCTCGTCCTTCGGCAGCAGGGCCGCCGCGAGCAGCGCCGTGACCAGTGCGGCGACGCCGATGACCACCAGCGCGACGGTCATGCCGTGGATGTACGCGGAGTCGGCGGACGCCGCGAGCGCGTCGTTTCCCAACCGCCCGGCGACGAGGTGCGCGCCGACCACCGAGTCCCCGGCCGCGTCGGCGGCCTGTTCCGGGAGCCCGGCCACGTCGAGCCGGTCGCTGTACGCGCTCGCCAGGAGCGAGCCGAGCAGCGCGATGCCGAGGGCGCTGCCGACCTGGCGCACCGTGAGGAGCAGGCCCGAGCCGGAGCCCGCGCGGTCGGCGGGCAGCGCGTTGATGGCCGCGGTCATGGGCGGCACCATCGCGAAGCCGAAGCCGAGCCCGGTGATGGCCAGCCAGAGCGCGGCGAAGCCGTAGCCGGAATCGACGGTGGTGCGGGCGCCGAGGAACGAGGCGAAGGACAGCGTGACGAGGCCCGCGCTGATCACCCCGCGCGAGCCGAATTTCGCGACCAGCGGCGGCGCGCCCTTCGCCGCGACGAGCAGCCCGCCCATCATCGGCAGCAGCCGCACCCCGGTGCCGAACGCGTCGTAGCCCAGCACGGCCTGCAGATACTGCGGCAGCATGAACATCAGGCCGGAGAGCACGAACATCCCGAGCGTCGCGGCGAGGGTGTTGAGCAGGAAGCCGCGCCGGGCGAGCAGCGCCAGGTCCAGCAACGGCCGCACGCGCCCCCGCTCCCGTACGACCAGAAGAGCCACCAGCACCGCCGAGGCGCCGAACAGCGCGAGGCACAGCGGGTCGCCCCAGCCGCGGTGCGGGGCCTCGATGACCGCGTAGACGAGGGCGCCGAGCCCGCCGGCGGTGAGCGCCGTGGAGAGCGGGTCGACCCTGGGCGAGGACGGGTCGTGGGTCTCGGGCAGCAGGAAGAGGCAGGCGGCGATGCCGATGGCCACCATCGGGATGTTGATCAGGAAGATCGAGCCCCACCAGAAGTGGTCGAGGAGCCAGCCGCCGACGATCGGCCCGAGCGGGATGCCGAGCGCTGACGAGGCCGTGACCGCGCCGATGGCCCTGGCGCGCTCGGCGGGCGCGAACAGCGAGGGCAGCACGGACATCGCGAGCGGCATCACCAGGGCGCCGCCGACGCCCATCACGGCGCGGGCCACGATGACGGGCGCCACGTCCCCGGCGAGGGCACCGACGAGCGAGCCGGCGAGGAAGACGCCGAGCCCCACGATGAGCATCCGGCGCCGCCCGAAGCGGTCGCCGAGCATCCCGGCCGGGAGCATCAGGGCGGCGAAGACGACGACGTACGCGTCGGCCATCCACTGCTGCTGACCGGTGTCGGCGCCGAGCTGCTCGGCCATCGTCGGCAGCGCCACGTTCAGGATCGTCATGTCGAAGCCGAGCACCAGCATGCTCGCGACCAGGGCGCCCAGCGCCCACCAGCGACGGGGGTTCTGCTGCGCCTCGGCAGCCTGAGTGACAGTAGCCATGAAATGAGAGTAGCTCTCAAAAGATGGCGACTGTCAATGAGGCGATCCCCCTCGGGTGTCTCGGGCACACGAAAAGTGGCCGCGGCTCCGAGGAGCCACGGCCACCGAAGGGGCGTATGGAGAGGGGGGGAAGAAGGGGGAGGCGTCAGGCGTGCTGGTAGGCCACCAGTGAGATGCCCACGTAGTGGACGGCGAAGGCCGCGAGGGTCAGCGAGTGGAAGACCTCGTGGAAGCCGAAGAAGCGGGGGGAGGGGTTGGGGCGCTTGATGCCGTAGATCACGCCGCCCACGCTGTAGAGGAGGCCGCCGACGATCACCAGGACGAGGACGGCGATGCCGCCCGCGCGCATGAAGTCCGGCAGGAAGAAGACCGCCGCCCAGCCCATCGCGATGTAGCACGGCGTGTAGAGCCAGCGGGGCGCGCCGACCCAGAAGACGCGGAAGGCGATCCCGGCCACGGCCGCGCCCCAGACGCCCCAGAGCAGCCACTGCCCCTTGGCCTCGGGGAGCAGCAGCATCGTCAGGGGCGTGTACGTCCCCGCGATGATCAGGAAGATGTTGGAGTGGTCGAGTCTGCGGAGGACGCCGTCCATCCGGGGGCTCCAGTTGCCCCGGTGGTAGAGGGCGCTGACGCCGAAGAGCAGGCAGGCCGTCAGGGCGAAGATGCCGCAGGCGATGCGGCCCCGGGTGGAGTCCGCGAGTGCGGTGAGCACCAGGCCGGAGACGAGCACCGCCGGGAACATGCCGGCGTGCAGCCAGCCGCGCATCATCGGCTTCACCGGAAGCGGCTTCGCCGGATGCGGAAGGGGGAGCGCTGTCGAACCGGGGCCCGTGGCCGGGGAGTTCGTGATCGCGTCGGGGACGGGAGCGGTCATATGCGGCATCGTACCTACGGAACCGTAAGTTACACATCAGGCTGCCGTGAACGCAGAGCCTACAAGTGGCGAGCCTCACGTGGGCATCCCAAGGTAGCGAGTGGTGATGGTCACTTTGCTCAGGTGTGAGGCCCTCTGGACATATGCGCGGTACCGTCGGATGATCAAATGAGTGTGGTCGGTACCGGATGAGCGCCAATGATCGAGTACGTGAATGCGTCCGGACCGTGGCCCCCAAGGGGCACAACAAACAAAACCCCTCGCTTTAGGAGCAATCGTGGCGCGCGACATCGCGGCTCCCCCCACCAACCACCAGGGCCTCATCTCCTGGGTGAACGAGATCGCCGAACTGACCCAGCCGGACAGCGTGGTCTGGTGCGACGGGTCCGAGGCCGAGTACGAGCGCCTGGCAGAGGAGCTCGTCGCCAAGGGCACCTTCAAGAAGCTCGACTCGATCAAGCGCCCCAACTCCTACTACGCGGCCTCCGACCCGACCGATGTCGCGCGCGTCGAGGACCGCACCTTCATCTGCTCCGAGAAGGAGGAGGACGCGGGACCGACCAACCACTGGAAGGCCCCGGCCGAGATGCGGGAGGTTTTCGCGGGGGAGAAGGGCATCTTCCGCGGCTCGATGCGCGGCCGGACGATGTACGTCGTGCCGTTCTGCATGGGGCCGCTCGGCTCGCCGCTGTCCGCGATCGGCGTCGAGATCACCGACTCCGCCTACGTCGCCGTCTCCATGCGCACCATGACCCGCATGGGCCGGCCGGTCCTGGACGAGCTCGGCTCCGACGGCTTCTTCGTGAAGGCCGTGCACACGCTGGGCGCTCCGCTGGAGCCGGGGCAGGCTGATGTCGCCTGGCCGTGCAACAGCACCAAGTACATCTCGCACTTCCCGGAGTCCCGCGAGATCTGGTCGTACGGCTCCGGGTACGGCGGCAACGCGCTGCTCGGCAAGAAGTGCTACGCGCTGCGCATCGCCTCCGTCATGGCGCGGGACGAGGGCTGGCTCGCCGAGCACATGCTGATCCTCAAGCTCACCCCGCCGCAGGGCGAGTCCAAGTACGTGGCCGCGGCCTTCCCGTCCGCGTGCGGCAAGACCAACCTCGCCATGCTGGAGCCCACGATCTCCGGCTGGACGGTCGAGACGATCGGCGACGACATCGCCTGGATGCGGTTCGGCGAGGACGGGCAGCTCTACGCGATCAACCCGGAGGCGGGCTTCTTCGGCGTCGCGCCGGGCACCGGCGAGCACACCAACGCCAACGCGATGAAGACCCTCTGGGGCAACTCGGTCTTCACGAACGTCGCGCTCACCGACGACAACGACATCTGGTGGGAGGGCATGACGGAGGAGACTCCGGCCCATCTGACGGACTGGAAGGGGAACGACTGGACGCCGGAGTCCGCCACCCCCGCCGCCCACCCGAACGCGCGCTTCACCGTCCCGGCCTCGCAGTGCCCGATCATCGCGCCCGAGTGGGAGGACCCGAAGGGCGTGCCGATCTCGGCGATCCTCTTCGGCGGCCGCCGCGCCTCGGCGGTGCCGCTGGTGACCGAGTCCTTCGACTGGAACCACGGGGTCTTCCTGGGCGCCAACGTCGCCTCCGAGAAGACCGCCGCCGCCGAGGGCAAGGTCGGCGAGCTGCGCCGCGACCCCTTCGCCATGCTGCCGTTCTGCGGCTACAACATGGGCGACTACATGGCGCACTGGGTGAAGGTCGGTGCCGACAAGGACCAGGCGAAGCTGCCGAAGATCTACTACGTGAACTGGTTCCGGAAGAACGCCGACGGCAAGTTCGTGTGGCCCGGCTTCGGTGAGAACTCCCGCGTCCTGAAGTGGATCGTCGACCGCCTCGACGGCCGCGCGGAGGGCGTCGAGACGCCCATCGGCATCCTGCCGACGGTCGACTCGCTGGACACGAACGGCCTCCAACTGGCCGACGCCGACCTGGAGTTCCTGCTCACGGTCGACAAGGAGGTCTGGCGCGAGGAGGCCGCGCTGGTCCCCGAGCACCTCAACACCTTCGGCGACCACACGCCGAAGGAGCTGTGGGACGAGTACCGGGCGCTGGTGAAGCGACTGGGCTAGCCCCTTCCGCGTACGTGTCGTGGGCCCCGCACTGTTCTGTGCGGGGCCCACGACACGTTCGGACACATCCCGAACACCTTGCCTTCACAACACGCTCACATGTTTCAATGACCCCACACGGGGGGCCGCTGTTCGATGCGTGCCTCCAACTGAGCCTGTGGGGGGCCGAGTTGAAGAACTCTCAGCGGTTGAGACGGGTGACGGGCGCCGCGCTCGCGGTGGTCCTGGGGTCGGCCGGTCTGGCCGCCGTCGGGACGCCCGCCGCGTACGCGGCCACCGCGTCGGACGAGGTGGCGAAGCTGCCCGTCGGGTCGTTCGGGGCGATGGTGGTGGACTCCGCGCACGAGCGCGTCTACCTCACCGACGGCGGCAAGAGCAGCGGTTCGAGCCAGGTCCTGGTCTACAACTTCCAGGGCCAGAAGGCGGGTTCGCTCCCCACCGACAAGGCGGTCTCCGGGATGGCGCTCAGCGCGGACGGCGCGACGCTGCAGGTGTCGCAGTCCGACCGGATCCTGAGCTTCGACACGGCGACGCAGGCCAGGAGCGGCGCCGCGTTCACGTCGTACGACGTCACGTGCGGCCGTGAGCTGGCGGTGGCGGGCGGCAAGACGTGGTTCACGGAGACGCCGTACTACGAGCCGTACTGCGACCGGGCCGACAACAGCACGTCGCTCAACCAGGTCGGCGACCCCTACCCGGTCGGGACCGGCTGGAGCGCCCAGGGGCGGCTGAAGCTGGCGGCGGGGTCCGAGGCGCCGGACCGGCTCGTGATGGGGCAGTCGGGCGCGGGGGACACGGCGAACCCGTTCCTCACCACGTTCGACGCGAGCGGCGGGACCCTCGTGCGGGGCCCCCAGCGGCGGTTCGCGGACGCCGAGGGCAAGGGGGCGCTCGACCTGAAGGACATCGCCCAGAGCGCCGACGGCAAGCGGATCGCCCTGGCCGACGCGGCGTACGGGACGCGGCTGCTCGACGCCGCCGACCTGTCGGACGCCCCGGCCGGCTACCAGCCCCTGCCCGAGGGCGCGAAGTCCTCGGCGGTGGCGTTCAGCGGCGACGGGAAGTACGTGGCGCGGGGCGCCGCCGCCTCCGGCAGCACGCCCGATCTGCTGATCCAGCCGGCCGACCCGGCGGACGGCACGACGCCGCTGGAGTTCGCCTTCGAGAGCGAGCTCGACGGTGCGCGGGTGGTGCCGCAGGGGCTCGGCTGGGCCGAGGACGGCTCGCGGCTCTTCGCGGTGACCGCGGGCAGCGGCGGCTACTGGCTGCACGTCATCAAGCCGCCCGCCGCGCAGTACGACTCCCGCTTCACGGGCGCCCTGAGCACCTCGCCGTCGCAGCCCGTCGTCGGTGAACCCCTCGGTATCCGGGGCACGTTGGAGCTGTCCGGGCCCGCGCCCGCGGAGCCGGTGAAGGTCGCCGTGGTGCGCAAGGACGCCGACGGCACGCAGGAGGTGGCGGCCGCCAAGGTCGCGGCCGACGGCAGCTTCACCGTCCTCGACGTGCCGGACCGCGTCGGCGCGGCCACGTACACGCTGCGGTTCCTCGGCGATGTCACGCACCGCCCGGCCGAGGACGTCACGCTCACCGTGGACGTGGCGAAGGCCCCGACGGCGATCGAGCTGACGGCACCCGCCGAGGCGACCCGCAAGGGCGGCGTCGAGATCACCGGCAGGCTGACCGGCCAGGGCCGCGCGCTGCCGTCCGGGATCGCCCTGAAGGTGACCCGCACGGACCGCTCCGGCACGACGGGCGAGCTGACGGCGGCGCAGGTCGCGGCCGACGGCACGTTCAAGCTCAGGGACCTGCCGGGCAAGCGGGGCAGGACGGTGTACGAGGTGAGCTACGAGGGCGACGCGCTGCACGCGGGTTCGTCGGCGAAGGCGACGGTGAAGGTCACCGGTTAGTCCCTCTCGTAGGCGACGTGGCGCCTTCTTGTACGTGACGAGGGCCCCGCACAGAAGCGTGCGGGGCCCTCGTCACGTAGGGCACCCGGGCCGCGTGACTGCGGGTACGCGCGGCCCGAGGCCGTCTTAGGGGGCGCCCACCAGGTGGCTCGCGGCGGCGTGGGACTCCATGCGCTGGGCAGCCAGGATCGCCGCCCTCGTGTCGGCGCGGGACGCGGCCACGACCAGGGCGCGGCCCGCGAGGGCGTGGGCGCGCTGGTGCAGGGATGTGAGGTGCGGTTCGTGGATCGCGGTCACCACGGCGGAGCGGACCGGCGGCAGGCCCCCGCGCAGGCGGGCCACCTGGGACGCCAACTCCTCCGCGGCGGCGTCCAGTTCGGCCTCGGGTGCCAGGGCGCGGAGCTCGTCGGTGACGGCGAGCAGCGCGGCGAGGTGTCCGGCGAGCTGGATGTCCAGCTCCTCCTCGCGGGAGCGGTGCGGGAAGTTCGCGGACGTGTCGGCCATCGAGTGGACCGACTTGGTGCGGATCGGCTCGTACATGGGATGGCCTCCAAGCTGTCGTGGAGACATCCTAGCTTAGATTCTGTCTAAAGTTGAGTCCGGTCCGGAGATGGTCGCGTACGCAGGGCGTTATGGCTGGCCGTAGCCGTCGAGGAACTTGCCGATCCGCGTCACCGCATCCGTGAGGTCCCGCGCCGACGGGAGCGTCACCACGCGGAAGTGAT
Source organism: Streptomyces sp. NPDC059009 (assembly GCF_042740175.1). NCBI lineage: Bacteria > Bacillati > Actinomycetota > Actinomycetes > Kitasatosporales > Streptomycetaceae > Streptomyces > Streptomyces sp. NPDC059009. Next base: position 43,590 of record NZ_JBHYJB010000043.1, on the reverse strand, counting down.
CCGGCTCCGGCCAGTTGAACCCCGTGCCGTTCACCACCATGATCTTTTCGGCCCTGAGCAGGTCAAGGACCATCTGGCGGTCATCCTTGATCTTGAAGACCTTCGGGTCGAGCCGGGGGAAGAGGTACATCGCCCCCTTCGGCTTCACGCAGGTCACGCCCGGTATCCGGGTCAGCAGCTCGTACGCCGTGTCGCGCTGTTCGAGCAGGCGGCCGCCCGGCAGGACCAGCTCGTTGATGGTCTGGCGGCCGCTCAGGGCGGCGACCACCCCGTGCTGGCCCGGCATGTTCGCGCACAGGCGCATATTGGCCAGGATGGTGAGCCCCTCGATGTACGAGGACGCGTGCGCCTTCGGGCCCGAGATGGCCAGCCAGCCCACCCGGTAGCCCGCGACCCGGTACGCCTTCGACATGCCGTTGAAGGTGAGGGTGAGCAGGTCGGGGGCGATCGCCGCCGTCGGGGTGTGCGTCGCGCCGTCGTAGAGGATCTTGTCGTAGATCTCGTCCGAGCAGACCAGCAGGTTGTGGCGGCGGGCGATGTCGGTGAGGCCGCGCAGCATCTCGTCGCTGTAGACGGCGCCCGTCGGGTTGTTCGGGTTGATGATCACGATCGCCTTGGTGCGGTCGGTGACCTTCCGCTCCACGTCGATCAGGTCGGGCATCCAGTCGGACTGCTCGTCGCAGCGGTAGTGCACGGCGGTGCCGCCGGAGAGGGAGACGGCGGCCGTCCACAGGGGGTAGTCGGGCGCCGGGACGAGGACCTCATCGCCGTCGTCGAGGAGGCCCTGCATCGCCATCACGATCAGCTCGGAGACGCCGTTGCCGATGTAGACGTGCTCGACGTCGGTCTCCACGCCCTGCGTCTGGTAGTTCATGACGACGGCGCGCCGGGCGGCGAGCAGGCCCTTCGCGTCGCCGTAGCCGTGCGCGCTGCCGACGTTGCGGAGGATGTCCTCCAGGATCTCCGGCGGGCACTCGAAGCCGAAGGCGGCGGGGTTGCCGGTGTTCAGCTTCAGGATGCGATGGCCGGCCGCCTCGAGCCGCATGGCCTCTTCGAGTACGGGGCCCCGGATCTCGTAGCAGACGTTGGCGAGCTTCGTTGACTGGATGACCTGCATGTCAGCGAGCTTACGGCCGGGTAACGCGGGCCGTCTCGTGTTCTCGGCCACTTCGGGGACCGTGCAGTTGAAGGGGGGAGCGCCACAGTGACGACGGCCGTCTCAACTGTCGAGATTTCAGGGCCTCTTGCCCTCACACCACACTGCCCCAAGAATGCGCATGACAAAACCGAAGAAACTTCGGCCACATAGCCATCAGAGGGGACCCCCCACATGAAGAAGCCTCTCGCCGGTGCCGCCTTTGCCGTCCTCCTCATAGGAGGAGCGATGGCGGCCCCCGCGACCGCCGCCGGTCAGAGCGACGCACCGGCGCCCGCGAAGCAGCACACGGCCCAGCAGAAGCAGCAGCAGAAGCCCCAGCAGAAGAAGCCCAAGGCCAAGGCCGTCGACTTCGCCGGGACCGTGGCGCTCAGCAACTGTTCCGGCTCCGTCGTCCGCGTGCCCGACTCCAAGCCCGAGGACCCCGCGCTCGTCATGTCGAACGGCCACTGCCTGGAGTCCGGCTTCCCCGGCCCCGGCGAGGTCGTCGTCGACCAGCCCTCCTCGCGCTCCTTCACGCTGCTCGACTCCAGCGGCGGCGACGCCGGGACGGTCAAGGCGAGCAAGGTCGCGTACGCCACCATGACCGACACCGACGTGTCGCTGTACCAACTCACCAGCACCTACGCCGACATCGAGAGCAAGTACGGCATCAAGGCCCTCGAGCTCAACGCCGCGCACCCGGAGCAGGGGAAGGCGATCACCGTCGTCTCCGGCTACTGGAAGAAGATGTACAAGTGCAGCGTCGACGGCTTCGTCTACAACCTCAAGGAGGGCCAGTGGACCTGGAAGGACTCGGTCCGCTACACCCCTGACTGCCAGACCATCGGCGGCACCTCGGGCTCCCCGGTCGTCGACGACGCCACCGGCAAGGTCGTGGCCGTCAACAACACGGGCAACGAGGACGGCCAGGAGTGCACGGACAACAACCCGTGCGAGGTGGACGAGAACGGCAAGGTGACGGTGCGCAAGGGCATCAACTACGCCCAGGAGACGTACATCATCGTGCCGTGCATCGGGGCGGGCAACAAGATCGACCTCGGCCGTGAGGGCTGCACGCTGCCCAAGCCGTAGGTCATGGGCCATCGGTCATGGGCCATCGGTCATAGTCCGTAGGCCGTACGTCTGAAAATGGTGGGGGCGCGCCGTGGGCGTGCCCCCACCCTCTTGTCGCGCCGTGTCCCGCCCCCAAGAATGCGCATGCCAACTCACGAGGTATGGGGGGTACTTGATGAAGAACATGAAGTACGCGTTCGCGGGCGGAGTCTTCGCCCTTGTCCTCGCCGGGACGGGGATGGCCGCGCCCACCGCCGCGGCCGACGCCAAGCCCGTCAAGCCCAAGGCCGTCGACTTCGCCGGGACCGTGGCGCTCAGCAACTGCTCCGGCTCCGTCGTGCGCACCCCGCAGTCCCAGGCCGGCGATCCCGCGCTCGTCCTGTCGAACGGGCACTGTCTGGAGACCGGCTTCCCCACCGCGGGTGAGGTCATCGTCAACCGGCCCTCGACCCGCACCTTCAAGCTCCTGAACGGCGCCGCGAACCAGGTCGCCACGCTCAAGGCGAGCAAGATCTCGTACGCGACGATGACGGACACCGACATCTCGCTCTACCAACTCACCAGCACCTACGGCCAGATCGAGAAGAAGTACGGGATCAAGGCCCTGGAGCTGGAGAGCAAGCACCCGGTGCAGGGGCGGCCCATCACCGTCGTCTCCGGCTACTGGAAGAAGACGTACGCGTGCGACATCGACGGCTTCGTCTACCGCATGAAGGAGGGCGAGTGGACCTGGAAGGACTCGGTCCGCTACACCTCCGCCTGCCAGACCATCGGCGGCACCTCCGGCTCCCCGGTGATCGACCGGACGACCGGCAAGGTCACGGCGGTCAACAACACGGGCAACGAGGACGGCGAGCGCTGCACGCTCAACAACCCGTGCGAGGTGGACGAGAACGGCAAGGTGACGGTGCGCAAGGGCATCAACTACGCCCAGGAGACGTACCTCATCGTGCCGTGCGTGGGCCCGAAGAGCGTGATCGACCTGAAGCGGCCCGGCTGCGTGCTGCCCAAGCCGTGACGGTCACCTGACCTGCTGCTCGCCGGGGGTGCGGCGCACCGACCTGCCCGCCAGGACGTCCGTCCTGCGCCCGTCCTCGATGACGAACTTCCCGTCGACGAGGACGTGCGGGATGCCGGTGGGCAGGGTGCGCGGCGCCTCGAAGGTGGAGCCCGCCGCGACGGTCTCCGGGTCGAAGAGCACCAGGTCGGCCCGGTAGCCCTCGCGGACCAGGCCCCGGTCCGGCAGGCGCAGGCGCGCGGCCGGGCGCGAGGTGAGGTGCGCGACGGTCTCCTCCAGGGAGAGGACGCCCAGGTCGCGCGCGTAGTGGCCGAGGTAGTGCGGGAACGTGCCGTACGCGCGCGGGTGCGGCTTGAAGCCCTGGAGGATGCCGTCGCTGCCGCCCGTGTGCACCGGGTGCCGCATGATGGCGCGGACGTTCTCCTCGTGGCCGACGTGCTGGAGGATCGTCGAGCCGAGCCGGTCGTTGATGAGCAGACGGCGGGCGGTGACCCAGGGCTCCTCGCCGCGCATGGCGGCGGACTGCGCGAGGGTCTTGCCCACGCAGGAGGCGAGCCCGGGGTCGCTCACGCCGGAGATCTCGATGGTGTCCCACTCGATGGGCACGCCGTGGCAGCCGTCGGCGCCGATGACCTCCATGTGGTGGCGGATCCGCTCGGCGGTCGCGTCGTCGCGGAGCCGGTCCAGGATCGCCTCCGGGCCGCCCTCGCTCGCCCAACTGGGCAGCATCGCCACGAGAGTTGTGCAGCCCGGGGTGTACGGGTAGGTGTCCAGGCTGATGTCGGCGCCGCCGGCGAGTGCCTCGTCGAGGAGGGCGAGCAGGTCGGGGGCCTTCCCCTTGTTCACGCCGAAGTTCATGGTGGCGTGGGCGAGGTGCAGGGCGCAGCCGGCCTCGCGGGTGAGGGCGACCATCTCCTCGTACGCCTCCAGGGCGCCGGCGCCGTAGGAGCGGTGGTGCGGGCAGTAGTAGCCGTCGTAGGCCGCGACGACCCGGCAGAGCTCGGTGAGTTCGGAGTCCTTGGCGTACATGCCGGGGGTGTACGTGAGCCCGGACGACATCCCGACGGCGCCCTGCTCCATGCCCTCGGCGACGAGCTGCTTCATGCGGGCGAGCTCCTCGGGGGCCGCCTCACGGTCGTCCCAGCCCATCGCGTACATGCGGACGGTGCCCTGGGGGATGAGGTAGGCGGCGTTGACGGCGATGCCATGGCCGCCGTGGGCGGTGTCGAGGGCGTCCAGGTAGCCCCCGACGGTGCGCCAGTCGAAGTCGATGTCGTCCCCGTTGCCGTTCCAGCCGGTGATGGCCTTGCGGACCTCGGAGAGGGTGCGGTCGTCGGTGGGGGCGTAGCTGACGCCGTCCTGGCCGAGGACTTCGAGGGTCACTCCCTGGGCGGCCTTCGCGCTGTGGTCCGGGTCGCGGAGGAGGGCGAGGTCGCTGTGGGCGTGCATGTCGATGAAGCCGGGGGAGAGGGCGAGCCCCTGGGCGTCCTGGGTCCGGGCCGCCGTGGGGCGGGGGCCCGGGTCCCCTTCTCTGTGGATCCGGGTGATCCGGCCCTCGTGGACGAGTACGTCGGCGCGGTAGGAGTCGTCTCCGGTGCCGTCGATGACGCGGGCGTCTCGGATGACCAGGTCCGGGTCCATGGGGTGCCTCTTTCTGCGCTTGTTTCTGCGCTTGCTGCGGGCCGGTTGGGGGCATCCGGCCCGCGGCCGGATTGGATTCCCACCCGCACCACCCGTGCGGATCCGTTGTCGGGTGCGGGTGGCCTGGGCGGGGGCTGATCGCCGTCGGCGTCTGCGGGACGTGGCAGGAGGTGTGCGGGGGTTGGGTGAGCGGGCGAGGGCTGGCTTGCCCGTGCGTCGCCGGTGAACGGGTGGGTGGGTGGGAGAGGCCGCCGCGGAGCGGCGGAGAAGGGGGCCCGCCCGGGAGGGGGAGACGGACCAAGAGGGGTGCCCACCCCCCCCACCGCAAGGGTCAGAAGTACGTGCGGATGTACTCCGAGACCGTGCCGTCCGACTCGACCAGGGGGATCAGCTTCCACTTGTCGAACGCCGTGCACGGGTGCGAGAGACCGAGGCCGACCCAGTCGCCCACCTCCAGGTCCGCCTCCGGCGTCGTCCGCAGCCAGGCGTGCTGGTCGGAGAGTCCCGTCACGCTCACCCCCGTCGCGGCGCGCTCCGCCCCGTCCCGCCGTACGACCTGCGCCTCCGGCAGGTCCAGGTCGTACGCCGCGTCCCGCTTGCCCGCGTTGAGGAACGCCTGCTCCGGGGACGGGCGCGAGACGACCTGGGCCCAGAGGCGCAACGCCGGCTGCAGGGCGCCCTCTTGGGGCACCCGGTTGAAGGGCGTCAGGTGCCGGTAGTGGCCGTCGTCGTGGGACACGTACGCGCCCGAGCGGAGCAACTTCAGGACGGGCGCCGAGAGTTCGGGGATCTCCGCGAACTCGTCCGCCACCGCGTCGAACCAGGCGCTGCCCCCCGCGCTGACCACGATCTCCCGCAGGTCCGCGAACCGGTTCGCCTTGTCGAACTCCATCAGGAGGGCGACGAGCCGGCGCAGCCACGCGTGCACGCGCTCCGGGGTCGCGTCCGGGACCTCGCCCTCGTAACCTGCGACGCCCACCAGGCGGAGCGTGTCCGCCGCCGCCACGGCGTCGGCGATCTCGAAGCACTCCGCCTCCGTGCGGACGCCCGTACGGGCCCCGTCGCCCGCGGCGAGTTCGACCACGACGTCGACGGGGCGGCGCGCGCCCGCCTCGCGCAGCGCGGCGTCCATCAGGGCCACGCCCCGCACCGAGTCCACGTAACAGATGAAGCGGAAGCCGGGGTCGGCGTCGAGCTCGGCGGCGAGCCGGCGCAGGGCGGCCGCGTCGACGAGTTCGTTGGCGAGGAAGACGAAGGGGACGCCGAACGACCGTGCCACGCGCACCTGGTGGGGCACCGCGAGCGTGATGCCGACCGCGCCGTGCGCCAGCTGGCGGGCGAAGAGCTCGGGGGCCATCGACGTCTTGCCGTGCGGGGCGAAGGCGAGGCCGTGCCGGGTCGCGTACTCCTCCATCAGCGCGAGGTTGTGCTCCAGGCGCTCGGCGGAGAGGGCGAGCACGGGCGTGGTGAAGCCGCCCGTGAAGAGGTTGCGGCGCTGGGCGGCGAGCTCGCCGACGGTCAGTCCCTCGGCGTCCGGCGGGAGGGCCTTGAAGCGGTGGTCGATCCGCTCCCGGGACAGTCGGGACAGGGCCTCGGTGCCCGCGGATTCGACGGCCTCGGCGGCTGCGGATTCGACGGCCTCGGTGCCCGCGGCTTCGGCTGCTGAATCGACGGACTCGGCGTGCTCGGCGGCCATGCGGCGCCTCCTCGAAAAGGTGCGTTGCGTAATGTGCAACGGTCATTGCGTATGTCGCTTACTGCTGTCTAACATCCGAGCCAACGCCGGGTCAACGGACCCGGAAGCCCGGTGAGGAGTGGAATCGGACGTGACCGCACACGGTGAACTGGGCGACGTGGACGTCGTCGCGCTAGGCGAGTCCATGGTCACGTTTCTGCCCTCCTGTCCCGGCCGCCTCGCCGACGTGCCCTCCTTCGAGCGCGGCATCGGCGGCGCCGAGTCCAACGTGGCCTGCGTCCTGGCCGCCGCCGGACACCGCACCCGCTGGGTCTCCCGGGTCGGCGCCGACGGCTTCGGCGACCACCTCGTCGAGGCCGTCGCCGCGTACGGGGTCGACATCTCCGCCGTGCGCCGGGACCCGGACCGGCCGACCGGCATCTACTTCCGTACCGCCGGGGACCGCGCCACCGACGCACACGAGGTCGCCTACTACCGCGCCGGATCCGCCGCCTCCGCGATGTCCACGGAGTCGGTCCCGGACGCCGCGCTCTGGTCGGGCCGCGCGCTCCACCTCTCGGGCATCACGCCCGCCCTCTCGGCGGACTGCCTGGCCCTCGTCCGCCACCTGTGCGCCCGCCCCGCACGCGACTCCCTCCTCTCCTTCGACGTGAACCACCGGCCGGGCCTGTGGCCCGACGGCGGCGAGAGGGTCCTCCTCGACCTGGCCCGCGGCGCCGACCTCGTCTTCGTCGGCGAGGACGAGGCCGCCGACGCCTGGGGCGTCACCGGCGGGCCCGACGCCGTCCGCGCCGCCCTGCCCGAGCCGCGGCTCCTCGTCGTGAAGCGGGGAGCCGAGGGCGCCGTCGCCTTCGACGGAGACGGCGACGGCGACGACACGCGGTACGAGGAGCCCGCGCCGCGCGTCGACGTCGTCGCCGCCGTCGGCGCCGGGGACGCCTTCGCCGCCGGATTCCTGTCCGCGACGCTGCGCGGCCTGCCCGTCGCGCAGCGCCTGCGCCACGGACATCTGATGGCCGCCGCCGCCCTCACCGTCCCCGGCGACCTCGCCACGCCCCCCGCCCGCGACCACACCGACCGGCTCGCCGCCCTCGACGCGGACTCCTGGGAGAGACTGCACCTCGGCCCCGGCTGGACGGCAGCCGACCACGAGGCCGCGCAGGAGGTACGTACGCCATGAGTCAGACCGTCGACCGCGCCCTGTCCATCCTGCCGCTGCTCGCGGAGGGCCCCGCCGACCTCGGCCAGGTCGCCGACCGGCTCGGCGTGCACAAGTCCACGGCCCTGCGCCTGCTGCGCACCCTCCACGAGCACGGCCTGGTCTTCCGCCAGTCCGACCAGCGCTACCGCCTCGGTGCGCGCCTGTTCGCGCTCGCCCAGGAGGCCGTCGAGAACCTCGACGTGCGCGAGATCGCCCACCCCCACCTCCTCGCCCTGAACGAGAAGTGCGGCCACACGGTCCACCTCGCGGTCTACGAGGAGCAGGAGGTCCTCTACATCGACAAGGTGGAGAGCCGCTACCCGGTGCGGATGTACTCGCGCATCGGCAAGCCGGTCGCCATCACGGTCGCCGCCGTCGCGAAGCTGCTGCTCGCCGACTTTCCCGAGGCCGAGCGCCGCGCCATCGCGGAGAAGCTCGACTACCCCACCTACACGTCCCGTTCGACACCCAACGCCGCTGCCTTTCTGCGGGAGTTGGACAAGGTGCGCGAACAGGGCTGGGCCACCGACCTCGGTGGCCACGAGGAGTCCATCAACTGCATCGGGGCCCCCATCCGCGGTGCGGACGGCCGCGTCGTCGCCGCCATGTCGGTGTCCGCGCCGAACGTCGTCGTCACGGCCGAGGAACTCCTCACCCTCCTCCCGCTGGTGCGCCGCACGGCGGAAGCCATCAGCCGGGAGTACTCCGGCAAGTCACCCCTGAAGGAAGAACACTCATGAGCGAGAAGACCGCCCTCACCCCCGCCACCCACACCACCCCGCCCGCGAAGTTCTCCCACGGCGTGAAGAAGGGCAACATCCTTCAGGTCGCCGGACAGGTCGGCTTCCTCCCGGCCGAGGAGGGCAAGGCCCCCACGCCCGCCGGTCCGACGCTGCGCGAGCAGACCCTGCAGACCTTCGCCAACGTCAAGGCGATCCTCGAAGAGGGCGGTGCGACCTGGGACGACGTGATGATGATGCGCGTCTACCTCACGGACGTGGACCACTTCGCCGAGATGAACGAGATCTACAACTCCTACTTCGAGGAGCAGGGCCTGAAGGCCCCCGCCTCCGCCCGTACGACGGTCTACGTCGGCCTCCCGGCGGGCCTGCTCATCGAGATCGACGCGCTCGCCGTCCTGAGCTGATCACTCAGCTGACGCGTCCTCAACCATCCACCCCCAGCCAGCCGTTCGTCGTCACGGCACGGTGCCTCGCCCTCCCCCAAGCTCTCGGCTTCGCTCGAGCAGGGAGGTACCCCCTTTGGCGCCGTGCCGCGATCCCCCCTGCCCCGAAAGCCCCATGCACTTACGAGGTCCCACATGTCCCCGCTGCTCCCGCTCGCCGCCGCGCCCGCCCCACCAGAGCCAGTCCACACCGGCGGAATCCTCACGCTCATCGACGGCACGGCAGGTCTCCTGGCCGTCGCCGCGCTCGGCATCCTCCTGCTGCTCTTCCTGATCATCAAGGTCAGGCTGCAGCCCTTCGTGGCGCTGCTCGCGGTCTCCATAGTCGTCGGCCTCTCGGCCGGTCTCTCCGTCACCGAGCTCTTCGGCACGGTCCAGAAGTCCGACGTCACCTCGGTCATCGAGTCCGGGATGGGCGGCATCCTCGGCCATGTGGCGATCATCATCGGCCTCGGCACGATGCTCGGCGCGATCCTCGAAGTCTCCGGCGGCGCCGAGGTGCTGGCCTCCCGCCTGCTCGGGCTCTTCGGCGAGAAGCGCGCCCCGCTCGCGATGGGCATGACGGGTCTGATCTTCGGTATCCCCGTCTTCTTCGACGTCGGCATCTTCGTCCTCGCGCCGATCGTCTACGCGGCCGCCAAGCGCAGCGGCAAGTCGATCCTCCTGTACTGCCTCCCGCTGCTCGCGGGTCTGTCCATGACCCACGCGTTCCTGCCCCCGCACCCCGGACCGGTGGCCGCGGCGGGCCTCCTCAAGGTCGACCTCGGCTGGGTCATCCTCATGGGCATCGTCTGCGGCATCCCCGCGGTGCTCGCCGCCTGGGTGTTCTCCGCGTGGATCGGCAAGCGCATCTTCGTGCCCGTCCCGCAGGACATGGTCGAGGCCGCGGACGAGGCGAAGGCGGCGGTCGTGGCGGAACAGCGGGCCGCGGGCGTCGAGCCGACGGAGAAGCCGGTCCCCCTCGGCACGGTCTTCGCGATCATCGGCACGCCCCTGGTCCTCATCCTCCTGGCCACGTTCTCCTCGATCGCCTTCGACCCGTCGACCGGCCGCTCGGTCATCGAGTTCTTCGGCAGCCCCTTCGTGGCCCTGACGATCGCCCTCCTCATGGCCTACTACTTGCTGGGCATCCGCCGCGGCTGGTCCCGCAAGTCCCTTGAAACGGTGTCCACTTCATCGCTCAAGCCGGTCGGCAACATCCTCCTGGTGGTCGGCGCGGGCGGCATCTTCGGCGCCGTCCTGAAGGCGAGCGGCGTGGCCAAGGCCCTCTCCGACACCTTCCACGACGTGGGCCTGCCGGTCATCGTCCTGGCCTACCTGCTCTCCCTGATCCTGCGCGTCGCCCAGGGCTCCGCGACGGTCGCGATCGTCACGACGGCGGGCATCGTCGCCCCGCTCCTCGCCGAGGGCGACTACTCCCAGGCGTTCGTGGCCCTCGTCATCATGGCGATCTCCGCGGGCTCGATCTTCGCCTCGCACGTCAACGACGGCGGCTTCTGGATGGTCGCCAAGTACTTCGGCATCTCCGAGCGGGACACGCTGAAGTCGTGGACGGTGCTGGAGTCGGTGCTGTCGGTGGCCGGGTTCGCGGTCGCGGCCGTGGTCAGCCTGTTCGTCTAGCCACTTTCCGTACGGCGGTGGCTCGTTACACTCCTGCGATGGCTGAGATGAAGTGCACGCACTGTGGCGCCGCGGAGCTCGAACCGGGCTTCGTGGAGGACTCCGGACAGAACGCCACCGGATACGCGCGCTGGGTCCAGGGCGCCCTGGAGCGCGGGATATTCGGCGGCGCGAAGCGGATGGGCCGGCACCGCTGGCAGATAGACGCGCACCGGTGCCGGATGTGCGGGCACTTGGAGCTGTTCGCGGTGCAGCCGGTCTGAAATTCGCGGTGCGGCCGGTCTGAAAGAGGACACCCCCGGTCACAGGGCCGGGGGTGTCCGCGTGGGCATCAACTCTTGCAGTACTGCTGCTCCTTGCCGATCGAGCGGTACATGCAGTCCGCGTTCTCCAGGAGCTGGAGCACCGCGTCCCGGTTCCGGCTGGTCTCCCGCTCGATGACCTCGTCGGGCGGGTAGAAGCCGCCGGCGCCCGAGGACGTCGGGTACATCTCGAAGGTGTAGCTGAAGATCTTCTGGTTGCCCCAGAGCCAGTCGTCGATCGTGCCGTCCGTGATGTACAGGTCACTGGACTGCTCGGGCGTGTAGCCGTTGCTCGCGGCCATCTTCTTTCCGACCGCCGCGTGCGCGTCGCGGTCGTCCTGGGTGAGGCCGGGGGCCGTGTCGTTGTAGGTGTAGCCGTAGGGCCACAGGACGAGCTCGCTGTAGGTGTGGAAGTCGATGCCCGCCTTGATCTGCTGCTTGCCGCCGACGACCCGGCTGCGCACGAAGTCCGCGACGACCTTGACCTCGGGGGCGGACTCGCCCGCCTTGCCGCGGTAGGTCTCGGACCCGGGGGTGCCGGAACTGCCGCCGCAGCAGCCCCACTTGTAGTTCCAGTTGCGGTTCAGGTCGGTGCCGGTGGCGCCGCCCGAGTTGGGCTGCCGGTTCAGCCGCCAGCTGCGGTAGCGGCCGGTCGCGATGTCGTACTCGCCGCCGTCCGGGTTCACGTCCGGGACGATCCAGATCTCGCGCTCGTCGAGCATCTTCTTGACCCGGGCGTCGGTCGAGTAGCCCGCGCCGAGCTCGCGCATCAGATACAGCGCCATCTCCACCGTCAGGTGCTCACGGGCGTGCTGGTGGTGGGTGAAGAGGACCTCGGGCTCGTTCTCGTCGGTGGCCACGTTGTCGCTGATCTTGATCGCGATGATGTCCCGGCCCTCGTACGACTTGCCGATGACGCGCTTGGACATCAGGTTCGGGTACTGCTGGATGCGCTGGTTGATCTCGGCCGTCGCCTCCGCGTAGTTGTGGTACTTGGAGTCGGCGGGCGGGAAGTCCTTGGCCCCGACCTGCTTGCCGTCGGTGCGGGCCGGGGGCGCGGGCAGCGCCGTGAGCCGGTACCCGAGCGAGCGCAGCTTCCTGGCCTGGGCCGCGCTGGCCGAGACGACGACGGAGTGCGCGTCGGACTCGTCGATGGAGACGCCGGTGGAGGCGATCACCGTGCGGGCGGCGGGAGTCGAGGGCCCCGCGATCTCGTACTGCCGGGTCTGCGTACTGGCAGTGTCGGCGTCGGTGTCGGCATCGGCGCCGGACGCCGGTGTCGCGGTGCGGTCCGGGGGCGAGGCGGTCGCGACGGTGGCGGTGACCGGGGCGGCCAGGGCCAGGGCGATGAGGGCGGCGAGGGTGGTGGTGCGCCGTCTGCCGCGTATGCGGAGTCGCATCAGTTCTCCAAGCTCTCCGTGGTGCGGAGTTGGGTGTGGAGTGTGGGGGTGGAGCGGGGGGTGGCTCCGTGCGACGTGCGTGGTGCGGTGGCGCTCAGGATGATGGGGTGGCATGGACCGGTCAAGATGGGGGATCGGCCATGCTCCTACCTCTTGTGCACCAGCGGTCAGTGCGCTTTCTTGATCGCATGGCTGATTCCACGGGTGGCGACATCGGTACGGGGGACACGGGCGCTACGGGAGCTGCGAGCTCTACGGGCGAGGGCGGCACCGGCACCGGCGCCGGCACCGTGCGGCTCCGCAAGGCGAGTTGGAAGTACGTCGGGCCGGGCATCGTCGTGGCCGCGACCGGCGTCGGGGCGGGTGACCTGGTCGCGACGCTGATCGCGGGCAGCAAGTTCGGCTACACGCTGCTGTGGGCCGCGATCATCGGCTGTCTCGTCAAGATCTCCCTCGCGGAGGCGACCGGCCGCTGGCACCTGGCCACCGGCCGCACCCTCTTCGAGGGCTGGCGCAGTCTGGGCCAGTGGACGACGGTCTACTTCGCGATATACGTGGTGATCTGGGGCTTCGTATACGGCGCCACGGCGATGTCGTCGAGCGCCCTGCCCCTGGTCGCACTCTGGCCGAGCGGCCCGGGGATCAAGACATGGGCCATCATCTGCGGCGTACTCGGCCTGGCCTTCGTCTGGTTCAACCGATATGCGGTCTTCGAGAAGGCCATGACCGTCGTCATCGGCATGAAGTTCCTGATCGTCGTGTACGTAGCGATCAGGGTCGCCCCCGACCTCGGCGACGCGCTCGCGGGCCTCGTCCCCTCCCTCCCGGACGACTCCCTCCTCTACACCCTGGGGCTGATCGGCGGCGTCGGCGGCACGATCACCATGGCCGCGTACGGGTACTGGGTGAACTCCAAGGGCTGGACCGACATCACCTGGCTCAAGGTGATGCGCCTGGACAACCGCGTCGCGTACATCACGACGGGCGTCTTCGTGGTGGCGATGCTCATCATCGGCGCCGAACTCCTGCACTCCGCCAACATCGCGCTCACCACCGGCGACAAGGGCCTCGTCCAGCTCGGCGACGTCCTGGAGGACCGCTTCGGCGGGACCACGGCGAACCTGTTCCTCATCGGCTTCTTCGCCACGTCGTTCGGCGCGCTGATGGGCGTGTGGCACGGGGTGAGCCTGATGTTCGCGGACTTCGTGGAGCGGATCCAGCGTGAGCGCAAGGGCAAGCGCGAGGGCAAGCGGGAGGGCGACGGCGGCGACGTGGCCCTCGGCACTCCGGACGAGATGGTCGCGGAAGTGGCCGCGGGCAAGCGCGAGAAGTCCCTCCCCTTCCGCGCATACCTGCTCTGGCTGACCTTCCCCCCGATGATCCTGCTCTTCCAGAACCAGCCGTTCCGCCTGGTCATCATCTACGGCGTCCTGGGCGCGGCCTTCATGCCCTTCCTGGCCCTGACCCTCCTCTGGCTGCTCAACACCTCACGCACGCCGAAGCAGTGGCGCAACGGCTGGCTGAGCAACGGGATGCTGGCGGCTGCGGGACTGCTGTTCCTGGTGCTGTGTGTGCAGCAGATCAGGGATGTGGACTGGGGGAGCTTCTTCTAGGGGCGGGATCGGCTTTCGGGGACACGCTTTCGGGACACACGGCAGCGCCGCCGGGGGAGCGGCGGCGCTGCGGTCTTTCGGTGTGTGGGGGAGGCTTACGGGCTTACGGCAGCCCGTGAACGTGCGGCCCGACGGCCTTGGACCAGGCGTTACCGTTCGCCGCGTCCCAGTTGGTGGACCAGGTCATGGCGCCGCGGATGCCCGGGTAGGTCTTGGAGGGCTTGAAGGAGCCGCACCCGGTCCCCTTGGCCAGACAGTCGAGAGCGTCGTTGACGACGGACGGCTCGACGTATCCGGACCCGGCGCCGCGGGTGGAGGCGGGGGTACCGATGCCTACTTGTGAGGGATCGAGTCCGCCTTCCAACTGAATACAGGCAAGAGCGGTAAGGAAGTCCACCGTCCCCTGGCTGTAGACCTTGCCGTCGCAGCCCAGCATCGAACCGCTGTTGTAGTACTGCATGTTGACGACGGTGAGGATGTCCTTCACGGCGAGGGCGGTCTTGAAGTACTCGGCGGAGGTGGACTGCATGTCGATGGTCTGCGGGGCCATGGTCAGAACGAAGCCCGAACCCGCTTTGCTGCCGAGGGATTTGAGGGCCTGCGACATGTATGTCGAGTTGAGCCCGTTCTCCAGGTCGATGTCGACGCCGTCGAACCCGTACTCCTGCATGAGCTTGTAGGCGGAGTCGGCGAAGGCGGAGGCGGAGGCGGAGTCATTGACGCTGACGGCCCCCTTCTCCCCTCCGACGGACAGGATCACGGACTTCCCGTCGGCCTGCTTGGCCTTGATGTCGGCCTTGAACTGGTCGACGGTGTAGCCGCCGAGCCCGGCCGAGTCGAGGTTGAAGGCGAGCTGTCCCGGCGTACCGGTGGCATCGGCGAAGGCGACGGCGACGATGTCGTAGTCACCCGGCACGTCGCTCAACTTCTGCACGGTGGCACCGTTGTTGAAGTTCTGCCAGTACCCGGTCACGGCGTGCTTCGGCACGGCCCGGGTCTCGGCCCCGGCGGTGGGGGCACCGGTGGTGAAGAGCCCGGTGAGGGCGAGGGCAAGAGCGGTGAGGCCGCCGGCTATGGCTGCGCCTGTTCGTCTCCGTACGCGGTGCACTGGTGCCTCCGGGGGTGGTGGGGGGAGTGGGGGAGGAGGAGTTACGTGTCGTGCGTGTACACGGCTGTGCGTGCGTCACGGTGGCCACCGCTGGGTGCATGGGGCTTGCTTGGTCGAGCAATCTGGTCCAGACCAATTGACTTGTCAAGACCTCTGGCAGCGCCGGAACAGGCCGACCTCGAAGTGAACAGTGGGAAGTTGGGTGTTGAGGTGGCTGCCCGCTGGATATGGTGCGAGCAGAAACGCACGTCGACCGGGGGGTGTCCGCATGCCGACCGCGATAGCCGTCACCGGCCCCGACCTCGTGCTGCCGTCGCCCGACCGGCACACCCCGTCCGCGGCCGTCCTGCAGTCCGCCGTCGCCGCCGCGCGCGATCCGCGGGGACACGCCCAGGATTACTCCCTGGACCGGGCGATCACCGAGATGCACACGCTCATCGAGCACCACGGATATGTGATCGTGCTCTGTCCGGCCTCCGCGCCCGCGCCCGTCGTGCAGCGCTTGCACGCCGTCCGGTCCGTTCTCGAGAGTGACCGGATCGCCCTGCTCCGGCCCGAGCTGCCGCCGCTCGGGCTTGCCGTACTCGCCCTGCAATTGCGGCAGTTGTCCATTTGTGACTTCAGCCCCGGCGTTCTCGCCTGTGCCGGGCGGCTGCTCTCCCATTACATCTACGCGGGCGCCCTGCTCGGCTCCGTCGCCAAGCTCGACCGGGTTCCCGTAAGCCTGCAGTCGCACGCCAAGTCGTGGGTGCCCGGTGCCCAGTTCGCCGTGCTCGCCACGCCCCGGCCCGAGCTGGTGAGGGTGAATGGGAAGGGGGGCGGGGACGCCTGCCCCGCCGGGCCCGGGTTCGCCACCCGGCTGCTGTACGCGCAGGGGCAGCTCGCTCCGGACTGGGTCGCCGTGACCCTCGCCTCGAAGTGGAACGTCCAGGGTGTCAGTGATGTCCGGTTGCCCGTCGAGTCGTCGCGGTGGTGGGCCACCGGCAAGGTCGTCGAGTTCGCGGCCGCGATTCCGGATATTTCTGTGCTCTATCAGCTGGTGTCGTCGGTTCGGAGAGAGGAGTGCCACTGGTGCGGCCTCGAACTCATCGGTGACCGCTGCGCGTTCTGCGCCGCGCCGCTGCCCCCGCCGGGCGAGCGCCCCACCGCTTCTCCCGTCACCGCCTCCGGCCCTGCCTCCGTCCTGCCCGCCTCTCGGGACGCCCTGCCCCGCGGCGTGACGTAACACCCCTCACTCCTCGCATACGCGAGCCCGAAGCACGCCTCACCCCCTTCACCGACCGTAACCGCCACCACACGTCCCCAGCACATGTCCCCAGCCCGCGTCCCCGATCGAGGTAGTACGGCCCATGAACTCACGCCAGCGCCGCGGCGTCATCCTGCTGGTCCTGTCGGTCCTGACCGCGTTCGGCGCGTTCGCGGGCGTCCTCTCGGTGATCCGCGACGTGAACTCGAAGGTGGGGCCGGAGGTGGCGGCGTACCGGCTCAAGGAAGACATCGCGCCCTACAAGGAGCTCACGGCCGACCAGTTCGAGAAGACGGAGATGCCGGAGCGGTGGCGCTCCGGCACGGCAGTCACAGACCTGCGGCAGATCCGCGGAAAGATCGCTGTCACCCAGCTGCGCAAAGGTTCCCTGCTGCAGACCGACATGATCGTCAAGCGGCCCGAACTCGCCGCCGGGCAGCAGGAGATCGCGATCATGATCGATGCGTCCACCGGTGTCGCGGGCAAGGTCACGCCGGGCTCGAAGGTCAACATCTACGCCACGTTCAAGGCCGAGAACGACAAGACCAAGGACCAGTCCAAGGTCATTGTCGCGAACGCCCGGGTCATCGATGTCGGCAAGCTCACCCCGTTCGACCCGGAGCAGGACGACCGCACCCGCCGCAAGCAGACCGACGGGGTGCCGATCACCTTCGCGCTGGACACCGCCGATGCGCAGCGCGTCGCGTACGCGGAGTCGTTCGCCACCCACGTGCGGCTCGCCCTCGTCGGCGGGGGCGGGTCGACGAACGTCCCGCCCGGCGACCGGACGTACACCCTCGACGAGGACAAGTAGGAGGCGCGGCATGCCCAGCGCAGCACTGGAAGGAGACGGTTCATGACCACCCGCATCCTCCCCGCCATCGCCGACGTCGACGCCGGCCGCGCCCTCTCCAGCCTCATCGGGCAGCTCCCCGACGTCGAACCCGCCCTGCCCGTCGCCGACTCCACCACCCTCATCGACACCCTCGCCGGCCTCGCCGCCGAGTCCGTCGAGGAGCTGCCCGAGGTCGTGCTCGTGCACGAGCGCATCGGGCCGGTCCCCGCGCTCGACCTCATCCGGGACCTGGTGCTCCGCTTCCCGGCCGTCGGCGTCGTCCTCATCACCGCCGACACCAGCCCCGCCCTGCTCACGGCCGCCATGGACTCCGGTGCCCGCGGCATCGTCGGGTTCCCGCTCGCGTACGACGCCCTCGCCGAGCGCGTCCAGGCCGCCGCGGCCTGGTCCGCCGGGATGCGGCGGCACCTGGGGACGGCGGGCACCGACCTCGTCCCCGGCGGGCACGGAGTCGGCGGCCGCGTCATCGCCGTGACCGGCGCGAAGGGCGGCGTCGGCACCACCCTCACCGCCGTCCAACTCGCCCTCGCCGCCCACGCGTCCGGCCACTCCGTCGCGCTCCTCGACCTCGACCTGCAGTCCGGCGACGTCGCCTCCTACCTGGACGTCCAGTTCCGCCGCTCCGTCGCCGACCTCGCGACCATCCGCGACATCACCCCGCGCGTCCTCCAGGACGCCGTCTTCACCCACGAGTCCGGCATCGGCCTGCTGCTGGCCCCGGCCGACGGCGAGCGCGGCGAGGAGGTCACCGACCGCGTCGCCCGCCAGACCCTCAGCGCGCTGCGCGGGCGCTACGAGGTGGTGATCGTCGACTGCGGTACGTACGTGACGTCCGCGACCGCCGCCGCCATCGAGACCGCCGACCAGGCGCTGCTGCTGCTCACCCCGGACGTGGTCGCGGTGCGCGCCGCCAAGCGCATGGTGCGGATGTGGGACCGGCTCCAGATCCGCAAGGCCGAGGAGACGATCACGGTCGTCAACCGCCACGCGCGCGCCGTCGAGATCCAGCCATCCTTGGTGCAGCGGGTCACCGGCACGAGGGTCGCCAAGTCCACGGTCCCGGCCGCCTTCAAGGAGCTTCAGGCCGCCGTGGACGCGGGCCGCATGCAGGACCTCGACGGCAAGTCGAGCGTGAAGCAGGCGCTGTGGGCCCTGGCGGGGGAGCTGGGCCTCGGCCCCGACCAGTCGGGCGCGAGCCCCGCGGGTCCCGCGAACCCCCCGGGCACCAAGCGCGCCCTCGCTCTCCGCCGCCGCCCCGCCGCCCTGGAGCGCGGGGCCGGCGACGACCGCGGCGCGGTCACCCTCGAGTTCGCGGGCATGTTCCCGCTGCTCCTGGTCGTCCTCACGATCCTCTGGCAGTGCGCCCTGTACGGCTACACGTACTCGCTCGCGGGCAACGCGGCGGACGAGGCGGCCCGCGCGGCCACGGTGGGCAACTCCTGCGCGGCGGCCGCCCAGAAGCACCTGCCCGGCGCGTGGAAGGGCGCGGCGGTCTCCTGCACGGAGGAGGGCGCGGTGGTCAAGGCGCGGGTGGATGTGAAGGTTCCGCTGTTCTTCCCCGGGTTCGACGCGGGGTGGAGGGTGAAGGCGGAGGCGGGCGCGGCGAAGGAGAGCGACGAATGAGCGCCGGGGCACTCCAGCCCGTCCGGCGTTTGAGGACGAGGCGCGCAGCGCCGACAGGGGGCAAGGGGCGAAGCCCCATGAGCAGGCGGCCCCAGAACGGGGTCCAGGGGCGCAGCCCACAGTTTCGGGAAGGGGCGGGCCTGGGGCACAGCCGCCGTTGGCGCGACGACGGCGTCTCCATGCTCGAGTTCGCCGGCTTCCTCCCCATCCTCCTCCTCGTCGGACTCGCAGCCATCCAACTCGGCCTCGTCGGCTACTCGGCCAACCAGGCAGGCTCAGCAGCCCGCGCGGCGGCCCGCACCGCCGGCCAGGGCGACGACGGCACCGCCGCGGGCTACGCCGCCATGGACGGCGGCCTGACCGCCGAGATCACCACCAGTGACAACGGAGACACGACCACCGCCACCGTCAAGGTCCACGTCCCCACCCTCCTGCCCTTCGTGGACAGCGACTGGTCGGTCACCCGCAAGGCCACGATGCCCAACGACGACACCGAGCAAGGGGGTTGAGCCGAAGAATGAGCCTGCGATCCCGCGTCACCACTCCATCGACGGGCCCCGTAGCCCCCAGCCGCGACGACGGCCTCGTGGCCGTCTACCGCGCCAAGCTCCTCGAGGAGATCGACCTCGCGGAGATGTCCTCGCTCGCGGCGGCGGACCGCCGCGCCCGGCTGGAGCGCGTCCTCGGCCACATCATCAGCCGCGAGGGCCCGGTCCTCTCCTCCGCCGAGCGCGCCCACCTCATCCGCCGCGTCGTCGACGAGGCCCTCGGCCTCGGCGTCCTCGAACCGCTCCTCGCGGACGCCTCCATCACCGAGATCATGGTGAACGGCCCCGACGCGATCTTCGTCGAGCGGGCCGGAAGGGTCGAGCAACTGCCGATCCGCTTCGCCTCGAACGACCAGCTCATGCAGACGATCGAGCGCATCGTGTCGACGGTCAACCGCCGTGTCGACGAGTCGAATCCCATGGTCGACGCCCGCCTCCCCACCGGCGAGCGCGTCAACGTGATCATCCCGCCGCTCGCCCTGACCGGCGCCACCCTCACCATCCGCCGCTTCCCGCGCGCCTACACGCTCCAGGAGCTGATCGGACTCGGCTCGCTCGACGAGCACATGGTGATGCTGCTCTCGGCGTTCGTCCGCGCCCGCTTCAACATCATCGTCAGCGGCGGCACCGGCTCCGGGAAGACGACGCTGCTCAACGCCCTGTCCGGGCTGCTCCCCGCCCACGAGCGCATCATCACCATCGAGGACTCCGCCGAACTCCAGCTCCAGCAGGACCACGTGATCCGCCTGGAGTCCCGTCCCCCGAACGTCGAGGGCAAGGGCCAGATCACCATCCGCGACCTGGTCCGCAACAGCCTCCGCATGCGCCCCGACCGCATCATCGTCGGCGAGGTCCGCGGCGGCGAGACCCTCGACATGCTCCAGGCCATGTCGACCGGCCACGACGGCTCCCTCGCCACCGTCCACGCCAACACCGCCGAGGACGCCCTGATGCGCCTGCAGACCCTCGGCTCGATGTCCGAGGTCCAGATCCCCTTCGAGGCGCTGAAGGACCAGATCAACTCGGCCGTCGACGTCGTCGTGCAGCTCACCCGGCACGCCGACGGCTCCCGCAAGATCGCCGAGATCGTGCTGCTCGTCTCGCAGGGCCGCCAGCAGTTCCGTATCGCGCCCGTCACCCGCTTCGTGCCGCGCCCGCTGGGCCCCGACAGCTCCGCCCGCGCCGTGCACGGCTACTACGAGCACCTGCCCCTGCCGCGCGCCGTCGCCGAGCGCCTGTACGTGGCGAACGAACCGGTGCCGCCCGCCTTCGGCGTCGCGGAGGCCATCGACGTACTGAACACAAGGGAAGCCATCGGATGAACGACCCGACCCTCCTGGCCCTCGGCGCCACGGTCCTGACGGGCACCCTCGCCGTCGCCGGAGTCCAGACGTACGCGTCCGGGCGTGCCCAACGCCAGGCGTTGGAGGACCGGTTGACGGCGGACCTCGGCGCGGGGGCCGGGGCCTCCCGGGGGCGCCGGTTCGCGGGCGTCGACCGGCGGCTGCGCCGCACCCGGCTCGGCCGCGCCATCCACCTGCGTCTGTCCGCGACCGGACTCGACCTCACGGCGGGCGAGTTCTTCGTGTACGTGGTGTCGGTGGTCGTCGCGCTCTGGCTGATAGCGGCCGCCACCCTGGCGCCCTTCTTCGGGCCGATCGCGGGCGTCGTCGCGGTGTGGAGCGCGGTCGTCTTCCTCAACTGGCAGCGCCAGAAGCGCATCGAGGCGTTCATCGCGCAACTCCCCGACGTGGCCCGCATCCTGGCCAACGCGACAGCGGCGGGTCTCGCCCTGCGCACGTCCCTGGCGATGGCGGCGGAGGAGCTCGAAGCCCCGGCGGGCGAGGAACTCTCCCATGTGGCCCACCAGTTGACGATGGGCCGGTCCGTGGACGACACCCTCGGCGAGCTCGCCGAGCGCCTCCCGTCCCGCGAGCTGATCGTCCTCGTGACGACCCTCGTCCTCGCCAACAAGGCGGGCGGCTCCGTCGTCAACTCCCTGCGCAACCTCACGCAGACCCTGGAGGACCGCAAGGAGACCCGCCGCGAGGTCCGCACCATGCTCTCGGAGGTCAACGCGACGGCCTTCACCGTCCCGCTCCTCGGCCTCGGTTCGCTCCTCCTGATCAACTCGTCGAACGAGGGCGCCCTGGCCCGCGTCACCGGCTCCCCGGTCGGCCAGCTCCTGATCCTGATCTCCCTCGGCCTGTACGCGGTGGGCTTCTTCGTGATCCGCCGCCTCGGCAAGATCGAAGTCTGAGAAGGGAGTCGGGTACCGAAATGCTGGCTCTAGGACTCGCCGCCCTGATGGCCCTGGCCGTCGCGGGCATCTTCCAGGGCGTGCGCATGTACCGCGCGGACGCCAAACTCCCCTCCGACCTCGCGGTCGCCCTGGAGGTCGGCGCGACCCGCGTCTCCGCACCCTCCTCGGCCGTGGACCGCCTGGGCATGCGCTTCGCGCCGCTCATCCTCCGCCTGATGGGCCCCAAGCGGGTCGACGCCAAGCGCCGCAAGATCGACCAGGCGGGCAACCCCGGCGGCCTGACGATCGACCGCTACGCCGCCCGCCGCGCGGTCTACGGCGTCTTCGGCGTCGTCCTCGGCCTCGTCTTCCTCACCAACGGCCAACTGCTCTTCGCCGTGCTGACCTTCGCCTTCGGGCTGCTCGCCGCGGACGCCCTGATCTGGCAGGCGATCCGCGAGCGCCGCGAGGTCATCGACCGCACGCTCCCCGACTTCCTCGACGTCCTCGCCGTCGTGGTCTCCGCGGGCCTCGGCTTCCGGCAGGCCCTGGACCGCGTCGCGGAGAAGTACGAGGGGCCGTGGGCCGACGAACTCCGCATCACCCTGCGCCAGATGGACATGGGCGTCAGCCGCCGCCAGGCGTTCGACGAACTGCGCCGCCGCAACGCCTCCGAGCAGGTCTCGCAGTTCGTCTCCGCCCTCCAGCAGGGCGAGGAGCTGGGCTCCCCGATCGCGGAGACCCTGATCCAGCTCGCCACGGACATGCGCCGCACCGACGCCCAGAACTCCCGCCGCCGCGCCGCCAAGACCATCCCCAAGGCGACGATGGTCACACTGGTCTTCATGCTCCCCGCGACGATGATCCTGATCGCGGCGGGCATGTTCCTCGGCTCGGGCTCGGACTTCGGCTCGATCCTGAACCGCTAGCGGTACGCGGGCTTCAGTCGTACGCCTGCACGGCACAGCGAGACGTCCCCGTGCGACCAGGATGCAACCAACGCTCACATCGGCGGTGGGTATCAGGCCACGGAACTGAGCACGTCCTCCGGCTCCTCCTGCGCCCGCGCACACCCCTCGTCCTCGCACAGCGCCTCATGCAGCAGTACGGAGACCACCGCGGCCGACAGCCGCGACGGCAGCTCCAGCTTGTCCAGGACGCGTGCGGTGTGCGCCTTCACCGTGCGCTCCGAGATCCCCAGCGCTCTGGACAGCTGGCGGTTGCTCATCCCTGTCCCCAGCAACAGCAGCACCTGGCGCTCGCGGTCGGTGAGCCGGTCGAGATGGACGGTCTCAGCGATCGGATCGCTGCCGGGAGTCCGGTACGGGCAAGGATCGGCCGACTTCTGCAAACGGGCATTGAGCACATGTCCCCCATGTTCTGCAAACCGCAAACCCGTCCGTGAGAGTCACGACGGGCGCCTGCGCCGGCACCGCTGGGCGGAGCGGCGGCAGACATGGATCAACGTATCCGACGGCACTGACAACACCTTCCCATCCGGCCAGTTGCCCTTTTGGGCAGTGCCTCGTGGGCCACTGCCCGAAGATCCAATACCGTGGCTCGTTCTGCGTCTCTACGTTCAACTCGTCACTGAAACACGGAACCGAGGAGACGAAATGCGCATCCGCAACATTCGCACCGCCACGGTGGCCACTCTCGCCGCCCTCGCTGTCGCCGCGCCCGCCGGTGCCGCCTTCGCCGACAGCCACGCCGCCGCGGACGCCGCCGCCAAGCCGAGCAAGCTCACGGTCAAGAGCTACAAGTCGTACCTGGTGAAGCAGCGCACCCCCGCGGCGAAGAAGACCCTGGTGGCGTTCCGCGCGCTGCCGAAGGGCAAGCAGGCCACGTTCGTGAAGCAGCTGCAGAACCGCGAGGCGTACGTGGCGCTCGCGGGCTCCACCAAGGGCAGCGTCAAGACGGGCAAGCGCTCCTCCTCGGTCAGCGTGAACAAGGCCGTCACCATCACGCGTTCGACGAAGGTCGTCAGTGGCCCGGGCAAGGCCCCCAAGGCCATCTCGTACCGCCTGACCGAGAAGATCTTCGGCATCCCGGTCACCAGCGAGCAGATCACGGTCAAGTACCAGCTCGCCACGAAGGGCAAGGCCAAGAAGGTCGTCAAGGCGTCCGCGGCCGCCAAGGTCGTCAACACCAACGCCGCCATCGGCATCTCCAGCCCGAAGGTCGTCAAGGTCCACGCGAAGGGCGCCTTCGTCACCGCCAAGGCCACCTTCCGCGCCACCCCGCAGGTGAAGTCGTTCGGCAAGAAGGTCGTCAAGGACGCGACCATCCGCGCCTCCCACACCAAGGCCGGTGCCTACTGGTCCGCCACCCTCAACAACCGCTGATCCTCGGCTGATCCGGAGCACGGAGCACACACCCCATGCCAACCACCCCTGAAAACCAGGGTGTTCCCAGCACCCCGCGCATCAGGCGCGTTCCCCGCGCTGTCGCGCTGACGGTGCTGCCGCTGGCCCTGTTCGCCGGGACGGCGGTCGCCTCGGCCGCCGCCTCGGCGGACAGCGCCGCGCCGCAGGTCACGTCGGCGTCGAAGGCGGTCTTCGTCCTCGACGCCGACAGCGGCAAGTTCGGCGCGCCGTCGGCGAGTTCGCGGTCCGCGTCCACCTCGGCGGCCAAGCCGGGCAAGCTCACGCTCGCCGCCTCGTACAACGGCAAGGCCACGGACAGCCAGATCCTGTCGGCCGGCAAGCAGAAGGTGATCGCCGACACCACGCTCGCCTCGTCGCCGAACAAGAACGAGCGTGCCGCCTGGGCCGCGTCGTCGAAGTTCGTCGACCTGTCCTGGCCCGACCTCGGCGCCAAGCACTACGCGGTCTACCGCGACGGCGTCAAGATCGCGGACACGGCCGCGCACAGCCTGCGCGACTCCGGCGTGACGGCGGGCAGCGAGGCCGACTACAAGATCACCGGCGTGGTCGACGGCCTCGGTCACACCTGGGGCCTGAGCGCCACGGTCCCGGCCGAGGACGACGCGGCCACGCTCGCGTCGACGGCCGAGCAGATCGAGGCGAAGGCGAAGAAGTACAGGTACACCACGGTGGTGTGGCGCTCCTTCATCCGGCAGAAGTGGGCGACCGTCCCGAAGGCGCTCTCCGGCATCTCCGGCTGCAAGTACACCAAGGGCTACAAGTACCGGGGCGACAACCGCGGCTTCTCCAGGTCGGTGAAGGGCCCGTCGTTCCGCGCGGGCGTCCGTGGCTCGGTGTCCTGGCGCGTGTCGAAGTACACGCTGTACCCGAAGACCGGCTGGACGAAGGTCTACAAGAACAACGGCAAGTTCGTGGCCAAGCGCAAGGCGTCCACGAAGAAGATCGACTTCAGGACGATGACGCGGTTCAACGGCAAGACCCGCGCCGTGCGCGCGCGGATCGAGGCCACGGACCCGTTCTGCCCCTCCGGCGGCATCCGCAGGGCGGGCATCGGAGTCACCTACGACGCGCGCCTCGCGCGCAACGGCGACTTCTACGTCTCGGGCAAGTACCGCAAGGCACCGGACCACGAGATGTACATCTACGGCTACACCAGCAAGAACCGGCACAGCACGAAGACCGTTCACCAGTCGCGGAACAAGAGCCTCCTGTGCCTGTCCCAGCCGGCCTGTGAGCGTGGCACGATCGGCAACAGCGGCGGCTACTAGCCCGCTGAGCACCACTGTTGCCACTGACAGGAGATCCCCCCATGTTCACTCCCTGGCGCAGCGCCGCCCTCTACGCGGCCGTGATCACCGCGGGATCAGCGGCGATCGGAGCACTGGTGGAGGCGGCGTGGCTCCTGGCGTCGGGACCACGGACGGCGGAGTGGGGGACGATGCTCATCGTCTCCCATTACCAACTGGCCTTTCTGCCCTTGGTGTTCGTGGCCCTGACGGTGGCCCGCAAGGTGTGCGCGGCGCTGCCCCGCTGGCGGGTGATAGTCACCGACTGTTCCCTGTACGGGCTGACGCTGCTGCTCGCCGCCTTCCTCGTCACGCTGCCCGACGGCGTGACCGAAGCGGCGGACGCACCCTTCGTGGTGGGGTTCCTGGCGATGTTCAACCTCCAAATCCCGGCGGCTCTCCTGCTGTCGGGCTGGGCGTCGGGCCGGCTGACGCTGGCGATGCGCGCCCGGGAACGAACCTTCACCTTCGGGTGATCGACAGACACAACGACACAACGGGGCTTTTTGATGAAGCACATGGGCCGGATAGCGAAGTCCGCCGGAGTGGGTGCGGCGGTGGCCGCTCTCACCCTGAGCGCCACGAGTGAGGCGCTGGCCGCGGGCGGCCGGTGGGACGACACCTGGACGACCAAGGGCCGCACGCAGGTGACGAAGGCCCACCACGTCAGCAAGGGCAAGCACTTCCTGCACTTCGGCGTCAAGGGCAACGGGAACCGCTCGTTCAAGGCCGTGGCGTACCGCGTCGTGGGCAAGAAGGGCGGCGGCAACGACGTCGCGGTGCAGAAGGTCGAGTGGAAGGACTACGGCTCCGAGCGCGTGGCCGACTGGAAGCGGTACACGGCCGGCAAGTACTACATCAAGTTCAAGTACTCGGTGAAGAACAAGAAGGCGTACGGCGGCATCGGCTGACTCCGCCGACCCCGCCAACTCCGCCCGGAACTCCGCCCAGCCGCTGACCACGCGCGGCTGGGCGGCTCCTTTGAGGGGCCCGCCAACCACACGCGGGCCCCCTTCTTCCTCTCCGCAGGCCCCCTCTTCCCCTCTGCAGGCTCCCGTTTCCCCCTCTGGCAGACTCTCGGATCATGAAGACGAAGACACTGACGCTTCGCACGGCCGCCGCCGTCTCCCTCCTGGCCCTCGTGTGCGGCTGCTCCTCGGGCGGCGCGGCGGACAAGGGGAAGCGGACCGGCCCCCTGAAGTCCTACGCGCCCGCCGACCGCAAGCAGGCCCCGGCCTGGTCGGGCGAGACGGTGGACGGCAAGAAGATCGACCTCGCCGCCGACTACCGGGGCAAGGTCGTGGTGGTCAACGCGTGGGCTTCCTGGTGCCCTCCGTGCCGCCTGGAGGCCCCGGGCCTCTCCCGCTTCAACAAGGAGATGAAGGACAAGGACGTCGCCGTGGTCGGCATGAACGCCGACGCGAACGTCGCCAGCGCCCGCTCCTTCGAGAACGACAAGAAGCTCTCCTACCCCAGCCTGCACGACCCGGCGGGCCGCAAGCTCCTCCAGATGCCCAAGGGCCTGGCGAATCCCACGACTTACCCCTACACGCTCTTCTTCGACCGCAAGGGCCGCATCGCGGCGTCGTACATCGGCGCGATCTCGGAGACGAAGGTCAACGACATCGTGAAGCCACTGACGAAGGAGTGACGGCGGCGCCACCGTCACTGGGGGCCGCCTGCTCCACTGCCCGCCCTCTGACCCCTCTGACGGGCGCGAAGCGGGGAAGCAACAGCAGGACGAGCCCTCCGGCGCTCGCGGCCATCAGCCCGAGGACGATCCACAGCGCCCCGTCGTTGGCGGAGACCGCGACGGTGCCGAAGGCGAAGAGCGCCGACCAGAAGTACATGATGAGCACCGCGCGCGGGTGGGAGTGCCCGATGCGCAGCAGCCGGTGGTGCAGATGCCCCTTGTCGGCGGCGAACGGCGACTGCCCGCGCCAGCTCCGGCGTACGACGGCGAGCACGAGGTCGGCGAGAGGGAGAGCCAGCACGGTGAGGGGCAGCAGCAGCGGGATGTAGACGGGAACCATCGTCTGGGTCGCGTTCCGGGTGCTCCCGGTGACCTGCACGAGCAGATCGGGGTCGACCTGCCCGGTGACGGATATCGCGGACCCCGCGAGCACGGTCCCGATGAGCATCGACCCCGAGTCGCCCATGAAGATCCGCGCGGGATGCAGGTTATGGGGCAGGAACCCGAGGCACATCCCCACCAGGACGGCGGAGAAGAGCGCGGCGGGCTGGGCGGCCTCGATCCCGTACCCGTACCAGAGCCGATACGCATGCATGAGAAACGCGGCGGCAGCGATGCACAACATCCCCGCGGCGAGCCCGTCAAGCCCATCGACGAAGTTCACGGCATTGATGGTGACGACGACCAACGCGACGGTGAGCAGGGCCCCTTGGGCCTCATTCAAGTAGACGGTCCCATACCCCGGCACGGGCAGCCACAGGATGGTGAGCCCCTTCAGGACCATGATCCCGGCGGCGAGGATCTGCCCGCCCAGCTTGATGAGGGCGTCGAGCTCGAACTTGTCGTCCAGCACACCGATGAGCCAGATGACGGCGGTCCCCGCGAGCAGGGCCTGCGGCTGCCCACCGCCAAAGACACCCTCGAGCTCAGGCAGCCCCCTGGCGACCACAAGCCCCGCACACAGCCCGCCGAACATCGCGATGCCGCCGAGCCGCGGGGTGCGCACCTTGTGCACATCGCGCGCGCGGATCTCCGGGGCGGCCCCGATGTGCAGAGCGAACTTCCGCACCGGTTCGGTGAGTAGATAGGTGACGGCTGCGACCAGGCACAGGGTCAGGAGATAGTGCCGCACGAGTCCTCGTCCGGGGTAGCTGGGTGTAGGACTCACACAGTAAATGGCCCGCAAACGGCCGTACACACGGGGATCACCCCCGTCGTGGACGGGGGTGATCCAGGGCGGTGGTGCGATCGGTCAGCTCACGCGCACCTGGGCGTCGCGCGCCTTGTGCCAGCCGGTGTCGAACTTGGTCACGTCCCCTCCGCAGTCCCTGTAGTGCTTCTTCAGGCCGCTGGGCACGAACTTGATGTCGGCATAGACGCACCGGCTGTTGTTCTTGGTGTCGTTGAGAGACACCCCGATCACCTTGCGCTTGCCGGGCTTCTTGCACTCCTTGTACTTGAGGTATCCACCGGTGACCGTGATCTTCCGCACGCCGGAGCAGCGGGCCGCGCTCGTCACGTCGTCGGCGCTCTGCACCGCGGCGCTCGCCGTCTGAGGCGTGCCGGAGAGCGCCTGCGCGCCCCCGGCCGGAAGCGCGAACGCCGCCGCGCCCAGAGCGGCGATGCTCACGACGCCCATACGGATCTTCTTCATGAGATGTCCCCCTGTGTGGTGGGCTGTGCCATCGACATCAGGGAATCGGATCTCGGGCACACGGCAGAAGGCGTTTCGGTTCTCGCCGAAACAGGGGTCAGGCGGCGGTACGGTGCCGTCCCATGACTGACAGCACTCCGGCCGACCTGACCTGGGTCCGTGCCGCCCCCGAGGGGGAAGAGGGCCCGGGCCCCTGGATCGAGATGGCCTTCGGCGACGGCGAGGGTGACGACGCCCCGGTCTATCTCCGTGAGACCGGCGACCCCACCACGATCGTCACCACGACCCGCAAGAAGTGGAATGCCTTCGTACTGGGCGTCCAGGCGGGGGAGTTCGACCACTTCGTGGAGGGTGTCGAGTAGGCGCGGTCCGGGAGTCCGGGAGCCCCCTCATTCGTGCTGTGCGCACTCGGCCCACAGGAGCTTGCCGCCGTGCGAGGTGGGCGCCTCGCCCAGGAGGTAGGCGCCCCACGCGTCGGAGCAGGCGCGCACGAGGTGCAGGCCGCGTCCGTTCACGGCGGTTCCGGGCGTGCCCGGTGGCGGCATGACGGTGCCGGGCTCACCGTCGCCGAAGCCGGGCGGGATGCGGGGGTTGGAGTCCCATACGGCGACGCGCACGCGCCGGGGTGCGCTGGAGCGGAGGCGGAGTGCGTAGGGGCCGTCGGTGTGGAGGTGGGCGTTGGTGAGCATCTCGGAGGCCAAGAGCTCGGCGGTGTCCGTGAGTTCGGGGAGGTCGTGGGTGGCGAGGATCGCGCGGAGGGTGGCGCGGGCGACGCCTGGGGCGCGGGGGTCGTGGGGGAGCTGGAGGGTGTAGGCCCAGGGGGCGGATACGGTGGGTTGCATGGAAGTCTCCGTGTGTGAGGGGGAGTTGGCGGGTGCGCTGCGATGCCCGGTGACCAGGTCGCTCCGTCGAGCGGGGTGCTTCCGGGCGGTGGCCTGGGTCACACAGTAGAGCTGCGCAAATTACATTTGCTCGAAATTCGTGAAGTACAGTGCAGAACCCCTCGTGTGGGTGACGAACTGGGCTGTCTTTAGGAGGAGTTGCATGGCCGGAAGGTCAGCCCCAACGGTCCGCCGGACCCGTGTTGCCACCGAGTTGCGGAAGCTCCGGGAGCAGGCGGGCGTGACCGCCACCGAGGCCGCCCGCACCCTGGGGACCAGCCAGGGACAGCTCAGCAACGTCGAGTCCGCTCGCTTCGGAGTGAGCGGAGCCCGCGTTCGCGCCATGGCTTCCGCCTACGGCTGCTCGGACACCGCCTTCATCGCTGCCCTCGTCAACATGGCCGAGGGGCGCACTCGCGGCTGGTGGGAGCAGTACCGCGACATCCTCCCAGCGGCGCTGCTGGACCTCGCCGAGGTCGAGCACTACGCCACGAGCTTGCGTACCGCCATCACCGTGCACATTCCGGGGCTGCTCCAGACCGTCGACCACGCGCGCGAGCTGTTTCGCCAAGTGGTCCCCGAGTTCTCGCCGCCGGAGGTGGAGCACCGGGTGTCGTTCCGCATCAAACGCCAGGACGTCCTCTTCAGGGACTCGCCGACTCCCTACCTGGCGATCATCCATGAAGCGGCCCTGCGCATGCAGTTCGGTGGAGCCGCCGTAGCCAAGGGGCAGTTGGGGCACCTGCTGGAGATGAGTGAGCGGGACCACGTCACGCTCA
The DNA here is from genome assembly GCF_042740175.1 of Streptomyces sp. NPDC059009. Classification (NCBI taxonomy): domain Bacteria; kingdom Bacillati; phylum Actinomycetota; class Actinomycetes; order Kitasatosporales; family Streptomycetaceae; genus Streptomyces; species Streptomyces sp. NPDC059009. Next base: position 13,398 of record NZ_JBHYJB010000043.1, on the reverse strand, counting down.
AGGTGATCCCGTTCGCGGCCGGCTCATTCCCTGGCTCGGGCCAATCACTGTTCTACTCCACCGGTCAGGTACCTCGCCTGGACACGGTCCATCTCGACCAGTCGCACGGTCCTGCATTCCTGGATGCCGAGGCCCAGTTGGAGATGTACCGCGTACTCCTCGGCAAGCTGGAAGCGCTGGCTCTCGGACCCGTCAAGTCACGGGATCTCATCCACAACCTGGTCCATGACCTGTGAAGGAGACTGCATGTCCGCCCACGCTCACCCATGGCAGAAGTCGTCGTACTGCGGACAGGGCGACTCCTGCGTGCACGTCGCGGCAGATGGCGCTGGAACGGTCCACATAACCGAAAGCGCCGACCCCGCCCACTCCATACTCACCACCACCCCCGAAGCCCTTGCCGCCCTGCTCCGCGCGGCAAAAGCCCCCAAGGGCTGAGCTGTTGGGGACCTGTTGGCGCCCGCCCCTACGGTCTTGTCGACCGGTTCGGCTCACAGACAATAGGGGTCCCTTTGCGACACAAGCTTGCCTCGGCACTCGGTGCGACCGTCATGATGGGCGCCCTGATCACAGGGGGCGCCGCCACCGCCAACGCCGCCCAGCCAGAGGCACGTTCGGCCGCTGCCTGCTCGGGCTATCCGTACGAGAAGGCTGACGAGAGCGTAAAGATCCGCAAGTCGAAGAAGGCCAGTGCGACGGCCGTCGGCCTGCTGCCCAAGGGGGCGAAGGCCAAGAAGCTCAAGTGCAATGTGCAGTACGGCGGCTACTTCAAGGGCTGCGACCCCAACGCCGGCGCCACATGGCACCACAAGTGGTGGTACATCTCGTACAAGGGGATCAAGGGCTACGTTCCGGCCCTCTGCACCACGTTCTCCAAGTAGAACTGCCGTAACGGCCGACGGCCCCGCCTCTCATCGAGGCGGGGCCGTTCCGGTTGCGTGAAAACCCTTCGCACGTGCAACCCGCTGTGGCACAGTCGAACGAGCGCGTCAGGTGGCCGTCGAAAGTGGGGGTGGGACAGGTGAGGGACGCGACAAGAGGGCTGGACAGAGGGGTTGAATCAGGCCAACATCTGGCTGTGTCCAGGAGTTCGTTCTTTGGACCCTCTTACGCGGAGTCACTTCTCGGCTACGTTGCCGTAGTTGAGTGCGGCACTTGGCGGGCCGGACGGGATGGAAGAAGGGGTCACCGTGGCGCAGGACCTGACGCTGAGAGCGGCTGTTGGCATCCAGCGAGCCCTGGGGAAGTGGACTCGAACCGTTGCTGCGCGGATGCGGGGCGGGGAGCGGGACCGGGGGGCCGGGTTTGTGGAGTATGCGGGGTTGATGATTCTGATTGCCGGGATCTTCACTCTGATCGACGGGCTGGGCCTGGACGGGTTGATCTCCGGCGCGATCCTGGATGCGGTCAACGACGTCATTGGTGGATGACACTCAGGGACCTGCGCAGCGACAGAGGATCAACCCTCCCTCTCTATATTTGGATGACGGGGATCCTGCTCTTCGTTGCGTTCGCCTTCTTCGCGTTCGCTCAAGCGGCATCGGCTCGCAATGGTGCTCAATCGGCCGCTGATGCCGCCGCCTTGGCCGCTGCGCAGGATTCTCGGGACGAACTCATGGACGGTCTCGGGCTGGCCATCGGCGAGGGTGACGACTGGCTCGATTGGCTGGCAGGCGACAAGTTCGAGGGCGATGGTGCCCAGGAGGCCGCTGACGCGCTGGCCGCCGACAACGATTCCGCCGTGACTGCCCTTGAGGCTGCGGAAGTTGACGGCTACCCCGGTTGGCGAGCAGAGATCGAGACCAACTACACCGTTGGCGACTCGATTATCCCCGGTACGGAGAGCAAGCACGCCAAGGCTCATGCCACCGCCGTCATCAAGCCACGGTGTGACGTCGCAGAGGACGAAGACCCCCAGAAGGCCGTGAAGTTCACCTGCGACGGCGGCGAGTCCTTCGACTTCGATCCGGATGACTTCGACCCGGATGACCTCCCGGAAGCGTCCGTCCTTTTCTCCGTGCACCTGGCCGACTGATGAGCGAACAACAAGAGAAGGAAGCCGCATCAATGAACCTCCGGCGCGCCTTGAAGATACGCAGGGCAATGACCGCTGCGGCGATCACGACCGGGCTGGTCCTCACGGTCGCTGGCTGTGGCGGTGGTGGTGGGAGTGATGACAAGCCCGACAAGGAGTCATCGTCCAACTCCTCCCAGAGCAAGGGCTCGGACGACAAGGACTCGCAGGATCCGGCTGCCGACTCCGACAAGGTGCTTGCCGAGGTGAAGGGGGAGCAGGGCCTGGACCTCAAGATCACCTCGGCCAAGCGGGATGAGGGCGGCTTCGTCACTGTCGAAGGCAGCGTGACGAACGGCGGCAGCAAGGCGTGGGTGGGCGCCAGTTGGCGAGGTGACGAGCGCGAACTCGCGAAGAACGGCGGCTCTCTCGCAGGCGCCAGCCTTGTGGACGCCACCGGCAAGAAGAAGTACCTCGTCCTGCGTGACACGCAAGGTGGCTGCCTGTGCACAAAGTTCACCGGGGGAGTCCTGTCGGGGCAATCCGTCGATTGGTTCGCCCAGTTCCCCGCACCCCCTGAGGGGACCAACAAGGTGAGCTTCCAGGTCGGGGCCATGCCGCCCGCCTCCATAGAACTCTCCGAGGGCGAGTGACCCCATGCCACACCCCCGCCACCGCACCCTCACCACCACCCTGACCCTCCTGGCCGCCCTGGCCCTCCCCCCAGCCGTCGCCCACGCGGACGACCCGACGAGCGACGACCCCAGCGCACCCCCCGGCTCCACCGCCTCCTCCCCGCCCCCCAAGGTCGACCCCACGAGCCCCGGCCTCAAGCTCGCCGACGGAGCGACTCTCGCGCCCGCCAAGGTGCTGGACATCAAGTCCGTCGTGGAGGACCTGTCGGGCGACGAACGCCGCGAGGACACCAACACGGACGTGAAGTTCGCCCTGCAAGCAGAGGTCCTGTTCCCCAAGGACAGCGCCAAGCTGAACCCGGAGGCGAACGCCCGTATCAAGGCGATCGCCGAGGAGGCCAAGGCCCAACAGGCCACGGACGTACGGGTCTTCGGCTTCACGGACGACCTGGGCAGCTACTCCCACGGCAAGAAGCTCTCCCGCCAGCGCGCCGAGGCCGTGCACGAGCAGCTGAGCAAGTACCTGGGCCCCAGCGTCACGTATGCCGTGCGCGGCTACAGCGAGGACTATCCGATCGCGGACAACACCTCCGAGGAGGGGCGGAAGAAGAACCGCCGCGTCGAGGTGTCCTTCCCGCGCGGAGCGAGCGGCAGCAGCACCGGGAGTACTGGAAGTACCGGGAGCACTGGAAGCACCGGCAGCACCGGAAGCTCTGGCGGCACCGCCGACGGCTCCGCGGAATAGCCACCCCCAGAACCAAGCCCTCGACCCGGCCGCCGCGGGGGATTTGGCGGGCCGGGCCGAGGGGTGCGGCGCCCTCCGGGGGAGGCCGCCGCAGCTCAGGGGGGAGAGGGGGGAGAGGGTCAGCGGGCCGCGGGGCCCGCGAGGACCTGGTCCGAGGCGGTGCGCAGCGCGTACCGGGCGGAGATGTCGATCGGCCGGACCTCGATGAGGGCCGCGACGGTCGCCGCGGTCGCCGCCTCCGTGGCCCCCAGGGTCCCCGTGGCCGTCGCCGGGAGCGCCGAGTCCGCGTTGCGTCCGGCCGTCAGGAGCACCAGGCCGCCCACCGTCACCGCACCGAAGACCAGCGCGAGCAGCGTCCCCGCCGTGCCGTACCGGAAGGTCTCGCCGAAGAGGCTGAGGCCGACCACCGCGGCGACGACCGGGTTGACCACGGTGACGACCGCCAGCGGAGTGGCGAGCCCGGCACCCTCGTACGAGGACTGGCAGAGCAGCGTCCCGCCGACGGCGAGCACGACCATGACCGCGATGCTCGGCAGCTGACCGATGAGGCCGGGGCCCCAGGTGAACTCGTCCGCGACCATCTTGGTGAAGACCGACGCGATACCGAAGGCGACTCCGCCCGCGGCGGCCAGCAGGGTCGCCCGCAGCACCGCGTTCCCCTTCATGGCCCGCGCGGCGATCACCAGCACCGCGATCAGCCCGAAGGTGACGGCCGACAGGGAGACCCGCTCCGCGCCGCCGAGGGTGGAGGTCGCGGCGCTGCCGGTCAGGGAGAGCAGACCCGCGAGCCCGGCCGTCGCCATCCCCGCGCCCTTCCACGCGGTGGCCCCGGCCCTGCGGCCCACGAAGACCGCCGCCATCGGCAGCGCGAAGACGATGGTCAGCGCGCCGAGCGGCTGGACCAGGCTGAGCGGGCCGCAGGCGAGGGCGACCACGTGGAGGAGGGCGCCGAGGCCGTTGAGCCCGATCGCGATCCACCAGGCGGGGCGCCGGACCGGCGCGGCGGAGCCGGCCTCGGAGGCGCTCGCCGCCACCTGCTCCTGCATGATCGCGCCGCCCGCGTAGGCCACCGCGGAGACGAGGGAGAGGAGCACTGACAGGGCGAGGGCACTCATCGGGGGCTCCTTCTCAACGGTCTTCGTACGGTGTTCTTCGTTGCGAACACTGTACGCGTTGCGCACGGCGTACGCAAGCTTCGTACGATGTTCGCGAAAACGCGCACGTCGTACGCACCGCCTCGGTGAGACGATCAAGGAATGACGCATGACCCGCGGCCCACCCCCCAGTCCGCCTCCCAGTCCGCCCGTCAGCCCGCGCCCCGCTCCTTCGACGACCTGGTCAGTGAGGCCGAGGCCGCCTCGGTCGACGGCTGGGACTTCTCGTGGTTCGAGGGCCGGGCCACCGAGGAGCGCCCGTCGTGGCGGTATGCGGAGTCGATGGGGGAGCGGCTCGCTCAGGCGTCGGCCTCGCTCGACATCCAGACGGGCGGAGGAGAAGTGCTCGCCGGGGCGTCCCGCATCCCGGCGCTCGCCGCCGCCACCGAGGGCTGGCCGCCCAATGTTGCGAAGGCGTCGCGGCTGCTCGCGCCCCGCGGGGTCGTCGTCGTGGCGTCCCCGGAGGACGCCCGACTCCCGTTCGCGGACGGCACGTTCGACCTCGTCACCAGCCGTCACCCGGTGCACGCCCACTTCGACGAGATCGCCCGCGTGCTCGCCCCCGGCGGCACCTACTTCGCCCAGCACGTGGGCCCGGCCAGCGTGTTCGAGCTCGTCGAGTGCTTCCTCGGTGAGCAGCCGGCCGCGGTGCGCGGCGCGCGCGACCCGGAGGAGGAGCGGGCGCGGGCCGAGGCCGCGGGCCTGGACGTCGTCCGCCTGCCCGCCGAGCGCCTGCGGATCGAGTTCCACGACATCGGCGCCGTCGTCCACTTCCTGCGCAAGGTGATCTGGATGGTGCCCGGCTTCACCGTCGACGCCTACCGGCCGCGGCTGCGCGAGCTGCACGAGCGGATCGAGGCGGAAGGCCCCTTCGTCGCGCACAGCACGCGCCATCTTTTCGACGCCCGCAAGCGTTGAGCGGTCAAGTGGCAGTCTCAGGGGAGGGGTTGGGGATGGGGAAGCAGCACATCGCGGCCAAGGGGCCGTACGCCTGCGGGCTCGACGCCGCCATGGACGTCGTCGGCGGCAAGTGGAAGCCGATGATCCTGTGGGCGCTGCACGCGGGACAGGCGCTGCGCTTCGGTGAGCTGCGGCGGAACATCGCGGGCGTCACGGAGAAGGTCCTGATCCAGCAGCTGCGCGAGCTGGAGGCCGACGGCATCGTGCACCGCGAGGTCCACCAGGAGGTCCCGCCGAAGGTCGAGTACTCCCTCACCGATCTCGGCCAGTCCCTGAACGCGGCGCTCGGGCCGCTCGGACTGTGGGGCGACGCACACATGGAGACGCTGATCGCCAACAAGGGCCGGGCGGCCAACCGGGCAATCAAGAGGAAAACGGTCATCTCGTAGCCCTCGAAGGGCCCTTGATTCCGCATCGTTATCAAGACTGGGTCGATCCGCCCCTAAGCCTCACGTAAGTTCAGACCAAGGCGAATTCGCGTCAGCAAAGTGATGCCGCGCAGTGGAGGGGGCTGCGCGGCCTCGCGCCGTCAAGCGCGTGTTCGTCGCCGGGGTCACCCCTGGGAGGGACCGCCCCGCGCGGGCCAAGAACCGTCCGCGGGGCCGAAATTCGCTGGAAGAGCGGGCTCGCGCGGTCGCCGCGCGATTTCGGAGCGTAGTTGCGGCACGCCGATGCACGCAGCATCACTTACGAAGGGTTATGGTGGAAACCCCCCCTCGGGCCGGTCCGTCTCCCCCCCACGGACCGGCCCGTTTTTTGTGCCCGCGCATCGGCTCCGTGCCAGGGGTGTTCCCGGGGCGGCGCCCAACCCCTCTTGGCGTGGATTCCGATCTTCCGGATACGGTCAGGGACATGTCGAACCAGTTCCCCCCACCGCACCACGATCCGCAGGCCGATCCGCAGGTCAACCCGCACGCCAACCCCCAAGCGGGGCTTCCCACTTACACCGGTCCTGCCCAGGAACCGGGCTACGGTTTCGCGCCGGTGCCGCAGTCGATGCCGGGCAACGTGCGTGCCGCGCAGATCGTCCTGTGGGTCCTCGCCGGGCTCACCGTCCTCGGCACTGTCGCGATCGCGGCCATGGGGGACGCGGCTACGGCGGGCGCGGCCTTCGGCGTGAACATCTGCCTCTTCGTGGCCGCCGGGTTCGCCTTCACCTTCAAGACCGCGGGCCACGGCATCCGCGTCACGTGCATCGTGCTGACCAGCGTGCAGATCGCGTTCGCGCTCGGCGGCGCGGCCGGCGGCAACGCCGGTGGGCTGCTGCCGCTGCTCGGCTCGATCGCCGTCGTGGTGCTGTTGAGCCTGGGCAGCGCGGGCGCCTGGTTCAAGCGCCCGCGCACCCCCTGAGGCCCCTGACCGGGCAGGGGATCAGGAACGCCCGGCCCAGATGTTGGTGCCGGGCGTCGACACCGCGAACGTGTCGATCTCGGCCAGCTCCGCCTCCGTGAGCTTCGCGCCGGACAGCGCCGCGACGTTCTCCTCCAGCTGCTTCACGCTGGACGCCCCGATGAGCGCCGACGTCATCCGCTCGTCCCGCAGCACCCAGTTGAGGGCGAGCTGGGCGAGCGACTGGCCGCGGCGGGCGGCGATGTCGTTCAGGCCGCGCAGGCGGCGCAGCACCTCGTCGCTCAGGAGGTTCGGGTCCAGGGACTTGCCCTGGGTCGCGCGCGAGCCCTCGGGGATGCCCTTCAGATACTTGTCGGTGAGCAGGCCCTGGGCGAGCGGGACGAAGGAGATGCAGCCCATGCCCTCGGCTTCGAGGGTGTCGAGCAGCCCGTCGTCCTCGGTCCAGCGGTTGATCATCGAGTACGAGGGCTGGTGGATGAGGGGGCGCACCCCCATCTCCCGCAGCAGGCGCGCCGCTTCGGCGGTCTGCTCGCTGTTGTACGAGCTGACACCCACATAGAGGGCCTTGCCCTGCTGGACCGCGGAGGCCAGCGCGCCCATCGTCTCCTCGAGCGGGGTGTCCGGGTCGAAGCGGTGCGAGTAGAAGATGTCGACGTAGTCCACACCCATGCGCTTGAGCGAGGCGTCGAGAGACGACATCAGGTACTTCCGCGAACCCCACTCGCCGTACGGGCCGGGGTGCATGAGGTAGCCCGCCTTGGTCGAGATGACCAGTTCGTCCCGGTATGCCGCGAAGTCCTGCGCAAAGATCTTGCCGAAGTTGAGCTCCGCCGAGCCGGGCGGCGGGCCGTAGTTGTTCGCCAGGTCGAAGTGGGTGACGCCCAGGTCGAAGGCGCGGCGCAGGATGGCCCGCTGGGACTCCAGGCTCTTGTCGTCGCCGAAGTTGTGCCACAGGCCGAGCGAGATCGCCGGCAGTTTCAGGCCGCTGCGGCCCGTGCGCCGGTACTCCATCGAGTCGTAGCGTTCAGGAACCGCGCGGTACAGAGACGTGTCGTTCATGGGTACGAAGCTACGTCAGACCGGGGCCACCCCCGGGCCGAGGGCCGCCCGTTCAGCGGTAGGGTGTCGCCCTCGGGGACCGCCGTCTGCATGGAGGGGCTGAACACGTGAACCTGCGCGACCTGGTGTACGGACTTTACGCACGCCGGGTGGAGGGCCGTCTCGACCACGACCAGGTGCCGAAGCACATCGGTGTCATCCTCGACGGCAACCGGCGCTGGGCCAAGGCGTCCGGGGGCACCACCGAGCAGGGCCACCAGGCGGGCGCGTACAAGATCGAGGAGTTCCTCGGCTGGTGCGCGGAGACGGACGTCGAGGTCGTCACGCTGTGGATGCTGTCGACGGACAACTTCGACCGCCCGGAAGAAGAGCTGACGCCGCTGCTCGGCATCATCGAGGCGACCGTCCGCTCCCTGGCCGAGGACGGACGCTGGCGCGTCCACCACGTCGGCACCCTCGACCTGCTGCCCGCCCGCACCCAGACGGTGCTCAAGGAGGCGGAGGAGGCCACCGCCGCCAACCGCGGAATACTGGTCAACGTCGCCGTCGGCTACGGCGGGCGCCAGGAGATCGCCGACGCGGTCCGCTCGCTGCTCCTCGAAGGAGCCGAGCAGGGTGCCTCGTTCGAGGAGCTCGCGGAGCGCGTCGACGTCGACCTGATCTCCAAGCACGTCTACACGAGCGGCCAGCCGGACCCCGATCTGGTGATCCGAACGAGTGGAGAGCAGCGCCTGTCCGGCTTCATGCTCTGGCAGTCGGCTCACTCTGAGTACTACTTCTGTGAAGTCTTCTGGCCCGCCTTCCGCAAGGTCGACTTCCTTCGGGCGCTGCGTGATTACGCCGCGCGCCACCGTCGCTACGGGGGATGACCATCCCCGCGGGGCTGGGGTCGGGGTAACCAAGAGTTAACCAACGCGCCGTCATATGCCATGGCATGGCTGCGCTTGTTCGAGGGAATAAGCCCTCCAGGTCGACGTCCGGCAGTTCCAGGTAGGGACGTCGCATCTCAGCGGACGGCACGGGGCCGTCCGCCCGGGAGGCCCTTTGCACCAGGACGACCGCGCGGGAAGCGACTTCCCCGCCGGGACTCGGGAGGGCCGGATCTCGGCCCGTGCGGTGGGGCCGCAGACCGGCTGGAGTTCCTCCCGCCCGCACCCGGCCCAGCATCCCTCTGTCGCTCCCCGACCTCATCCGAGGGGGTACGTCCTTCCGTGGTGACCAGCACAAAGCGCCGCATGCCCGACAGGCGCACTTATGTTCTCGACACCAGCGTCCTGCTGGCCGACCCGAACGCCCTGACCCGCTTCGACGAGCACGAAGTCGTGCTCCCCGTCGTCGTGGTGACGGAGCTGGAGGCCAAGCGGCACCATCCGGAGCTCGGCTACTTCGCCCGGCAGGCCCTGCGCCTGCTCGACGACTTCCGTATCCGGCACGGTCGCCTCGACGCCCCCATCCCCATCGGGGACCTGGGCGGATCCCTGCGTGTCGAGCTCAACCACTCCGATCCCGGCGTGCTCCCGGCCGGCTACCGATTGGGGGACAACGACTCCCGGATCCTCGCCGTCGCCCGCAACCTCCAGGCCGAGGGGTACGACGTCACCGTCGTCTCCAAGGACCTGCCGCTGCGGATCAAGGCGTCGTCGGTCGGGCTGCTCGCGGAGGAGTACCGCGCCGAGCTCGCCATCACGGACTCCGGCTGGACCGGAATGTCCGAACTGACCCTTTCCGGCGAGCAGGTTGACCTTCTCTTCGAGGAGGAGAGCCTGTACGTGCCGGAGGTCTCCGAGCTGCCCGTGCACACCGGGCTCACCATCCACTCGGAGAAGGGCAAGGCGCTCGGCCGCGTCACGGCGGAGGGCAACGTCCGCCTCGTGCGCGGGGACCGGGACGCCTTCGGACTCAAGGGGCGCAGCGCCGAGCAGCGGGTCGCCCTCGATCTGCTCCTCGACCCCGACGTCGGGATCGTGTCGATGGGCGGGCGCGCGGGCACCGGCAAGTCGGCGCTCGCGCTCTGCGCCGGGCTCGAGGCCGTCCTGGAGCGCCGTCAGCACCAGAAGGTGATGGTCTTCCGGCCGCTGTACGCGGTGGGCGGGCAGGAGCTCGGCTATCTGCCCGGCACCGAGGCCGAGAAGATGGGGCCGTGGGCGCAGGCCGTCTTCGACACCCTCGGCTCGGTCGCGGGCAAGGAGGTCATCGAGGAAGTGGTGGCGCGCGGGATGCTCGAAGTGCTCCCGCTCACCCATATCCGCGGGCGCTCGCTCCATGACGCCTTCGTGATCGTGGATGAGGCCCAATCCCTGGAGAGGAACGTTCTTCTGACCGTTCTGTCCAGGATCGGGGCGAACTCCCGTGTCGTCCTCACTCATGACGTCGCCCAGCGCGACAACCTCCGAGTGGGCCGGTACGACGGGGTAGTTGCCGTCGTCGAGAAGCTGAAGGGCCATCCGCTCTTCGCCCATGTCACGCTCACGCGCTCGGAGCGGTCGCAGATCGCGGCCCTGGTGACCGAAATGCTGGAGGACGGCCACATCTGACGTACTCCGGCCCGCTCGGTCCCACTTCACAGTGGTTACGCGGGAGTTGGCGCCGCCCGGCGAAGCGAGAGAGCTTAGCCGGGCGGCGTCTTCGCGTTCGCCGCTTTCCGGAAAACTCCTGGGGCAAACGGGGTGTGAGCTTTCACACGCAACGGAGAATTGCCTTGCGGCGTCCGGCTACGGCAGAGTCTCAGTCCTGTCAGGCCCCGCATACGACACACCTGTGCCCCCAGCGGCACTGCAACTCATGCACCACAGAACTTCATAGTGACCGTCGTATGCCGCCCGAGCACCAAGCGGCGCTCCCGTAACGGGAGTTGTCCACCGGGCCCGTGCCTCCCGTGACCGAGCAATAAGTGGAGGCCAGCGTCAGGGGCACGATTGCGTCCGCGAGGTCACCTATGCGGGCGACGCTGGAAGGAAACCGTGTGAGCCGGATTTCGGTCCGGGGATTCGCAGTGGCCTCGGCCACGGCGGTCACCACCGTCGGCGCAGTCGTGGGCGTTGCCTCGGGCAACACCCAGCACTCGAGCTCGAACGACCTCGAGGCAACGGCGAGCGACGCGACTCTCCTCGCAGACATACCCGCGGGCCAGCAGGCCCAGGTGCAGGGCGCGTCCCTGTCGCAGCAGGCCGACGCACAGGCCGCGGCTGCCGACACGGCCGCCAAGAAGACTGCGGCGGAGGCAGCGCGCAAGCAGGCGGCCGAAGACGCGATCGCGAAGCAGAAGGCCGCGGCCAAGGCGGAGAAGGAAGAAGCCGCCAAGAAGGCCGAGGAGAAGAAGGAGCGTGAGGAGGCCGCAGAGACCAAGGCCAGCCGCTCCTCCTCGCGGGACGCCTCCGACTTCGCCAAGCAGAGCTCGTACTCGGTCGCGCAGGTCCAGGCGATGGCACGGCAGATGGTCCCCGCGGACCAGTTCCAGTGCTTCAGCAACATCGTCAACCACGAGTCGACCTGGAACTACAAGGCCAGCAACCCCAGTTCGGGTGCCTACGGCCTCGTCCAGGCGCTGCCCGGTTCCAAGATGGCGTCCGCCGGCGCCGACTGGCAGACCAACCCGGCCACGCAGATAAAGTGGGGCCTCGGCTACATGAACGACCGGTACGGCAGCCCCTGCGGTGCCTGGAACTTCTGGCAGGCCAACAACTGGTACTGAGCCCCACCCGGCTCGTGCCGCGCTCAACCTTTCGAGGCCCCTCACCGTCCTTCGGTGAGGGGCCTCGCCCGTGTACGGTTCAGGAGCGCCAGGGGGGAGCAGTGGGGACAGACGGGGGTAGAGGACGGATCATGTCGCGAATTCCAGGGTGGCTCGGCCGGATCGGCGCGGGCCTGACCCGGATGGGAGAGCGGTTGGACGAGGCGGAGGCCGAGGTGGAGGCCGAGACCTCACCCGACGGCAAGTCCGCCCACCGGGCCGACGGCTCGGGTAGGTCCGCCCACCGGGCCGACGGCTCGGACCCGGCCGACTCACACCCCTCGGCTGCCACCACCACCTCCACCCCCGGCGCCGCTTCTCCCTCCGTCTCCGCCTCCGCCTCCGATGAGGCGGGCTCCGACGGGCAGGTGCCCGCGCCGCCCCAGTACGCGCCCGCCATAGCGGCCAGGCCCGACCCCGTCGCGGCCGTGCCGTGGGGGATGCGGGTCGCGGCCGAGGCCGGGTGGCGGCTGCTCGTACTCGCGGGCACCGTCTGGGTGTTGATGAAGGTCATCAGCGCCGTGCAGCTGGTGGTGCTCGCCTTCGTCGCGGCGCTCCTCATCACCGCGATGCTCCAGCCGACGGTCGCCCGCCTGAAGAACCTCGGCCTGCCCCGCGGCCTCGCCACCGCCGTCACCGCGATCCTCGGCTTCGTGGTGATGGGCCTGGTCGGCTGGTTCGTGGTGTGGCAGGTCATGGAGAACATCGACACGCTCTCCGACCAGGTCCAGAGCGGCATCGACGATCTGCGCAAGTGGCTCCTCAACAGCCCCTTCCATGTGACGGAAGACCAGATCAACGAGATCGCGAAGTCGCTGCGCGAGGCGATCGGCGCGAACACGGACGAGATCACGTCGGCCGGTCTGGAGGGCGTGACGGTCATCGTCGAGACGATGACGGGCATTCTGCTCACGATGTTCTCGACCCTCTTCCTGCTGTACGACGGGAAGCGGATCTGGCAGTGGGTCCTCAAGCTGGTCCCGGCGGCGGCGCGGCCGGGGATCGCGGGGGCGGGGCCGCGGGCGTGGCGGACGCTGACGGCGTATGTGCGGGGCACGGTGATAGTGGCCCTGATCGACGCCATCTTCATCGGGCTGGGGATCTACTTCCTCGGCGTCCCGATGGCTGTGCCGCTGGCCGTCTTCATTTTCCTGTTCGCCTTCATCCCGCTGGTGGGCGCGGTCATCTCCGGTGCCCTTGCCGTGGTGGTCGCGCTGGTCACGCAGGGCGTGTTCGTGGGCGTCATGACGCTGGTGGTCGTGCTCGCGGTGCAGCAGATCGAGGGGCACATCCTGCAGCCGTTCATCCTGGGGCGGGCCGTGCGGGTGCATCCGCTGGCCGTGGTGCTCTCGGTGGCGGCGGGTGGGCTGGTCGCCGGGATCGGTGGGGCTGTGGTGGCGGTGCCGTTGGTTGCCGTGACGAACACGGTTGTGGGGTACCTGCGGGCGTATGCGCGGGAGGCGGCGCTGAAGCAGGCGCCGCAGCCGCGGGGGGCCACGGCGGTGGAGGTCGCGCCGGTGGAGCCGGCGCCGTCTTCTTCTTCGTCCTCGGGCGCGGGGAGCGGGGGCTGAGCCCTCGCCTCCGGCGGTTCCTCTTCCCCAGTCCCGCCCCTTCCCGAATCCGCCGACTCCGTCGGCCCTGGGGTACCCGATATCGCCTTAAGGGCTCGTCCTCAAACGCCGGACGGGCTGAGTGGTTCCAGCCCGTCCGGCGTTTGAGGACGAGGCGCGTTCAGCGCCGATGGGGGTCTA
>NZ_JBHYJB010000042.1:758-100388 GCF_042740175.1 Streptomyces sp. NPDC059009 | reverse complement strand
GGCTGGAACCACTCAGCCCGTCCGGCGTTTGAGGACGAGCCCTTAGGGCGATATCGGGTGCCCCAGGGCCGACGGAGTCGGCTGATTCGGGAAGGGGCGGGATTGGGGAAGAAGCCGCCGGAGGCGAGGCGGCGCCCTACCTCCGCAGCCACTTCACCTCATACCCCGCCATGTCGAACCGCTTCCCGTCCACCTTCGCACTGATGGTCCGATCAAGCGTGTTCACCACAAGAAGATCCTCCCCATCAGCGAGCACCTTCACATTGGGCCGGTCATCGGCCGCGACGGACACCCGCTGAAACCTTGTCCCGGGCGAAAACGCATCCCCGAACCGCTCCACAAGCTCCAGCATGGGCAACTCCCGCCCCCCGTCACCGAGTTGCGTGGAGCTCCACAGACACCCCGCACACGCCCGCCCCCTGTTCTGCGGATTCCAGTAGAACCCGCTGCTCACCCCGCCCTTGGCCATCGCGATCATCCCCGACGCCTGCACGGCGACCCGATGCCGCTCGGCCCACCCGTCCCGGTCGTCGTTGCTGTCCCCGGGCTCCACGTAGTACTCGGCCCACCACAACGGCAGCCCTCCGGTCTGCTTCCGCACCCACCGGCTCACGGCCGTGAACTTGTCCGTGGCCCCGAACTCGTCCGGGATCATGTCGTCGTCACGGGTGTAGCTGGAGCCGTCCACGACCACGAAGTCGGCGCCCGCCTTGTTCTTGTTCCAGTAGTCGAAGGCGTCGATGATCCGCTGGTCGACGCGCCCCCAGGGGCCCTTGAGGGTGTCCGAGGACTCCTCGGTGTCGCGCGGGTCGACGCTGTCCATCACCAGGTAGGGCCCGCCCACCATGATGTCCTTGTCGACCTTCTTGAGCTCCTTGTAGACGAGGTTGTAGAGCTCCGTGTACCCCTCGTAGTCCCAGCGCCCCTTCTCGTTGCTCCAGAAGCCCTTGAACTCGTTCCACACGATGAAGTGCTTGACGTCCGGGTAGCGTCGCGCGATCGTCCCGGCGAGCTTCGCGAAGTCCTTGTAGTGCTCGGGTTCGGGGGCCGTCTCCAGAGCGCCCTTGCTCCAGTCGGTGTTGTCGGCGCCGGGCTTGCCGCCCTTCATCCAGTCCGGGGAGCAGCACAGGGTGATGACCGGCGTGCCGTCGGTCCTGCGGATGAAGTCGATGCGGCTGTCCAGCTCGGAGAAGTCGTAACGCCCCTTCACCGGCTCGGGGTTGCCCGCGCCCCAGCCCATGATGTGCTGGTTCTGCGGGACGGACCGCTTCTTGTCGGAGAGCAGCGACTCGACCTTCTTGGTGGCCCCGTCCTCTCCCTGGTCGGCGCTGTACCGGGTGTGCGTGAAGCCCCAGCCCACGTCGGGGCCGGTCTTTCCGGGGACCTCGGGGGTGCCGTGCACCTTGTCGCCGTCACGCGTGGTTCCGGTGGTGTCCCCCTTGCCCTCGGGCAGTGTGGTGATGACGGTGAGGATCAGGGCCAGTGCGGCCACACCAACGCCGAGCAGTGCGGTGAGGCGCCACCGACCTGCTCCCGATTTCCACCCATGACGTCCCATCAAGGGCAAGCGTAACGGCGTGAGTTGGCGGTGGCACAGGTTCCGCGCGACAGCTCGGTAACGACGCACGGACCCGGCGTGAGGTGCCCCCAAGCCCGGACAGATCCCACGATCCGGGACGCACTGCAGAATGTGGATGCACGAGACGCATGGGTGCCGGATCATGGCGGCATGTCTGCGAACCCTCAGGACGCCCTGCCGATCCGGCTCAACGTCGACGACAGCGACTCGCCCTCGGACGTCGTGGACGCGCTGTTCCTCGGCCGCTTCGCCTCCGGGGAGCAGCCGTTCTCGCACAGCGTCAACATCGACCGGGTCAAGTCCGGCTCCACGCTGCTCCCCAAGGACGCGCGGGTGCTGCGCGCCGCCCGCGACGACGACCGCAGCGCCACGCTCGCCGAGGGCGACGGCTGGACACTGCTCGTCTCCCGCTGGAACAGGGGCGCGGACGTGACGGCCACGGCGACCACGGCGGAGCTCGCCGAGTCGGTCGTCAAGCAGGCGACGGACGGCGCGCAGGACGAGCCCGAACCCCAGCCGGAGAACGTGACGATGGGGTTCTGGTACGTGTCGCCGCGCCGCGGCCCGCACCGCACCACCCGGCAGATCTCGGCGGGCACATGGGAGGAGGTGCGGGAGAACTACACGGCGCCGGTGGCCGACGCGATGGACAAGCTGATGAAGACGGCGCCCGAGGACATCTCGGGCCGCCTGCTCCTCCTGCACGGCCCGCCCGGCACGGGCAAGACGTCGGCGCTGCGCACGCTCGCCCGCTCCTGGCGCGACTGGTGCCAGGTCGACTGCGTCCTGGACCCGGAGCGCCTCTTCTCGGACGTCGGCTATCTGATGGACATCGCGATCGGCGAGGACGACGGCTCGGCGAAGGGCCGCTGGCGGCTGCTGCTCCTGGAGGACTGCGACGAGCTGATCCGCGGCGAGGCCAAGCACACGGCGGGCCAAGCGCTCTCCCGGTTGCTGAACCTGACGGACGGGCTGCTCGGCCAGGGCCGCAACGTCCTGGTCGGGGTCACGACCAACGAGGACCTGGAGCGCCTCCACCCCGCCGTGGTCCGCCCCGGCCGCTGTCTGGCCCGCATCGAGGTGGGACCGCTGACGCGCACGGAGTCGGTGAACTGGCTGGGCCGCGAGGAGGGCGTGAGCCGCGAGGGCGCCACCCTGGCGGAGCTGTTCGCGCTGCGCAGGGGCTCGGGCCCGACGTCGGTCCCGGACCCGCGGGAGGGCGCGGACGCGGGGCTGTACCTGTAGGCGGCCCCGTCGCGTTCAGCCGGAGTCCCCGTAGGCGGCACGCAGCGCATCCCGTACGGCGGCCAGGGCGTCCTCCTCGGACAGCCCGAGCCGCCGGACCCGCTCGGCGAACGCCTGCGCCTCGTCGGCCGCGCCCTTCGCCGCCGCGTCCCCCGCGGCGGCGACGAAGGTCCCGTTGCGCCCGCGCGTCTCGATGACGCCGTCCGCCTCGAGGGCCCGGTACGCCTTGGCCACGGTGTTCGCGGCAAGCCCGAGCGACTCGGCGAAGCCGCGGACGGTGGGCAGCTTGTACCCGACGGGCAGCACGCCGGAGCGGGCCTGCTCGGCGATCTGGGCCCGAATCTGCTCATAGGGCGCGGCGCCCCCGCCCCGGCCATCGATATCGATCTTCAAGGTCACGGGGAGAGTCTCCCACTGAAGCCATCAGCCGGCCCCCTCCAGCCATCCGACGCCCCCTTCAGTCCGTCCGGCGCCCCCTTCAGCCCGTCCGGCGTTTGAGGACGAGGCCGTCCAGGCCGAAAGGGGGTCTAGGGGCAAAGCCCCAGGAAGGGCACCCCAGGGGCGACGGAGTCGCCGGATTCGGGAAGGGGCGGGATCGGGGAAGAAAAAACAAGAGGCGCCCACCCCCACGCGCCCGTACCGTGCGACCCCATGACAGTGCTCGTCCGCGACCTGGACCTCACCAACCCGTCGGACGCCGAGGCATTCGCCCACGTCCGCCGAGCCACCCTCCCCGCGATGCTCTCGACCGCCGCCTCCGTGGCGTTCGACGCAGCCCACGCACACCCCCACGCCCGCCACCGCCTCCTGGTGGCCGAGCACGAGGGCCAGGTCATCGGCACGGCCCAGGTGGGCCTCGCCCACGACAGCCCCGAGCCGGGCCTCGGCTTCGCCAACGTCTACGTCCACCCGGACCACCGCGGCCTGGGCGCGGGCTCGCTGACCCTCCGTACGGCCGAGGAGCACTTGGCGAGAGAGGGCGCGACGTCCGTCTACTCCTGGGTCCTGGAGACCCCGGAGAACCTGGCCTTCGCGGCGGCCCGCGGCTACGAGGCCCGCCGCCCCGCCCACTTCCTCCGCCTCGACCTGGCAACGGGCACGCTCCCTCCCCTGACCCCGCCGCCCCCCGGCGTGGAACTGCGCACGGCGGCGGACTACGCGGACGACCCGCGCCCCCTGTTCGACCTGGACGCGGAGACCGTCGCGGACGAACCGGGCGACATCCCCACGGAGTTCACGGACTACGCGCAGTGGCTGGCCGAGACCTGGCACCACCCGCTCCAGAACCACGAACTCACCACGGTGGCCGTGGCGGACGGCCGCCCCGTCGCGTTCAGCGTGGCCCGGACGGACGACGGCACGCGCTACTCGACCGGCATGACGGGCACCGCCCGCGCCTACCGGGGCCGCGGCCTGGCGAAGCTCGCCAAGAACGACTCGCTGCACCGCGCCCGCGCGGCCGGCTGCACGGAGGCGTTCACGGGCAACGACGCCGGCAACGAGCCGATGCTGGCGATCAACCACTGGTTCGGCTACGAGATCTGCGCGACGGAGGTACGCCATGTCCACCAGCTCACCTGAGGAACCGCCGATGACGACCATGTCGACCACGCCGAGCACGCCGAGCACGCCGACGATCGAGGTCACCCTCCTCAAATCAGGCCGCGAGAAGGTGAGTTACCCGGCGAGCCTCCTCCACGACGACGGCACCCGCATCACGGTCCAGGCGCCATGGGTGTACGAGGACAAGGTCCGCGACTTCGGCTTCGTGCGCTTCGAGCCGGGCGACGTCTTCACGGAGCACTACTGGCGCGACCGCTGGTACTCGGTGAAGGAGATCCGCGCGGCCGACGGCACCCTGAAGGGCTGGTACTGCGACATCACCCGCCCCGCGGCCCTGCACGGCACCCGCCTCTCGGTGGAAGACCTGGACCTGGACCTGTGGTGCTCGGCGGACCGCACCGAGGTGATCCGCCTGGACGAGGACGAGTTCGAGGAAAGCGCCCTGCGCACGACGGACCCCGCGGCGGCGAAGGCGGCCCTCCGGGCCCTGGACACCCTGGAACACCTGGCCAGGACAACGGGCCTACCCGTCCCCGTCAGTTGACGCCCGCACCCCGAGCACCGCATACCGCTCGTCCTCGACCGCTCTCCCCCACAGCGCCGGGTCGTCCGAGAGGCGCTCGACCCTGAGCTCCGTGGCCAGCGGTGCCAGGGCCCTCGTCACCCGCTGGGCCTCGATGCCCGCCGGGCTCAGCGTGCCCCAGACGCCCTCGATGAGGATCAGGCGGCCGCCGGGGCGGAGCAGGGTGCACCAGTGGCGGATTGCTGCCTCTGGGTCAGGGAGCATCCACAGGACGTGACGGGCGAGGACGACGTCGAAGGTGCGGTCCGGCACCGGGGGCGCGGCCGCGTCGCCGACCAGGAGCTCCGCCTCCCGGCCCGCCGCCGCGAACTTCTCGCGGGCCCGGGCCACCATCTTCGGCGCCAGGTCGACCGCCGTGACGCGGTGGCCGCGCTCGGCGGCGAGGAGCGCGAGGCTGCCCGTGCCGCACCCCAGGTCCAGGACCGTGGCGGAGGTGGGCGGGAGCCAGCTCGTGAGGCGGGCGGCCCAGGCCGTGCGGATTTCCGGGGCGCGCAGGCCGTGGTCCGGCTCGTCGTCGAAGGTCTCGGCCTCGTCGTCCCAGTTCACCGTGCTGATCGCGGTCATCTCGATTGCCATGCCCCGATCGTGACACCCGCCACTGACAACGGGCCTCCGATGAGAAAGCATCCCCGCACAGGTCTACAGCCTTGCCACCAGGGAAACCCGTAGGTACAAGGAGGCAGCCATGCGCCGTATGACCATGCAGAAGCCGGTGGTGAAGTCCGAGACCCGCAGCCGCCGGGTGCGGGACGAGCGGGAGCGGGACACCGAGGAGCGGGCCAGACCGCGCCCGGAAGTGCGCCGCGACATCCAGCGGACCTGGTGGCCCGACGGGTGAGACGGCCGTGCGGGAGCTCCGGACGGGGAAACCTCAACTGACCGGCCCCGGCAGCCTCTTGCGGTAGTGCAGGCGGTCGTAGGGGCCTGTCACCCTGCGCTCCACCAGCTCGTAGCCGTACCGGGGATAGATCTTCTGGTTCTCCCACATCAGCGCGTTGGTGAGCAGCCGCACCTCCGGCAGGCCGAGCCCGTGCGCATGGCGGTCGACGAAGTGCAGCAGCGCGCGGCCCACCCCGCGCCCGTGGGCGTCGGGGTGGACGGCGATGGTGTCCAGGTAGAGGTGGTCCTCGTGCGGGAGCAGGACCAGGACGCCGATGACCGGGTCACCGGTCACATACACCCGGCCCGCCGCCACGTCCGCCGCGTGGTCCCGTTCCATCGGGGCGGGGACGAGCCCGATGCGGGCG
Organism: Streptomyces sp. NPDC059009; assembly: GCF_042740175.1. Lineage (NCBI taxonomy): Bacteria > Bacillati > Actinomycetota > Actinomycetes > Kitasatosporales > Streptomycetaceae > Streptomyces > Streptomyces sp. NPDC059009. The sequence continues at coordinate 94,171 of NZ_JBHYJB010000042.1, read as the reverse complement.
ATGTAGGGGCGGAACGCGGCGTCGATCAGGGCCGACACCGCGGGCACGTCGGCGGCGGTGGCGAGCCGGATGTCTTCAGCGGTCAGGTCACTCATGCCTCTACGTCTACGCCACGGCGCCTCCCGCGCACCACCAGCTTGCGCACCAACGGCCACACCACGATGAGCGCGATCACCGCGTAGACCGTCACGGAGAACGGGGTGTCCACGAGTCCGCTGACGCTGCCGTCGCTGATCTGCAGGGCGCGGCGCAGCTGCTGTTCCGCGTTGGGGCCGAGGATCACGCCGATCACGGCGGGCAGCACCGGGAGCCCGTAGCGCCGCATGCCGAAGCCGATCAGGCCGATGATCAGGAGGATCACCAGGTCCAGGGCCTCGCCGCCCACCGCGTAGGCGCCGACCGCCGCGAAGAAGAGGATGCCCGCGTACAGGTAGGGCCGCGGGATGCGCAGGAGCTTCGCCCAGACCGGGGCCAGGGGGAGGTTCAGGGCCAGGAGCAGGATCATGCCGACGAAGAGGGACGCGATCAGGCCCCAGACCAGGTCGGGTTCGCGCTCGAACAGGAGCGGGCCCGGCTGGATGCCGTACTGCTGGAAGGCGGCGAGCATCACGGCCGCCACGGCGGTGGTGGGGAGGCCAAGTGTCAGCATCGACACGAGCGTTCCGGCCGCGGACGCCGAGGACGCCGACTCCGGTCCCGCCACGCCCTCGATCGCGCCCTTGCCCCACTCCTCCTTGTGCTTGGAGAGCCGCTTCTCGGTGACGTACGACAAGAAGGTGGGGATCTCCGCGCCGCCCGCCGGGATCGCCCCGAACGGGAAGCCGATCAGCGGGCCGCGCAGCCAGGACTTCCAGGTGCGCTGCACGTCCTGCCTGCCGAGCCAGGGGCGGCCCACGGGAATGGCCTCGCCGCCGGTGCGCCGCAGGTGCGCGGCGACCCACAGGGCCTCGCCGATCGCGAAGAGCCCGACCGCGACGATGACGACGTCGATGCCGTCGGCGAGCTGCAACGAGCCGAAGGTGAGCCGCTGTTGGCCGGTCATCTGGTCGAGGCCCACCAGGCCGATGGTCAGCCCGATCAGCAGCGAGGCGAGCCCTCGTATCCGCGACGAACCGAGCACCGACGTCACCGCGATGAACGCGAGCACCATGATGGCGAAGTAGTCCGGCGCCCCGATGTCGACGGCGAGCGAGGCGACCTTGGGCGCGAGCGCCACCAGGAGCACCGTGCCGATCATGCCGCCCGCGAAGTGGCCGATGGCGGCGGCCGCCAACGCCTGTGCCCCGCGGCCCGACTTGGCCATCGGGTTGCCCTCCATGGCGGCGACCACGGCGGCGGACTCGCCCGGGGTGTTGAGCAGGATGGAGGTCGTGGAGCCGCCGAACATCGCCCCGTAGTAGATGCCCGCGAACATGATGAACGCGCCGGTGGGTTCGAGCCCGTAGGTCACCGGCAGGAGCAGCGCGACGGCCATGGCGGGGCCGATGCCGGGCAGTACGCCGATGGCGGTGCCGAGGAGCACGCCGACGGCGGCCCAGAGGAGGTTGACGGGGGTGAGGGCGGTACCGAAGCCGTCCATCAGGGAGTTGAAGGAGTTCATGGCGTCACAGCACTCCCATCAGGGGCCCGCCCGGCAGCGGCACCCCGAGCAGGTTGTCGAAGACGAAGAAGGTGGCCACGGAGAGCCCGGCCGCGATCAGCGGGTCCCGGTCGAGGTGCCGGCTCCCCAAGGCGTAGGCGGCGCCCCAGAAGAGCAGCGCGCCCGCGACGGGGAAGCCGAGCGGCTCGATGAGGACGGCGGTGGCCAGGAAGACCCCGGCGAGCAGCAGCACGGTGCGCCAGTCGGCGGGCTCGGACAGGTCGATGTCCTCACCGCCCTCGGCCTCGCCGCGTCCTCCCCGCAGCACGTCGACGGCAAGGAGGACCGCGACGACAAGGAGACCGATGCCGACGACCACGGGCACGGTCTTCGGCCCGACGGGCCCGCGCTGGGTGATCTCGACGTCCATGGTGAGCGCGTCGGTGAGGACGAGGGCACCGAGCGCCAACAGCAGCACGCAGACGCCGAGTTCGGAGTGCTCGCGCAGCCAGCCGCGCCGGGACCCCTCTTGTTGAGCGGGGGCTTCCTTGGTCGTCGTGTTCACAGCCCCAGCTCCTTCAGTACGGACACCACGCGCCGGTCCTGGGCGTCGAGGAAGTCGCCGAACTCCGCGCCGCTCAGGTACGCGTCCTGCCAGCCGTTCTTCTTCAGGGAGGCGCGCCACTCCTTGGAGGCGTGCAGTTTCCTGACGAGCCCGGTGAGCTTGGCGCGCTGGGCGTCGGTCAGGCCGGGCGGGGCCACGATGCCGCGCCAGTTGGTGAAGTCGACGTCGTAGCCGGACTCCTTGAGGGTCGGCCCGTCGAGTCCCTTGACCCGCTTCGGCCCGGTGACGGCGAGCAGCCGCAGCTCACCGGCCTTGATCTGATCGAGATACTCACCGACTCCCGACACCCCGAAGGCGACCTTGTTCCCGAGGATGGAGGCAAGAAGCTCCCCGCCCCCGTCGAAGGGAACGTAGTTGACCTTCTTCGGCTCGATCCCGGCGGCGCGCGCCATCAGCATGGGCGCGAGGTGGTCGGGCCCGCCCGGCGAGGAGCCGCCGCCCACCGGCAGCTTCCCGGGCCGCTCCTTCCAGGCGTCGACGAGCTGCCGGATGTTCTTGTACGGGGAGTCCTTGGCGACCACCACGACGTCCGGCTCCTCGGTGAGCCGGGCGATGGGCGTGGTGTCGGCGAGGGTCTTGGGCGCGTGGTTGGAGCGCGCGGCGCCCACCACTCCGAGCCCCATGGACATGGCGAGCCTGCCGTTGCCGTGCTCGCCGACGAGCCGGGTGAGGCCGACGGTGCCGCCGGCGCCGGGGAGGTTGAACACCTCGATGTTGTGGGTGAGTCCGGCGTCCTCGGCGTTCTTCGCCGCGGTGCGGGCGGTGATGTCGTAGCCGCCGCCGGGGGTGTTGGGGACCATGAGGCGCAGGCCCGGGATCTGGGTGCCGGTGTCGGCGCCGCTGCCCGTGGTGAGCAGCGGCGGCGCCACGAGCACGAGGAGCGCGGCCCCGAGCAGGGCGAGGGGTGTGCGCGGTCGCACGTGTGCCACCACCTGTTTCTCGGCTTCTGTGAGGTGGCCCACATGTTGCCCACGCGTTAACGGGCTGTCTCCCTTCCGCGCTTAAGGAACGTTGTGGCCGTTGTGGTCACGGGGACCGCGCACCTACGCTGCGCCAGTGACAAAGGTGCTGGTCGTGGACGACGACTTCATGGTCGCCAAGCTGCACAGCCGGTACGTGTCCGCGATGGACGGATTCGTGGTGGCGGGCGTGGCGCACAGCGGCGCCCAGGCCCTGCGCGCGGCGGAGGCGGTCCGCCCCGATCTGGTGCTGCTCGACGTGTATCTGCCCGACATGGACGGCATCGGCGTCCTGCGGGAACTGCGCGCCGCGGAGGAGCGCGATCCGTCCCGGACGCCGGTGGACGCGCTGTTCATCACGGCGGCCCGGGACGCGGAGATCATCCGCGCCGCGCTGCGGGCGGGCGCCCTGCACTACCTCATCAAGCCCTTCAACCAGGCGGCCCTGCAGGAGCAGTTGAGGCACGTGGCGGCCCTGCGCGCCCGCCTCGACAACCTCGACGAGGCCCGCCAGGAGGACGTCGACCAGATCTTCGGCGCCCGCCCACCGGGTTCACGGGAGCTCCCCAAGGGCCTCGCTCCCCACACGGCAGACCTGGTGGAACGCACCCTGCGCGCCCACCCCGACGGCCTCTCCGCCACGGAGTGCGCCTCGGCGGGCACCCTCTCCCGCGTCAGCGCCCGCCGCTATCTGGAGTTCTTCACGGACACGGGCCGGGCGGAGGTCACGCTCCGGTACGGGGGCACGGGGCGCCCGGAGCGCCGCTACCGCTGGGTGGGCTGAGCCCTCCCGGGCAAGGCTCCGAATCGGGCATCCCGCGGGCTCCGGAATCGGGCATCTTGGACGCGACCTGAGTACAGCCTGAGCGCTCCCTTAAAGCGACCATAAGGATCTCCATCACGGGCTCCCAGCAGGCGATTTCGCGATTTCGAGGGGCTAGCTTTCTCGTCGCCCCCAACGTTGAACCGCTGATCGGAGAACCACCCATGGCCTCTCGCCGCAAGGTCGCCGCGATCGCCGCCACCGGCATCGCCCCGCTCGCCCTCACCGCCCTGGCCGCCTCCCCGGCCGCCGCGCACGGTTCGATGACGGACCCGGTGAGCCGCGTCTCCGCCTGCTACGCGGAGGGCCCGGACTCCCCGAAGTCGGCCGCCTGCAAGGCCGCCGTCGCGGCCAGCGGTGCCCAGGCGTTCTACGACTGGAACGCGGTGAACATCGCCAACGCCGCGGGCAAGTCGAAGGAGATCATCCCCGACGGCAAGCTGTGCAGCGCGGGCAACGACAAGTACAAGGGCCTGGACCTGCCGCGCGCCGACTGGCCGTCCACCGCGCTGAAGTCGGGGAACCACACCTTCCGCTACAAGGGCACCGCCCCGCACAAGGGCTCCTTCGAGCTGTTCATCACGAAGGCCGGCTACGACCCGTCGAAGCCGCTGAAGTGGTCGGACCTGGAGTCGAAGCCGTTCCTCAAGGTCACCGACCCGAAGATGGAGAACGGCGACTACGTCTTCGACGGCAAGATCCCCTCGCGCTCCGGCCGCCACCTGATCTACTCGATCTGGCAGCGCTCGGACTCCCCCGAGGCGTTCTACACCTGCTCGGACGTGACGTTCGGCAAGGACAGCGGCGGCTCGGCGAGCGCCCCGGCCCCGGCCGCCTCCGCCCCCTCCGAGAAGGAGATCGCGGACGGCGCCGACAAGTCCACCGTCGAGCACCACGGCCACGGCGACGCCAACGCCCACACGGGCGCCGACGCCACCGAGGCCGCCCCGGCCCCCGCCGGCGACGACGCCGCCTCGGGCGACAACCAGCCGGAGGTCAACGGCGGCGCCGACAAGCCCGTCAAGGCCGCGGGCGAGGGCGCGAACGAGAACCTCGCGGAGACCGGTGGCGACAGCAACACCCCGTACATCGCGATCGGCGGTGCCGCCGCCCTCGCGCTCGGCGCCGCGGCGATGTTCGGCTCGGTGCGCCGCCGCGCGGCCGGCCGCCACGGCCGCTGAGTCCTGACGCCCGCTGACGCCCACCACCTGTACCGCGTGTCTACGAGGTGCAGGTGGTGGGCGTCGCGCGTGCGGGATCAAGGGCGTTGGACACCTCGTGGTACGCGACCCGGTCTCCGAGCCCGATGGCCACATGCTCGGAGAGGTCGACCGGGCACAGGTCCTGCACCAGCACGTTCTTCACGTCGGGCCCGTCCAGGAACTGGCTCCGGTACGGGGTGACGACCTCGTCGTACTTCGTGGCGATGACCGTGTACCGCACCCCGGGCACGGTGTCCCCGCCCGCGTTGAGCTTCGTCAGGAACGCGGACCCCGCGACCTGGTCGGCGAGCCCCGGGGTGGCGAGCGTCAACAGGTCCTCGGCGCCCGGGAAGTAGGGCAGCAGGTTGGCGAGCCCGCTGAGCGTGGTCCCGTGGTTGTCGGGCGCGATCCCGACGAGGGCGTTCACCTTCGCGGCGCCCCCGAGGAACTTCAGGTAGTACCGGGGCATCATGCCGCCCTGCGAGTGCCCGACGAGGTCGGCCTCCGCGGCGCCGGTCGCGCCGAGCACCTTGTCGACGAAGGCGTCGAGCTGTCCGGCCGACTTGTCGATGGGGCCGAGCCCGTTGAAGAGCGGGACGCCGGGCAGCTGCCCGTAGTCGAGGGAGAAGACGCAGTACCCGCGCTGCACCAAGTAGGGCGCGAGGGCGAGCCAGTTGTCGACGGAGTTCCCGAAGGTCCCGTGCACCAGGACGACGGGCCGGGGGTGTGCGGCGGACGGCTTGCAGCGGTAGTCGTTCCACCCGCTCGACGGGGCGGCCGCGTCCGCGTTCGCGCTGTCGGCGTGCGCGGGGGCCGGGGCGAGGGTGGTGGCGGCGCCGGTGACGAGGAGGGTGGCAGCGAGCGCACGGAGCGCTCGTCTCCAGGGCAGCATCGTGATCTCCTTGCGGCTCAAGGGAGTTGAGCTGGGCCCGCCCTGTGTACGCGCGAGTAGTGGAGAAGTGAAGAGAGGTGACCCCTCAAAGCCCGTCCGGCGTTTGAGGACGAGGCCGTCCAGGCCGATACGGGGGTCCGGGGGCGGAGCCCCCGACAGGGCACCCCACCCACCAGGTGGCCCTAAGCAGCAAGGGTGCCCCGGACAACCGCCCCCACCCCGAACCGCTCCCGCGCCCTGTCGGCCACCGCCTCAAGAGCCCGGTCCCGCTCGCTCACGGGGTCCAACGACAGCTGTCGAGCGGCACGTTCGACAGGAAGGAGCCCCTCCGCACGGAGGGCGACCCCCCGCACCCGCGCCCGCTGCAGCCCCAGCCCCTCATACATCCGGTACGCCGCCTCGGTCAGCGCCCCCGAGGCCCCGCTGGGCTCGGCCAGCGCCCGCGTACGCGTGGTGGTGGACCGGTCCGCGTACCGCACCGTCAGGGTCAGCGAGCGGCACACCTGCCCCCCGCCCCGCAGCCGGATGCCCAGCTCCTCCGCGCCGGAGAGCAGCGCGCGACGATGCCGGAAGGGATCCAACTCGTCGCGCGGGAAGGGCCGTTCGACGGCGAGGGAGCGCGCGGCGGCGTTCGGCACCACCCGCCCCCGGTCGATCCCGCGCGCCCGCTCGTGCAGCTCGCGCCCCAGCTTCGCGGTGGTGAGCCGCTGCAGCGTGGACAGCGGGGCGGCGGCCACCTTGCCGAGGGAGTCGAGCCCGTACGCGCACAGCGTGCGGGCGGTCGCCCGGCCCACCCCGGGCAGCTCGACGACCGGCACCCGGTCGAGGAACTCCCGTACGGCGTCCGGCTCCTCGCCCACCACCCGGGTCACGCCGGGCACGGCGCCCCGTGCCGCCATCCGCGCCAGCATCGGCCCCGGCCCGCACCCGATCGCGCACTCCACCCCGTACAGGGCGAGCGCCCGCACCCGGACCAGCGCGGCGAGCTGCACGGCGTCCCGGCCGAAGTACCGCGCGGCCCCGCCCAGGTCCGCGAGGGCCGCGTCGGGCGGCAGGGCCTCCACGACGGGCGTGAACTCGCCGAGCAGACCGAGGAGTCGGGGGAACACGTCCGCCCCGTCCGGCAGCCCCGAGAACCGCACATACAGCACACTCATCCCGCGCTCCCCGGACTCTGATGCCACAACTTCCTTCCCCCGGCCGCCCCTTCACCCGCCGGACGCAGATCCGCCCACGGATGCATCTCGTACCCCGTCCCCATCCGGATGCGCCGCCCCTCCTCCTCGAGGGCACCCTCCTCCGTCTCCCTCTCGGGCGGCTCGGGCTCCGCCAGCCGCCCCGCGACCGCGTCGAGTCCGCCCTGCGCCCGCAGCTCCACCAGTTCCGCCAGGTTCCACGCCGCCGCGCCCACCACGCTGAGGCTGCGCGGGCCGCGGCGCTGCACCACCCCGCGGACGAGCAGCAGCCAGGAGTGGAAGACGGTGTGCGCGCAGCGTTCGTGCGCGTCGTCGAAGAAGGCCAGGTCGACCAGCCCTGTGCCGTCGTCGAGGGTCGTGAAGATGACCCGCTTCCCGGACCGGATGGGCGGTGTCTGCGTGGCCGCCTTGGCGCCCGCGACCAGGACGGTCGCCCCGTGCTCGGCCTCCCGCAGGCGCCGCGCCGTCAGCACGCCCAACTCCTCCAGGAACTCCCGGTGGTCGTCCATCAGGTTGCGGGAGGCGTCCATGGACAGGACGCCCAGCTCGGCGCTGAGCCGTTCCGCGTCGTCGAGGTCGGGCAGCCCGGCGGAGGCGGTCTGCCGCCCGCCGGACAGCGGCAGTTGCGCGCCGTGCGCGGCCCGGGAGCCGCGCTGCAGCTCCGTCAAGTGCAGTTGCAGATCACGGCGGTTGGCGCCGAACGCGTCGAGCGCGCCGACCTGGGCGAGGCGCTGTGCGAGCGGCCGCCCGGGCCGTGCCCGCTCCCAGAAGTCGAGCAGTGAGGAGTACGGCCGCCCGGCCGCGATCCGCGCCGCCTCGGCCGTGCTGATGCCGTGCACATCACTGAGCGCAAGCCGTACGCCCCATATATCCCGACCTCCTCGCTCTTTATCAGACACCAGTTCGATCTGATGAGCGACCGCGGACCGGTTCACGTCCAGCGGCAGCACCGGCACCCCCCGCCGCCGCGCGTCCGCGAGCAGCAGCCGCTTCGGGTACATCCCGGGGTCGTGGGTGAGCAGCCCCGCGTAGAAGGCCGCCGGGTGGTGCGCCTTCAGCCAGGCCGACTGGTACGTCGGCACGGCGAAGGCCACGGCGTGCGCCTTGCAGAAGCCGTACGAGCCGAAGGCTTCGATGATCTCCCAAGTCCGCCGGATCGTCTCGGCGTTGTAGCCGCGCGCGGCCGCGTGCTGGGCGAACCAGAAGCGGATCCGCCCCTGGGACCCGGGGTCGGACAGGCCCCTGCGCACCCGGTCCGCCTCGCCGCGCCCGCAGCCGGTCATGATGTCCACCATCTCGATGATCTGCTCGTGGAAGACCACGACCCCGTAGGTCTGTGCCAGCGGGCCCGCCAGGTCCGGGTGCGGATGGCGCACCGGCGCGCGCCCGTGCCGCGCCTCGATGAACGGCCGCACCATGTCGGCCGCGACCGGGCCGGGCCGGAACAGGGAGATGTCCACCACCAGGTCGCCGAAGGTCTCCGGCTGGAGCCGTCCGACCAGGTCCCGCTGGCCCGGCGACTCGATCTGGAAGCAGCCCAACGTCTCGGTGGACCTGATGAGTCGATAGGTCGCCGGGTCGCCCTCGGGCACGGCGTCCAGGTCGATTCGCTCCCCCGTGGCCCGCTCGGTCTCCGCCACCGCGTGCGCCATCGCCGACTGCATCCGCACCCCGAGGACGTCGAGCTTGAGCAGGCCGAGGTCCTCCACGTCCTCCTTGTCGAACTGCGACATGGGGAGGCCCTCGCCGCTGGTCGGCACGACCGGCGTACGGGAGAGGAGCGAGGCGTCCGAGAGCAGCACCCCGCACGGGTGCATGGCGACCCCGCGCGGCAGCGCGTCCAGCGCCTCGACCAGCTCCCACAGCTTCCCGTACCGGTCCATCTCCCCTGCCAGGGACCTGAGTTCGGGCAGCTCCGCCAGCGCCGCGCGGGCGTCGCAGGCGCGGATGTGCGGGAAGGACTTGGCGATCCGGTCGATGTCGGCCGGGTCCATGGAGAGGGCCGCGCCCACGTCCCGTACGGCATGGCGGACCCGGTAGGTCTCGGGCATCGCGACCGTGGCCACCCGCCGGGTGCCGAACCGGCGGATGATCGCGCGGTAGACCTCCAGGCGGCGGGCCGACTCCACGTCGATGTCGATGTCCGGCAGGACCAGGCGGCGGGTGGACAGGAAGCGCTCCATCAGCAGCCCGTGCGCGACGGGGTCGGCGTGCGCGATGCCGATGAGGTGGTTGACGAGGGAGCCGGCGCCCGAGCCGCGCGCGGCGACCCGGATGCCCAGCTCCCGTACGTCGTCGACGACTTGGGCCACGGTCAGGAAGTAGGAGGCGAAGCCGTGGTGGTCGATGACGGCCAGCTCGTCGTGCATCCGCTCCCAGTAGGCGCGGGCGTCGGTGCGCCGGTCGTAGCCGCGCAGCACCATGCCCGCCGCCGCCCGCGAGGCGAGGACGCGCTGCGCGGTGCGGCGCCCGGCGCCGACGAGGTGCGGCTCGGGGAAGCGCACCGAGCCGATGCCGAGGTCGTCCTCGGGGTCGACCAGGCACTCGGCGGCGGCCGCCTGGGTCTGTTCGACGAGGCGGTACGCGGTGTCACGCCGGTACCCGGCCGCCTCGACGATCCGCTCGGCGTCCCGCAGCATGGCGCCCGGGTCCTTCAACCACCGCTCCCCGCCGTCGAGTTGACCGGACGGGTCGATGGGCACCAGGCGGCGCGCGGCGTCCAGGACGTCGGCGACGGGGCCCTGGCCCTGGTCGGCGTAGCGGACGGCGTTGCTCAGGACGGGCCGTACGCCCTGGTCGGCGGCGAAGCCGACGGTGCGCGCGGCGAGCCGGAGCGAGCCGGGCCCGGTGCCCTTGCGGCCGTGGTGCACGGCCTCCAGGCGCAGCGCGTCGCCGTAGCTCTCGCGCCAGGGGCGCAGCAGGCGGGCGGCCTTGTCGGGGCGGCCCGCGGCCAGGGCGCGGCCCACATCGGAGTCGGGGCCGAGCAGCACGGTCAGACCGTCCCCGTAGTGGTCGGCCCAGGACAGCCGGGGCCGCTCCTCGCCGCCCTCGTGGGCGGTGGTGACCAGGCGGGCGAGGGAGGCCCAGCCGCGGGCGCCGTCGCGGGCGAGGAAGGTGACGCGCGGGGTCGACTCGTCGATGAAGGCACCGCCGCGCACGGGGGCCCGCCGCCGCCCGGTCCCGGGGTCCTTCTCCGGGACCGGCTCCGTCACCGCGAGCTCCACCCCGAACAGCGGCCGCACCCCGGCCTTCGCGCAGGCTTTGGCGAACCGGACCGCTCCGGCCAGGGTGTCCCGGTCGGTGAGGGCGAGGGCGTCCATGCCGCGCTCCCCGGCGCGCTCGGCGAGCCGCTCGGGGTGGGAGGCGCCGTACCGCAGGGAGTAGCCGGACGCCGTGTGCAGATGCGTGAACCCGGGCACACGCACCTCCTCAAACCTGTCCTTTTTCCTGCTCCCCTCTCCACCATAGACCAACTTTCGAACACGCGTACGATCCGTGCGAAGGGCCACTCGTTCGGCCCTCACCGCGCTCCCCCCGACTGCGTTCCGGGGCCCGGGGCCGGAGCGTGGGGGCATGAACCTCCTCCACCGCACCGGGCCCGCGGCGCAGGCCGTCTCCGTGAAGCGCATGGAGCCCACCGCCCAGGCCCAGCTGGGTCCGCTCGGGCTCACCGGCTTCATCGTCGTCACGATGATCGCCACCGGCATCGACGCCGGGGTCTTCCCCGAGAAGCTGCTCGACTCGGTGGTGCCGATGGTCGGCTTCTTCATCGGCGGCCTGGCCCAGCTGCTCGCCGGGCTCTTCCAGGCACAGCGCGGTGACACCTGGCACGCCACGGTCTTCGGCGGCTTCGGGCTCTTCTGGATGGCGAAGGCGCTGATGCTCCAGTGGGTGCTGCCGGGCCTCGACCCCGCGCTGCGCGGCGACACGATGGCCCTGTTCACGCTGCCCTGGGTCTTCGTGGTCTTCGTCCTGTGGCTGGCGAGCTTCCGCATCCACCTGGCCCTGCTGCTCACCTTCACCTGCGTCCTGGTGGTCTTCGTGGCGATGACCTGCAACGGCTTCACCGGGGCCGTGGGCTGGAACCGGATCGCGGGCTGGTTCGGGCTCGGCGCGACGGCCGGGGCGCTGTATCTGCTCGCGGGCCAGGTGATGGCGAGCACCTGGGGCCGCCCGGTGCTGCCGATGGGCCGCTTCCTGGCGCCGGACGCGCCGGACGTCAAGCCGGAGGACTGACCGAGGACTGACCGGGGCCGCCCCCGGCCGACCGCTCCTCGGGGCCACTGTCAGACCCGGGTGCGAGGGTGGAACGCATGATCCGCACACTCGCCGTCGAGAACTACCGCTCCCTGCGCAAACTGATCGTCCCCCTGGACCGGCTGAACGTGGTCACGGGGGCGAACGGCACGGGGAAGTCCAGCCTGTACCGCTCGCTGCGGCTGCTCGCCGAGTCGGCGCGCGGCGGCGCGGTGCCGGCTCTCGCGCGGGAGGGCGGGCTTCCCTCGGTGCTGTGGGCGGGCCGGAAGACCGCCGAGCCGACCGGGCTCCGCCTCGGCTTCGCGGGCGACGAGTTCGGGTACGCGGTCGACTTCGGCCTCCCCCAGTCCAGCGGCTCGGGGCCGAACGGCGAGCCGTCCATGTTCCAGCTCGACCCGGAGATCAAGCGCGAGTCCACCTGGGCGGGACCGGTCCTGCGCACCGCCGCGCTGCTCTGCGACCGCGCGGGCCCCGCGGTGCGCACACGGACGGCCGACGGCGGCTGGCACCGCACCCAGGGCATCCGGCCGTACGACAGCATGCTCAGCGAGTTCGCCGACCCGCAGCTCGCCCCCGACCTGCTCCGGCTGCGCGAGCTGATCCGCTCCTGGCGGTTCTACGACCATGTGCGCACCGACGCCGACGCCCCCGCGCGCGCCGCCCGCGTCGGCACCCGCACCCCGGTCCTCGACCATGACGGCGCCGACCTGGCCGCCGCACTCCAGACCATCCGCGAGATCGGCGACGACGCGGCACTCGACGCGGCCGTGGACGACGCCTTCCCGGGCAGCCAGGTACGCATCGCGGACAACGGAGGCCGGTTCGAGATCCAGCTCAGCCAGCGCGGCCTGCTCCGCCCGCTGGGCCCTGCCGAGCTGTCCGACGGCACCCTGCGCTACCTGCTGTGGGCCGCGGCGCTCCTCACCCCCCGGCCCCCCTCGCTCCTCGTCCTGAACGAGCCGGAGACCAGCCTCCACCCCGACCTCCTGCGCCCCCTCGCGGAGCTGATCGTCGCCGCGACGAAGGACACCCAGGTCGTCCTGGTGACGCACGCCCAGGCGCTGGCGGACGCGGTCGCCAAGGGCGCCTCCCGCCACCGCGTCGACGTCAACTCCATCGAGCTGGTCAAGGAGTCGGGCCGGACGGAGGTGGCGGGCCGGGAGAGCATGCTGGACGAGCCCCTCTGGTACTGGCCCCAACGCTGAGTGGCCGCCCCGTCGGACGGGGCGGCCACTCGGTCAGCTGTCAGGGTCACACGGCGGGCGTGCCCTCCTGGTTCCCGTAGTACGCCTGCTTCATCAGCTGCTTCATGTCGTCGATCATCGGCATCCGCGGGTTGGCGGGCGCGCACTGGTCGGCGTAGGCGTTCATGGCCTGCTGCGGCAGGGCCTCGATGAAAGCGGCCTCGTCGACGCCCTCGGCCTGGAAGGAGGCCGGGATGCCGCAGCGGTCGCGCAGCTCCTCGACGGCGCGGGCGTAGGACTCGACGGCCTGCTCGGGGGTGTCGGCCTTCAGGCCCAGCATGCGGGCGATCTCCTGGAAGCGCTCCGGGGCCCGGTAGACCTCGGCCTTCGGCCACGGGGTGGCCTTGTGCGAGACGGTGCCGTTGTGCCGGATGACGTGCGGCAGGAGCAGCGCGTTGGTGCGGCCGTGGGCGACGTGGAAGGTGTTGCCCAGGGTGTGCGCCATGGCGTGCACCAGGCCGAGGAAGGCGTTGGCGAAGGCCATGCCCGCGATGGTCGAGGCGTTGTGCATCTTCTCGCGGGCCTCGGGCGCCTTGCCGCCCTGCGTCACACAGGTCTCCAGGTTCTCGAAGATCAGCTTGATGGCCTGGAGGCACTGGCCGTCGGTGAAGTCGTTCGAGTAGGCCGAGACATACGCCTCCGTGGCGTGGGTCAGGGCGTCGAAGCCGGAGTCGGCGGTGACGGTGGCCGGGAGGTTCAGCGGAAGCACCGGGTCGACGATGGCGACGGACGGGGTCAGCGCGTAGTCGGCGAGGGGGTACTTCTGGGCGGCGGCCGGGTCGGAGATGACCGCGAACGGGGTGACCTCGGAGCCGGTGCCCGACGTCGTCGGGATGGCGACCAGCTTGGCCTTCTCGCCGAGCGAGGGGAACTTGTAGGCGCGCTTGCGGATGTCGAAGAACTTCTCCTTCGTGTCCCCGAACGCGATCTCCGGGTGCTCGTACATCAGCCACATGATCTTGGCCGCGTCCATCGGGGAGCCGCCGCCGAGGGCGACGATGGTGTCGGGCTCGAAGTCCCGCATCTGGGCGGCGCCCGCCTCGACGGTGGCGAGCTCCGGGTTGGGCTCGACGGTGTCGATGACCTGGATGGTGACCGGCTCCTGGCGGGAGTTGAGGATGTCGGTGACCTTCTGCACGAAGCCGATCTGGCCCATGGTCTTGTCGGTGACGACGGTGACGCGGTGCACGTCGGCCATCTCACCGAGGTAGCGGATGGAGTTCTTCTCGAAGTAGATCTTCGACGGAACCTTGTACCACTGCATGTTGTTGTTGCGCCGCCCGATTCGCTTGACGTTGATGAGGTTGACCGCGGAGACGTTGTTCGAGACGGAGTTGTGGCCGTAGGAGCCGCAGCCCAGGGTCAGGGAGGGCAGGAAGGCGTTGTAGACGTCGCCGATGCCGCCGAAGGTGGAGGGCGAGTTGACGATGACGCGGATCGCCTTGACGCGCTTGCCGAACCGCTCGGCGAGCTCCTCGTCCTCGGTGTGGATGGCGGCGGAGTGGCCGAGGCCGTGGAACTCGACCATCTGCGCGGCCAGTTCGATGCCGTCCTCGGTCGACTCGGCCTTCAGGGCGGCCAGGATAGGGGAGAGCTTCTCGCGGGTGAGCGGCTCGCCCTCGCCGACCTCGGCGCACTCGGCGAGCAGGATCGAGGTGTTCTCGGGGACCTCGAAGCCGGCCTGCTCGGCGATCCACTGCGGGGACTTGCCGACGACGGAGGCGTTCAGCTTGGCGCCGGAGCAGTTGTTGGCGAACGCGGTGGTGCCGAAGACGAACTCCTCCAGCTTGGTCTTCTCGGCCGCGCTGAGCACGTGGGCGCCGAGCCGCTGGAACTCGGCGAGCCCCTCCTCGTACACCTCCTGGTCGAGGATGACGGCCTGCTCGGAGGCGCAGATCATGCCGTTGTCGAACGCCTTGGAGAGCACGATGTCGTGGATGGCGCGCTGCAGCTTGGCGTCCTTGGCGACATAGGCGGGGACGTTGCCCGCGCCGACGCCGAGGGCCGGCTTGCCGCAGGAGTAGGCGGCGCGGACCATCGCGTTGCCGCCGGTCGCGAGGATCGTGGAGACACCCTCGTGGTTCATGAGCAGCCCGGTCGCCTCCATGGAGGGCTCCTCGACCCACTGCACGCAGTTCGCGGGGGCACCGGCCGCGACGGCCGCGTCGCGCACGATGCGGGCAGCCTCCGCCGAGCACTTCTGGGCGCTCGGGTGGAAGGCGAAGATGATGGGGTTGCGGGTCTTCAGGGCGATGAGCGCCTTGAAGATGGTGGTCGAGGTCGGGTTGGTGACCGGGGTCATCGCGCAGACGACGCCCACCGGTTCGGCGATCTCGGTGATGCCGTTGAGCTCGTCGCGGGCGATGACGCCGGCCGTCTTCAGGCCGCGCATCGAGTTGACGACGTGCTCACAGGCGAAGAGGTTCTTGACGGCCTTGTCCTCGAAGAGGCCGCGGCCGGTCTCCTCGACCGCCTGCTGCGCCAGCTCGCCGTGCTGGCTCAGGGCCGCGAGGGAAGCCTTCTTGACGATGTGGTCGACCTGCTCCTGGTCGTACGACTCGAACTGCCCGAGCGCGGTCAGCGCCCCCTCGACGAGCCCGTCCACCATCTCGTTGGCCTGCATGGCAGGAACTCCTTCATTGAGACCTTTTCTCCGATGTCTCAATTCGACACCTAATCGCTACGACGAAGGCGCCGAAAAGGGCCTCACCCTGGGGGCAATAGGTCCCTTCAAGATCAAGAACGCCTTCAATAAACCCACTCTGACCTGCACTGATTCGCAAGGCCCAAAGTCCCTTGCGAGCTTGTGAAAACTTTCACAAGAATTTCGAAAAAGTCCCGCCCCGGCGTCGGCCGGGGCGGGACACAAGCATTACTGGCCCTTTCGGAGAAGGGTCAGCCGATCTCCGCTCCGTACGCGCTCAGCGCCTCCGGCACCGGCTGGAAGAAGGTCTCCCCGCCGCCGGAGCAGTCGCCGCTGCCGCCCGAGGTCAGGCCGAGCGCCTTCTCGCCGTCGAAGAGGGCGCCGCCGCTGTCGCCGGGCTCGGCGCAGACGTCGGTCTGGATCAGGCCGTCGACCTGGCCCTCCTGGTAGTTCACGGTGGCGTTGAGCGCCTTGACCGTGCCGTCGTGGACCTGCGTGGTGGAGCCGCTGCGCTGCACCTTCTCGCCGACCGTGGCCTCGGCGGCTCCGGTGATCTTCTGGTTGCCGCCGCCGTAGAGGTTGACCTCGCTCGGGTGCGCCGTGTCGCCCGTGTACTTCACGAGGGCGTAGTCGTCACCCGGGAACTTGGAGTCCTCCGTGGTCGCGATCTCCGAGCCGCCCTGCGAGTCCGACCAGCTCTTGACCGCGTTGCCGCAGTGGCCCGCGGTCAGGAAGTACGGCTGGCCGTCCTTGACGACGTTGAAGCCGAGCGAGCAGCGGGAGCCGCTCCCCCAGATCGCGTCGCCGCCCGCGATGAAGGGTTTGAACTCGCCCTTGCTGCGCTTCAGTTCGACCTTGCCGCCCAGGGTCTTCATGACCGTGTTCAGCTTGTCGAGCCCGGCGCCCTTGACGGTGCGGTCGGCCGTGACGACCACCTTGTTGGTCGCCGGGTCCATCGCCCACATCGTGCCGGGCACGGCGGCCTTCCGGTCGAGGGTGGAGCGCGCGCTCTTCAGCTCGGCGAGCGAGTTCTGGACGAGTCTCGCCTTGGCGCCCGCTCCCTCGACGGTCTTCGCCGCGTCCTTGCTGAGCACGTTCACGACGAGGTGCTTGGCCTGGGCGTCGTAGTACGTTCCCGCGGCGTCCACGCCGAGGTCCTTGCCCAGGGTCGAGGCGAGGTTTCCGGCCTTGGCCGCCGAGAGGATGTCGGGGGTGGGGGTGGGTGCGTCCTCGCTCGCGTTCGCAGTCTGGAAGGTGATTCCCGCGGCGACCAGCGCGGCGATGCCCGCGCCTGCCACGGCGGCACGCCGCTTGGGTATGCGTCGGTGCTTCAACTCACGTCCTCCTGTGGGGGGATTCAGACCTTTCGGTGTGGGGACCGCGGGGCCTGAAGGCGTACGGGCACGGAGTCGGCGCACGGTAAGTAACCGCGTCCATGCCAAAAGGGCGCGGCCCACTATTCCGAGGCCATCCGGTAGCACACAAGGTCTACTTCAGGACGCGCGCACGACAACGCGCGTGCGCCCCCGGCGCGTTGCCGCACCCGGGTCGCACCACGTCGGTTCCCGCTGCAAACACCGCGAGCGAGGGGGTGGTCAGCAACGGGTGAGGACTAGTCCTGTCCGGTTCTCGACGCTCTCCGGGCCTCCGCATCACCCGGATCCGAATCATTCATTCCGGATTCCAGCCGTGCGGTGGGGTCGGTGAGCTCCTCGGGGTCCCTCTTCGCGACCGCGGGGGGCGGCTCCGGATCCGGCGCCGTCCCGCCCTGCGCCCGCTCAAGGAACCGGAGGAGCTCCACCGGGAAGGGCAGCACGAGCGTCGAGTTCTTCTCGGCGGCGACCGCCACCACGGTCTGCAGCAGCCGGAGTTGGAGCGCGGACGGCGTCTCCGCCATCTGCTGGGCCGCCTCGGAGAGCTTCTTGGACGCCTGCAGTTCGGCGTCCGCGTTGATGACCCGGGCCCGGCGCTCCCGGTCCGCCTCGGCCTGCCGCGCCATGGACCGCTTCATGGTCTCCGGCAGCGACACGTCCTTGATCTCGACCCGGTCGATCTGCACGCCCCAGCCGATGGCCGGGCTGTCGATCATCAACTCCAGGCCCTGGTTGAGCTTTTCGCGGTTGGAGAGCAGATCGTCGAGGTCGCTCTTGCCGATGATGGACCGCAGCGAGGTCTGCGCCATCTGCGAGACCGCGAAGCGGTAGTCCTCGACCTGCACGACGGCCTCGGCGGCGTCCACCACCTTGAAGTAGATGACGGCGTCCACCCGCACCGTCACGTTGTCGCGCGTGATGCCGTCCTGTGCGGGCACGGGCATCGTCACGATCTGCATGTTGACCTTACGGAGCCGGTCGACGAAGGGCACGATCATGGTGAACCCGGGCCCGCGCACATGCTTCTGGAGCCTGCCGAGGCGGAGCACCACACCCCGTTCGTACTGTTTGACGACGCGTGCCGCCGCGAGTCCGTAGACCGCCGCGACCGACCCGGCGGCCACCGCCACCGTCACCAACTCCTCGACCATGCCGGCCCCCAGGGTCCGAATTGGGCGTGTTGGGTGTGTCCTTCGAAGGTAACTCCGCGACGGGAGCCGTCAAAGGGGGCGTCGGGCACCGCCCGCACGGCGAGAGCCCCCGTCCGGCGTCCGGACGGGGGCTCCCCTGCTGCTGGCTGCGGTCAGGCGGGTCGTACGGGGGTCAGTAGACGCTCACGCCGTACGCGTTGAGCGCCTCCACGACCGGCTGGAAGAACGTCGTGCCGCCCGACGTGCAGTTGCCGCTGCCGCCGGAGGTGAGGCCGATGGCCTTGGTGCCGGAGTACAACGGGCCGCCGCTGTCGCCCGGTTCGGCGCAGACGGTGGTCTTGATCAGACCGGAGACGACGTCGCCGCCGCCGTAGTTGACGGTCTGGTTGAGCGCGGTCACCCTGCCGCTGTGCGTGCCGGTGGTGGAGCCGCGCCGGGTGACCGACTGGTTGACGGTCGGGTTGCCCGCGCTGGTGATGTCCTGGTTGCCCACGGTGCCCGGGTGGCTCACCGAGCCGGAGTACTTCACCAGGCCGTAGTCGTTGCCCGGGAAGCTGGAGCCCGCGGTGGAGCCGATCGTGCTGGAGTGCGCGGAGTTGGACCACCAGGTGCCCGCACCGTCGGTGCAGTGCCCCGCGGTGACGAAGTAATAGGTGTCCCCCTTGCGCACGTTGAAGCCCAGCGAGCAGCGCCAGCTGGAGGCGTAGATGGCGTCGCCGCCGGAGATCAGCTTCTTGAAGGTGCCCGGGGTGCGCTCGATCTTGAGGGCGTCCGCGTTGGCGCCCGCGGCACTCTTCAGCCTGGCGATCTCGGCCTGGGAGACCGTGCTGTCGACGGTGACGACGAGCTTCTTGGTCTTCGCGTCGACACCCCAGGCGGTGCCCGCGACGTCGGCGCCGCGGACGGCGTCGCTCGCCGTGCTCAGCTGGGCGGTGCTGAAGGTCCGGGCGCTGTCGTCGGCCGCGCTGGTGGCGGCGGGAACGACGACGGCGGCGGTGGCGACGAGTCCGGTGGCGGCGGCGAGGAGTCGGGTGCGTCTCGCTATGCCGCTGCGGGGGGTGGTGCGCTTGATCCTCACTGTCGTTCCTCCCGAGGGGAAGTCAGGGGGCCCGCGTTGGCCACAGGCCCGTGAGGCGCAGCCGAAGAGCCGGTCCGGATTCCGGACGCGTTGTGCTCCTGACAAGCGCTTCTCGGGAGTATTCGGGGAGCGGAGGGGCCGCACAAGGACAGCTTTCGGCCAACTGTCAAAAACACGACGACCTGCCCCGGCAGGTGTCGTACCGTCCGTACGCCTGCCGGGGCTTGGGTCATCGGCTGTGCCTGTGACGCGTCAGCGGCGGATCAGGTTCCGCTCAACGTCCGCTCCCCCGCCGCGATGTCCACGTCCAGGGTGTTGCCGGGCGGCGGGAACGGGCACAGGAAGTGGTCGGCGAAGGCGCACGGGGGCAGCAGCGACCGGTTGAAGTCGACCGTCGTACGGCCGTCGGCGTCGGGCGCCGCCGGGCGCAGAAAGCGGAAGCGGTGGCTGGAGGTCCCGCTCGTGCCGTCGGCGAAGACGGCCCACAGCGATCCGTCGCCCTCCACGGTCACCTGCAGCGTGTGCTCAACTCCCCCGAGTCCAAAGGCCAGTTCACCGTCCAGGCCGAGCCCGCGCTCCGCTCCGTCCGCGTTGCCCACCCGGACGGTGCGGTTCTCCCCGTACGGGGTGAAGCGGCCCGGCACGGACCAGCGGGCGTCGTACGCGGTGGCGTCGATGCCCCGGAAGGCGGCGCGCGCGGCGGAGCCCGGGTCGAAGTCCCGTACCGCCCACAGCCCTTCCCGCGCCAGGACCACCAGGCGCCGCTCCCCCAGCGCGAGCCGCGCGTCCGCGACCGCACCGGTGTCCACGCCGAGCCGGGCCTCGCCGTCGAGCGGCTTCCCGTCGAGGGTGAGCCCGTCGGCGGCGCTCGCGGTGAGGACGACGCCCGTGCCGTCGGCGGACTCGCGCCACCGTCCGGGCAGGTTCGGCAGATGCCCGTCGGCGTGGTCGGAGAGCCAGTGCGTGCCGGTGAGGGCGAGCGGCCCGTAGGGGGCGGCGACCGTCTCGGTGCGCTGCTCGTGCCAGTGCTTCCACAGGTCGGCGTCGGTCATGCCGTGCGGGTCCTTTCGTGGTGCGGTGCTGCGGGTGTGCGCAGCCCCAGGTGAGAGCGCAGGGTGGTGCCCTCGTATTCCGTGCGGAAGACGCCCCGCTCCTGGAGCAGCGGCACGACACGGTCCACGAACGCGTCGAGGCCGCCGGGGGTGAGGTGCGGGACGAGGATGAATCCGTCGGCGGCGTCGCCCTGCACGAAGGCGTCCAGCTCGGCGGCGACCGACTCGGGGGTGCCGATGAACGACTGCCGGCTGGTCGTCTCGATCACGACCTGCCGGATGGACAGGCCCTTGGCCTCGGCCAGGGCGCGCCACTTCTCGGCGACGGCCAGCCTGTCGGCGATCCGCACCCGGCCCTGGACGAGCGTCGAGTCGGGGGCAGGGTCGATCTCGGGCAGCGGCCCGTCGGGGTCGTACGCGGACAGGTCGACGCCCCACACCTGCTCCAGGGCGAGGAGGGCGTTCTGCGGGGAGACCTGCTGCCGCCGGATCCCTGCGGCCCTCTCCTGCGCCTCGGCCGCGGTGTCCCCGAGGACGAAGGTCACGCCCGGCATGATCTTGAGGTCGTCGGCGTCCCTCCCGTACCGCGCGAGCCGCGCCTTCACATCGGCGTAGAAGGCGCGCCCTGCCTCCAGGGTGCCGTGCCGGGTGAAGACGACGTCGGCGGCGGACGCGGCGAACTCCCGCCCCTCGTCCGAGTCCCCCGCCTGGATCACGACGGGGTGGCCCTGCGGCGGCCGCGGCACGGTCACCTCGCCTTCGATGTCGAAGTGCCGCCCCCGGTGCGCGAAGGGCTCGGGGCCCGGGGCGTCCGGGTCCGCCCAGGAGTCCCACAGCTCCCGGGCGGTCGCGACGGACTCGGCGGCACGCGTGTACCGGTCGGCCCGGTCGAGGTAGCCGCCGCGCCGGAAGTTCTCGCCGGTGAAGGCGTCCGAGGAGGTGACCACGTTCCAGGCCGCCCGGCCGCCGCTGAGGTGGTCCAACGAGGCGAGCCTGCGGGCGAGTTCATAGGGTTCGTTGAAGGTCGCGTTGACGGTGGCGGCGAGCCCGAGCCGCTCGGTGACGGCCGCGAGCGCGTTCAGGACGGTGATCGACTCGGGCCGCCCCACCACGTCCAGGTCGTGGATGCGCCCGTTGTGCTCGCGCAGCCGCAGCCCCTCGGCGAGGAAGAAGAAGTCGAAGAGGCCGCGCTCGGCGGTGCGGGCGAGGTGCTCGAAGGAGGCGAAGTCGATCTGCGACTTCGAGCGGGGGTCGGCCCAGACGGTGGTGTTGTTGACGCCGGGGAAGTGGGCGGCGAGGTGGATCTGTTTCCTGCCGGTACGAGGACTCATGAGGCGGCGCCCACCCGTGCGTACTGGTTGGCGGGCCGCGCGAGCCCCAGGTGCTCCCTGAGGGTGCTGCCCGGGTAGAAGGTGCGGAACAGGCCGCGGTGCTGGAGCAGCGCCACCGTGCCGTTGACCAGGCGTTCCAGGTCGCGGACCGGCTGGGCGGGGGTGAGGTGGAAGCCGTCGACGGCGCCCGTGGCGTGCCAGTCGGCGATGAGGTCGGCGAGGTCGACGGGGCCGCCGCGGTAGAGCGGCCCGTCGGCGGTGGGCAGCGGGCCGCCGCCGTGCCCGGGTTCGGCGGCGTGCTCCCCGCCGCCGAGGTCGACGACGAGGGTGGCGAGCACCCGCAGCCCGTCCGGGTCGCGCCCGGACGCGGCGGCGAGGGAGCGCAGTTCGGCCCGTGCGGCACCCGCCGTCGCGGGGCTCGCGGCGCGCACGAGGGCGACGTCCGCGTGCCGGGCGGCGGTCTCCAGGGCGCCGGGCGCGGTGGCGTCGACGACGGTCACGGGGTGGCCCTGCGGCGGCCGCGGCACGATCGAGGGGCCCTTCACGGAGAAGGTCCCGCCCTCGAAGTCGACGTAGTGCAGCTTGTCCCGGTCGATGAAGCGGCCGGTCGCGACGTCCCGTATCTCCGCGTCGTCCTCCCAGCTGTCCCACAACTTGCCCGCCACGTCGGCGACTTCACCGGCCTCCCGCCAGAGCGCGGCGCGCGGCGCGGCGGGCCTGCGCCCGAAGAGCCGGGCCTCGGCCTCGGTCGTCGACACGTCGGGCTGCCAGCCCGCGCGGCCGTGGCTGACCCAGTCCAGGGTGGCCACGGCCGCCTGGACGTGGAACGGCTCGGTGTGCGTGGTCGTGACGGTCGGCACGAGCCCGATGCGCCCGGTGGCGGGGGCGAGCCGGGCCAGGACGGCGAGCGCGTCGGGCCCCGGCCGCGCGAAGGTGTCGCCGAGCGTCACGAAGTCGAGGGCGCCCGCCTCGGCGAGCAGCGCCAGCTCGGCGTAGGGGCCCGCCTCGTACGCCCCGGTCCGGTCGATGGCGGCGGCGAGGTGCAGGGGGCCGCGGCCGGTGGGGGGTGCGGTCATCGGTGGTCCTTTCTCTGAGTTCCTGGAAGGCCGCTGTCACGGCTTCGGCAGCCCGGGCGGGTTGATCTCCGACTTCTTCACGGCTTCGCTCGACAGCCCCCAGCGCTTGAGGACACGGCCGTAACTGCCGTCCTTGATCACGTGGTTGAGGGCCGCGGCATACGCGTCGACGAGCCCGCTGCCCTTCTTCGTGGTGGCCGCGATCTCGCCCTGGACGGCCGCGCCGCCCCCGGAGAGGGTGCCGACGATCTTCGTCCGGCCCGCGGCCGCCACGTGGTAGGAGGTGGACGGGCTGGGGCCGAGGTAGGCGTCGATGCGGCCGGACTGAAGGGCCAGGTAGTAGTCGGAGTCCTTCTGGAAGTACTTGATGCGGACGGGCTCGCGCCCGGCCTTCTCGTTCCGCCTGCTCCAGTCGACGAGGATCTTCTCCTGGTTGGTGCCGGAGGAGACGGCGACGGCCTTGCCCGCGACGTCCTTCGGGCCGCGCACCTTCCAGTCGGCGTCCTTGCGCGCCTCGAAGGCGATGTTGTCGAGCCGGTAGGTCGCGAAGTCGTACTTCTCCTTGCGCTCCTCGGTGACCGTGACGTTGGCGAGGACCCCGTCGAACTTGCCGCTGTCCAGGCCGACGAAGAGGTTCTCCCAGGACACCTGCTGGAAGGCGGGCTTGAGGCCCAGGGTGTCCGCGAGCAGGATCGCCAGGTCCACCTCGGAGCCGATGCGGGTCTTGTCGTCGGTGGCGTAGAAGCCGAGGGGCGCCGTGGAGTCGGCGCCGCCGCCGAGCCGCAGCGTGCCGCGCTCACGGACCTCCTTCGGCAGCAGCGCGGCGATCTCGGGGACCTTCTTGCCGCGTACGCGGTGCTGGTCGGGCCCGATGTTGATCGAGCCGACCTTCTTCGTGCCGGCCGCGCCCGCACCGGTCGCGGCGTCGCTGTCGCCGCCGCAGGCGCTGAGCAGGGGCGCGGCGGCGAGGGCGGCGACGGCGAAGGTGAGGGCGGTGCGGCGGGACGGCATGGCGGGGCTCCTCGGCAGCGGGCGGTCGGCCGGGTTCGGGCGGTTCACAGGACTCAGGTGCTTCACAGGACTTTGGACAGGAAGGCGCGGGTGCGGTCCTCGCGCGGCCGGTCGAGCACGTCGGCGGGTGCGCCCTGCTCGACGATGCGGCCCTCGTCCATGAAGACGACGGTGTCGGCGACCTCGCGTGCGAAGCCGATCTCATGGGTGACGACGATCATGGTGGTGCCCTGTCGCGCCAAGTCCTTGATGACATCGAGGACTTCGCCGACCAGCTCCGGGTCGAGCGCGGAGGTCGGCTCGTCGAAGAGCAGCAGCTTCGGTTCGAGGGCGAGCGCGCGGGCGATGGCGACGCGCTGCTGCTGGCCCCCGGAGAGCTGCTTGGGGTAGGCGGCCGCCTTGTCGGCGAGCCCGACCCGCGCGAGGAGCTCCCGCGCGGCCTTCTCGGCCTCGGCGCGCGGCCGCTTCAGGGCGGAGACGGGGGCCTCGACGACGTTCTCCAGGACGGTCAGGTGCGGGAACAGGTTGAAGTTCTGGAAGACGAAGCCGATGTGGGTGCGCTGGCGCAGCACCTCGCGCTCGCGCAGCTCGTACAGCTTGTCGCCGGAGCGCCGGTAGCCGACCAGCGCCCCGTCGACACTGATCCAGCCGCTGTCCACCTTCTCCAGGTGGTTGATGGTGCGCAGCAGCGTCGACTTCCCGGAGCCGGAGGGCCCGAGGACGACGGTGACCTCGCCCGCGCCGACCTCCAGGTCGACTCCCCGCAGCACCTCCAGGGCGCCGAACGACTTGTGGACGGAGCGGAGTTCGACCATGGCGCTCATCGCGTGGCCCCCTTGGAGAAGTGACGTTCGACGTAGTGCTGGAGGACGGAGAGCGCCGTGGTCAGGAGGATGTACCAGGCGGTGGCGACCAGGAGCAGCGGCACCACCCGGCCGTTGCGGCCGTAGACGACCTGGACCTGATAGAAGAGCTCGCCGATGGCCATCACGGAGACGATGGAGGTGCCCTTGAAGAGGGAGATCACCTCGTTGGCGGCGTTGGGCAGGATCGAGCGCATCGCCTGCGGCAGGACGATCCGGCGGATCTGCCGCAGCCTGGGGATGCCGAGCGCGGCCGCGGCCTCCAACTGCCCGCCGTCCACGGCGAGTACGCCCGCCCGGACGATCTCCGCGGCGTACGCGGCCTGGTGCAGCGCGAGCCCGAGGACGGCCGCGCTCATGGCGCCGACGAGCCCCATCGTGTCGAAGGAGAAGAACCCGGGCCCGAAGGGGATCCCGAACTGCAGCTCCTTGTACAGATACGCCAGGTTGAACCAGAACAGCAGCTGCACGATGAGCGGGATGGAGCGGAACGCCCAGATGTAGGCGAAGGCCACGGACTTCAGGAACGGGCTCGCGGACAGCCGCATGAAGGCGAGCACGACACCGAGCGCGAAGCCGAGCGCCGTCCCGTAGAAGGTGAGCTGGAGGGTGACCCAGACGGCCTTCAGGATCACGTCGGCGGTGAAGAACTCCGCGAACACCTCCCACTCCCAGCCGGGGTTGGTGGCGAGCCCGTGCGCGAACTGGACGAGCAGCACGGCCGTCACGGCGACGGCGGCCCAGCGCCAGGGGTGGCGCACGGGCACGACCTTCAGGGAGCTGTAGTCGACGTCCGCGGCGGCGTCGGGCGGCGGCGATGTCTCTTTGTCGATGGGTGGATCGCTGGTCAAGGACACGGAAATTCCCGGGAGTTCGGACGAGCAGGGCAAGGGGAACGGGAACGCTCAGACGGCGTCGCGACAGGAGAGGTCGCGCAGGAACGTGAGCACGGCCCGGGCGGTCGCGTCGTTCTGCCGGAAGGACGGGCTGTTCGTACGGGGCCGGGTGAAGGCCCCGGCGCCGCGCGCGTTGGTGTGCGGGCCGAGCGCGAAGCGGCGCGGGTGCGGCGCGCCCGCCCGGTCCAGGACCCGCCCGTCCGCCGGGTCGACAGCCAGGAGCCCGGCGGGAGTCGCCTGCGCCCCCTCCGCGTACAGCTCGCGCAGCAGCGGGTCGCGGGTGCGCTCGAGAGTGGGCTGGGGCAGCCGCGCCTCGACGAGGGCGCGGGCCTCGGTGACGTGTCCGGGGAGCGTGGGGCTCTCGGCGCGGAACACCCCGTCCTCGGCGCGCACGCTCACATCGGCGCCGAGGAAGCGCACGACGCCCGCGCGCGACAGGGCGAGCAGCTGCCGCAGGCGCGGCCCCGGCGGCCCCGACGCGAGGTAGCTGAAGAAGCCGTGCCACCAGCCGCCGAGGTCGCCGAGGCGCACCAACTGCCCGTACACGGACAGCAGTCCGAGGAAGACGGCGAGGTCGGGGCTGTGCTCCGGGTCGTGTCGGCGGTCGAGGTCGGCGGTGACGTAGCGGCGCAGTCCGTCCTGGAGCGCTTCGTACGAGGTGTGGCGCACGCCGTCCAGGGGGCGGTCGAGCGCGGTGAGGTCGAGGCGGTCGGCGGGGTCGGGGACGGCGGCGGAGACGAGGGCGTGCAGCTCGGGGCTGCCGGGCGGGCAGGCCGCGTACTTCTCGTCGAAGTCCGTCCAGTCCATGGCCGTGCGCCCGGGGTGGGCGGTGAACAGGCGGTGGTAGTGGGCGAAGCCCAGCTCCTTCTCGATGAGCGGCCACACGTCGCGCCGGAAGTCGTGGCCGTCCGGGCGGGCGAGCAGCTCGTCGATCTCGGCGGGTCCCAAGTAGCGGGGCAGCGGCGGCCGTTCGCCCGTCCAGTCGTAGCCGATCTTCGAGTGGTAGGGGACGCCGCGCCGGGAGCCCACGTACAGGACGGGCTCGCGCCCCGAGGGGACGTATGTGTCCCCCTCGTAGCGTCCGCCGCGCCCCTCGGTGAGCAGCACCATCAGGTCGACGAAGGCGAGCCCGAAGCCGCGCACGATGACGCTCTCGCCGGGTGCGAGCGGCGAGAGGTCGCTGTCGGCGGTGAAGTCGGGCGGCATGTGCACGAGCCCGTGCCGCTCGGCGTAGGCCGCCAACTCGGCCTGCTCAGAATCGAGTTCGGCGTCCAAGTGCCCCTGGGCGAGGATGACGAGGTCGGTGACGAGCGGCCGGGGCCGCCCCTCCAGCCAGACCTGCTGCCGGCCCTCGCGGGACCCGCTGACTCGCAGGGCGCGGCGCCGGTGTTCATGGACGGTGACACCCGCGGGCAGTGCGCTCAGCGCCCGCTCGTACACCCAGCGCAGATAGCCGCTCTGGGTGCGGCGGCTGACGAAGGTCCGCCCGTCGAGCCGCCCCCACTCGTGCAGGGCGGGCCCTTCCTTGACGGGACCGGCGAGCTCCACCGTGTCGTCGGTGAACAGGGTGACGTCCTGGGCCTGGGAGTTCATCCACAGCAGCGGCGACTGGTCCCGCCGCCAGATCCGCCCGCCGCCCGGCGGGTACGGGTCGACGAGATGGATGTCGACCTCGGCGCCGGACGCATCTCCGGCCCCTGAATCCCCGCCCCCTGAATTCCCGTACAAGAGCGGCACGTTGGCGGCGATGCGCTCCAGCAGACCCGTGCCGCGCGGCCCCGCGCCGACGATGACGAGGGAGCGCCTCATCGCGACCGCTCCGACCCGCGGGCGTAGTGCCGCTCCACGTAGTACTGGCCGACGCTGAGCACCGAGGTGACGACGACGTACCAGATGGTGGCGACCAGGAGCAGCGGGATCACCTGGTAGGTGCGGTGGTAGACCAACTGCACGGAGTAGAGCAGGTCCTGGACCGCGATGACGCTGACGATGGAGGTGCCCTTGAGGGTGCCGATCAGCATGTTCCCTGCGGGCGGCACGATGGCGCGCATGGCCTGCGGAAGGACGACCCGCCGCCAGCGCCGCCACGTGCCGAGCCCGAGCGCCTGGGCCGCCTCGATCTGGCCGCGCTCCACGGAGAGGATGCCGCCGCGCACGACCTCGGCGGCGTAGGCGGCCTCGTGCAGGGTGAGCCCGACGATGGCGATGGTGACGGGCCCGAGCAGGTCGACCGTCTTGATGCCGAAGAGGGTCGGGTAGAGCGCCCCGATGTTGAACCAGAACAGCAGCTGCACCAGGATCGGCGCCGACCTGAACAGCCAGACATAGCCCCAACTGACGCTCCGCAGCACCGGGTTGGCGGAGAGCCGCCCGATCGCGAGCAGGGTGCCGAGCGCGAAGCCGGCGGCCATGACGACGGCGGTCAGCCAGAGCGTGAGCCAGAGCCCGCGCAGCACGGCCGCCGTGGTGAAGTACTCCCCGACGACGTCCCACTGGAACTTGTCGTTGCGCACGACGGACTGGGCGACGAGCGCGAGCAGGGCCAGGACGAGGGCGGCGGCCGCCCACTGGCCGGGCCGGCGGCGGGGCACGATGCGCGGGACGCCGGGAAGCGCGGCGAGCGCGTCGAGGTCGGCGGGATCTTCGGGAGGGGTGGCCCCGGATTTTACGAGGGTGTCGGATGACGACATGCGAAGGCTCCGTGGATACGGGAGATCGAACACGGGTGGTGCCTTCACACGGCAGAACACCGCCGGACCGAGCCCCTCAGCACGCTCCGGCGTTCAAGGGTTCGAGAGTACGGGGCCAATTCCCGTCGCTGTCAAGGCTGTCCAGGATGTGGGCGATACGTCTCACGACGGTTGACGCGGAACCGGATGCCTGTTCCACTTGGCCCATGCATCCACAGCAGTGGCTGGTCACGCGCTCCCACATCGACTTCGGTCGCGTGTGGTCGTCTTCTTGTTGAAGTCTCCGTTGACGCACCCGGTGCGCTCTTCCTGAGCCGACCCCGCTGCGCGCTCCCGCACGCCGTCATCTCCCGTGCGCCCGCGCCGAGTTGCCCTCGCCTTCACACGCGTACGCCGTGACCCCGCCGTTTCCGGTCTCCGGCGCCCCTCCCCTCGTACCACCGCACCACCTGCCTGCTTCTCCCTGCCTGCTTTCTCCTTGCCTACCTTCCGCGCGTCCGCCCGGAGTTGGAGTACGTCACCCATGAGCACGACCCCGCGCACCCGGCTGCGCACACGCCTGCATGCCCAGCGCATCCCCGCCGCCTTCGCCCTGATCACCGCCGCCACGCTCACGCTCACCGCCTGCGGCTCGGGCGGGGGTGACGGCGGGGCGGGCGGCGCGGCGCCCGCGGGCAAGAGTGCGAAGATCCCCACGACGGACGTGGTGTCGGCGGTCAAGAAGGACGAGGCCGCGGCGAAGCTGCTCCCCGCCGACGTCCGCGCGAAGGGCTCGCTCCGGCTCGCGACCTCCGTCGGCGGCACCCCGCCGGGCACCACCTACCTGGAGGACGGCAAGACGCTCGTCGGCCAGGACGTCGACTTCGCCGACGCCGTCGCCAAGGTGCTCGGCGTCGAGCTCGACCGGGAGGAGGCGAGCTTCGAGGCGATCCTGCCCGCCCTCGACAGCGGCAAGTACGACCTCGGCACCGGCAACTTCGGCGTGACGGACGAGCGCCGCAAGACCCTCGACTTCGTCACCTACATCAACGACGGCCAGGGCTTCGCCGCCCGCAAGGACAGCGAGCTCACCAAGGTCACCGACTTCACGCAGCTGTGCGGCCTGAACGTGGCGACCGGCGCGGGCACCACCTTCGAAGCCACCCTGGAGGACAACAAGCACCTCTGCTCGAAGGCGGGCAAGGAGCCGTACTCGGTGAAGACGTACGCCGACTCGAGCGCGATCTGGTCCTCGCTCCAGCAGGGCCGCACGGACGTCGTGATGTCCACCATCAACGGCCTGCGCTACGCGGTGAAGCAGCAGGAGGGCGTGAAGTTCCTCAACGAGTTCCACCGGCTCGATGTCGGCTTCGCCTTCAAGAAGGGCACGAAGCTGGCCCCCGCGTTCCGGGCCGCGGTCGACCAGCTCATCAAGGACGGCACGTACGAGCGCATCCTGAAGAAGTGGGGCACACAGCCGTCCGCGATCAAGAAGTCGCAGATCTCCCCGCCGGAGATCAAGGACTGACCGGCAGACCGGCCCCCGGCGCCCGAGGGGCCGTCAGAGCCCACAGTCACAGCAGGAGCAGCACTCGCAGATCCCGCAGCAGCCGCCGTCGCAGCCCCCGCAGTCACAGCTGTGGCAGCACCCCTCGCGCTTCTTCCGGGACCACGGCCCCTCGAAGTGCTCGGCACAGCACACCTTGCAGGTGCAGCAGAGACCGATCGCGACGGCGCACCCCGCCCAGAAGCCGCGCTTGCCGGGCTTCGGCGGGGGCGGCGGCCCGAACGCGCCGGGGTCACCGGGCCCACCGGACCCACCACCCCCGAAGGGATTGCCACCCCCGCCACCGTACGGATTGCCACCGCCCCCGTACGGATTCTGCGGGTCGTACGGTCCCCCGCCACCGGACCCGTACGGCCCGCCCTGCTGCGGCGGCGCCCCATAGGGCCCGCCGTACCCGCCGCCGCCCTGATGGGCCGTCACTTCATGGGCGGGGCCGTGGCCGTGACCGCACGACTCGGTGCCGAAGGCGCGGTCCACCGAGCGCTTCAGCTCGTGCGCGAGCAGCAGGTGCGCCAGCTTGCCGTCCGTGAACTCGGCGTCACGCAGCGCGAGCCGTATCCCGTGCACCGCGTCATCGGCGAGCCGCCGCGCCTCGGCCAGGGACGTCCCGGTCGCGGCGAGCGGGTTCCAGGCACCCGACGCGGCGTCAGCTTCCTTGTCCTCCACGGCGTCAAGGAGATGTGCGAGCCGCCCGAAGAGCCGCCCCGCCTCGGCCAGCGGCGCCGCGTTGCCCGGCCGCCCGGCGAGGACGGCGGTGTGCGCGAAGGCCGCGGCGGTCGCCGTCTCGGTGGGTTCGGTGACGGTGAGCAGCGAGGTGCCCGGGCCCGCCAAGGTCTCGATCCCGGCCTGCCGTTCGACGGCGTCGACCAGCACGGCCGTGTCGAAGCCCACATCAGCGCCGGTCTTCGCCCCGGCCCGGTCCCAGCTCCGCGCGACCCTGCGGGCGGCGGCGGCCACCGGCTTGCGCGCCAGGATCCCGTCCCCGTCGACGACATGGTCACGGACCTTCGCCGACGCGAGCACGAGGGAGACCGCCGCGGCGAGCCGCGCACCCTCGCCCTGCGCGACCGACGCGGTGCGCATGCCGCGCAGCGGACAGGGCCCCGCGGTGCGCCGCCAGCCGGTGCTGCGCTCGGCCTGAGCCTCCGTCAGAACCGAGATGATGAGCCCGTCGTAGTTGGTCACGACCCGGGCGAACTGCCCGTGGTCACCGCGCAGCGCGAGGCAGAGCCCGCACAGATGCGCCATCCACTGGGTCTTCAGACCTTCGCCGAGACGATGGCTGCAGGGCCTGACGATTCCGAACAAGACGACTCCCCCGTGAAGTCCGATGCCGGCCGCTGAGGGCCGTTGTGGATCAACTGCGGCATCGTAACCGGGGTTCCGTTCACCCGGACGCACCGCCCGTCACCCATACGGCACGAAGAATCATATTTCACTCACTGTCAGCAGCCGTATACGGCAAGACCCTTGAGGATCCCCGTGTGTCAAGGCGTTGACTCTGCACCAGTACCGTCACGAAAACCCCGCGCGGCGACTATCCACTTGGCGCACCATCCGCATCATGGACGACGATAGGGATGCGGAACGGAAAGAGACCGCTGCGAGAGGAGGCGTCCATGGGATCGGTGCGCAAGGCGAGTGCCTGGCTTGGCCTCGTCGACGACAACAATGACGAGCGCTACTACGACGGTTACGAAGACGACGGAGCCGAGGGACCCGAGTCCGCCGACGCCTGGGTCACCGACCCGCGGGTGCGGGTGGCGGCCGAGGCCGCCGAGGAGCAGGGCCGCCGGATCGGCACGGTCACCCCGGACAGCTTCCGGGACGCACGCGGCATCGGCGAGCTCTTCCGGGAGGGCGTCCCGGTCATCATGAACCTCACGGCCATGGAGCCCTCCGACGCCAAGCGCGTGGTGGACTTCGCGGCCGGGCTCACCTTCGGGCTGCGGGGTTCCATCGAGCGCGTGGCGACGCGGGTCTTCCTGCTCACCCCGGCCGACACCCAGATCGTCAACGGCGAGGCCGCGAGCCGTCCCGCGGACGGCTTCTTCAACCAGAGCTGAGGGCAGGGCCGCTCACCGCGGTCGCGGTGAGCGCCTTGTCCCCCAGCGCCTCAGCGGACCGACTCGGTGCCGACTCCGGCCGGGTCGCGGGGGGCCGGTATCCCCGGCTCGCCCTGCGCCGCGGAGGCGGCGCACTCCGCGGACCGCGGCAGCTTCAGCGCGGCGAGCGCACCGAGCAGCAGCAGCCCCGCGCTGACCAGCAGCGTGACGTGCAGTCCGTGCACGAAGGAGTCCCGCGCCGAGACCCGCAGGCTCTCCCCCGCGCTGCCGCCGAGCCGGTCGGCGACCTGATACGCCTCGCCCAGCGAGTGACTCGCGGCCGCGCTCGACTGGGCCGATACACCCGGCACGGAGGAGAGACCGGGCGCGTAGGCCGCGTTCATGACGCTGCCGAGGAGCGCGATGCCGATGCCCGCGCCCAGTTGATAGCTGGTCTCGCCGATCGCGGCGGCGCCGCCCGCCTGGGACTGCGGCGCCTCGCTGAGCATCGACTCGTACGAGCCGAACAGCGTGGTCTCCAGGCCGAAGCCGAGCAGCACGAAGCCGCAGAGCAGCAGCGGCGTGTTGTCGCCGTCACCCATGCCGGTGAGCAGGACCACGGCGGCCGCGGTCACACAGAAGCCGAAGGCGACCATGGCGCGCGGCCCGAAGCGGTGCAGCATCCGCGAGCCCGCCAGGCCCGCGGCCATCGCGGCGAGCGTCAGCGGCAGCAGCCGGAGCCCGGTCTCCAGCGGCGAGAGACCGAGGACGAGCTGGAGGTACTGCGCGGCGATCAGTTCGAGGCCCACCAGGGCGAGCATCGCGAGCACGATGCAGCCGACCGACGTGCTGAACGCGGGCCGCGCGAACATCGCCAGGTCCACCAGCGGATGCGTGCGGCGGCGCTGGCGCCGCACGAAGGCGGCGAGCAGCGCCCCGCCGACGGCGAGGGAGACCAGCGTCGTCATGCCGAACGGCGACTCCCCGCTGCCGAGCCGCTTCACGCCGAGCACGACGCCGAAGAGCCCGGCCGCCGCCATCAGCGCGCCGATCACATCCCACGGGCCGTCGCGGTCACCGGTCGACTCGGGCAGCAGCATCCGGCCGACGGGCAGGCTCACCAGCATCAGCGGGATGTTGATGAGGAAGACCGAACCCCACCAGAAGTGTTCGAGGAGGAAGCCGCCGAGCAGCGGTCCGACGGCCGCGCCCACCGCGGCGACGGCACTCCAGATGCCTATCGCGAGCGCCCGTTCGCGCCGGTCGGGGAAGACCTGGCGGAGGATCGAGAGCGTCGCGGGCATGATCATCGCGCCGCCGACGCCGAGCAGCGCACGGGCCGCGATCAGGACGTGCGGGGTGTCGGCGAGGGCCGCCACCGCGGAGGCCACGCCGAAGAGCCCGTATCCGAAGAGCAGGACGCGTCTGCGGCCCACACGGTCGCCGAGCGTGCCGAAGAGGATGAGGAGCGAGGCGCAGACCAGCGGATAGACGTCCACGATCCACAGCAGCTCGATCGCGCCGGGCCTGAGGTCCTCAGTGACGGCGGGCACCGCCACGTGCAGGACCGTCGCGTCCACGGCGACGAGCAGCAGGCTGACGCAGAGGACGAGGAGGACGAGCCAGCGGTTGGCACAAGGACCGGCGCCGGAGAGACGACGGCCGGTCGGTGCGGCGGCCGTGGTCGTCCCGGACATGTGCGTACCTCCAAGTGATCCCTCGCGCATCGGCCACGTGGGGACGGAGGGGTGGGGACTCCCAGCTCCGGCGGTCGCGAAGGGCGAGTGAGCCGTCAGACTACGCGAGTTCACCGCAGGGGCGCGTGGCGGACCTCTCATGGTTGCACGGTGGTGATGTGGCGTGTGCCACCCGCCGGGGCGGTGACCGGCGTCCGGACCGGTGCCCCGAGGGGGCATCCGGCGGTGTGCTGCGCCGATAATCGAGCCCGTGACCGATCTTGATCAACGCCCTTCGTCCGCCGCCGGAGCCGGCGCGGCCGCTCCGCTGCTGCGCCGGGCGGCGCCCGCGCTGCTCGTGTACGCCGGGGTGCGCGCGCTCGGGCTCGCGGTGCTCGCGGCGTGGTGCGCGGCGACGGGCAAGAGCCCGCACACCCTGTTGACCGCCCGCTGGGACTCGCTCTGGTACACCCGCGTCGCCGACCACGGCTACGGCTGGCAGGTGCGGCTGCCGAACGGCGACGTCCACTCGAACCTCGCGTTCTTCCCGCTCCTGCCGTGGCTGGAGCGCCTGGTGTCGGCGGTGAGCCCGCTGTCGTACGCGGAC
The DNA here is from genome assembly GCF_042740175.1 of Streptomyces sp. NPDC059009. Taxonomy (NCBI): domain Bacteria; kingdom Bacillati; phylum Actinomycetota; class Actinomycetes; order Kitasatosporales; family Streptomycetaceae; genus Streptomyces; species Streptomyces sp. NPDC059009. Next base: position 60,355 of record NZ_JBHYJB010000042.1, on the reverse strand, counting down.
GCGGGACTGGTGGTGAGCTGGGTCGCCTCGCTGGCCGCGGCATGGGGGATCTTCGCGGTCGCCGCCCATGTGTACGGGCGCAGGGCCGGGGTCTGCGCCGTCGCGCTGTGGGCGGTGCTGCCCGTCGGGATCGTGCAGTCGATGGCGTACAGCGAGTCGCTGTTCACGGCGCTCGCGGCCTGGTCGCTCTACGCGGTCGTGACCCGGCGCTGGGTGACGGCGGGCCTGCTCGCCTCCTTCGCCGGGCTGACCCGGCCGGTCGGGGCCGCGGTGGTGGCCGCGGTGTGGGTGGCGGCGGCCGCCCTGGTGCGGCGGGAGCGGCGGGCGGACTGGCGCCTGGTGCTCGGCGTCGTGCTCGCCCCGCTCGGCGCGGCCGGCTATGTGCTGTGGGTGGGGCACCGCACGGGCGGCGGCCTCTTCGGCTATCTCGACGTGCAGAAGGGGTGGGGCAACGGCTTCGACGGGGGCCTGGCCTTCGCCCGGTTCATCGGCGACAAGTTCACCTCGTTCCCCTCGGCCCTCGCCGGGATCGGCCTGATCGTCGGGGTCGCCCTGGTCGTCTGGCTGTATGTGCTGTGCGTGCGCCGGGGGCAGCCGCTGCCGCTGCTCGTCTACTGCGGGATCGTGGTGGCGCTCGCCCTGTGCGCGCAGGGCTACTTCGGCTCGAAACCGCGGCTCCTGCTGCCCGCCTTCCCGCTGCTCCTGCCCGTCGCGGTGGCCCTGGCCCGGCTGCGTACGTCCAGGTCGGCGGCGGTGCTCGGGGTGGTGGCGGCGGCGAGCGCGGTCTACGGGGCGTTCTGGCTGAACGGCTCGGGTCCGCCATGATCGTTTTTATGGTCCCGGGCGGCCCGCCCGGTGAGCTCCCGGGAAATTGAGCACCAGCACCCGGTGAACGCATTTATAAGGGCGATATAACGCCCCCGGTAAATGATCTATGAATTCGCCGGGCCCCGTCGGAAATTGCTGAAACCTCGGGAATAAAATTCGCCCTGAGATCAATCCCACATCACATCGTCATCACAAAGCCACTGATTCGACCTAGCGCCGCACTCACTCGCTGTAACGTCGATTGGGTGCGTACCGAACGAAACCTCACCCGTCTCGACCGGGTCTTCGCCCGGCTAGACCGTGAGCCGGAACGACCGGTCGGCCTCGATGAACCGAGGATGAGCCGGCACAGGGTCGTGCTCTTCAGCGCGACCCTCGCCTTCTATCTGGCCATCGTCGTCGCCGTCGTGACCACCTCGTGGCTCGTCCGCTTCGACTGGCAGGTCATGTTCTTCCGGCCCTACCAGCAGTGGCCCGAGATCCACGCCTTCCTCGACTACTGGGTCGTCCTCGGCCAGCGCGGCCCGACCGCCGTCATGGTCGCGGCCTGGCTCGGCTGGCGCTCCTGGCGTCAGCACACGCTGCGCCCGCTGCTGATGTTCGGTGCCGCCCTGCTGCTGCTCAACGCCACGGTGGGCGCCGCGAAGATCGGCATGGGCCGCCTCGGCCCCCACTACGCCACGGTCATCGGGTCGAACGAGATGTGGCAGGGCGGCGATATATTCCCCTCCGGCCACACCGCCAACGCCGTGGTGACCTGGGGAATCCTGGCCTATCTGGCCTCCACCCCGGTGACCCGCCGCTACCTGTCCGCGCTCTCCGCCGTGGTCTCCCTCAGCGTCGGCCTGACCACCGTCTACCTGGGCACGCACTGGCTGAGCGACGTGTTCCTCGGCTGGGCCGCGGGCCTGCTCGTCCTGCTCGCGCTGCCGTGGGTGGAGCCCCTCATCGCCCGGGTCGAGGGCTGGATCTTCGGTGTCCGCGAGACCTGGCGCAACCGCCGCGCCGGCGCCGGCGTTCCCGTTCCGGCCCCCGCCGGAGCCTCCGCGCTCTTCCCGCCGCGCAGCCCCACGGAGGGCGTCGGCCCCGCCCGCGAGCCGATCGGCGCCGTCCGCAGCGCCCGCTCCCCCGCCTACCTCGCCCCCGGGCCGCACACGACGCGCTCCGAGCGGACCCCGGTCACGCCCGTCGGCAGCCGCCGCCCGCAGCACCCGGAGCGCGTGGCCCGAGGCACCACGTCGGCCCGCCCGGTGGCGGGCGGCTGACCCGAGAACAGCGGGGAGACCGGTACGCACAACCCCTCCCCGCACGGCGAAGGCCCCGGTTCCGACGAGGAACCGGGGCCTTTTGCCTGCCGTCTTGCGCTGGCCGAAGGTGGCCAGAGGTGGCCGGCCGGAGGCGTCCGTCAGAGGTGGCCGAAGGTGGCCGTCAGAGGGGTCCGTCAGCCCTTCCAGCAGCGCTTCACCGTGCCGCCGTCGACCTCGAAGTTGAGCCGCCCTGCCAGGTACTCCATGGTGATGATGGTGCCCGGAGCCAGCGATCTGACGGTGGACCAGCCGCGCTCACGGGCCCGCAGCTCGGCCTGCTCGGCGGCGAGGCCGACATAGGAGTCCGGGGCGTCATCGGGTTCCACGGGCGGTGTGGGGATAGGTGCCATGGGCGCCAGGCTAACCGTGCACCATGTGTGACGAGTCCCTCTCTGGTCACGCTTATGTCACAGGACCTCCACCTGCGTTTCGCTCCAACTCCGTCACACGTACGGGCGGTTCCGTACTTGTCCCGACGTAATTCAGGAGCGAGTCGGAGCCCTTCGAAAGCTCCCCGGCACACCCCCCTGCGAGATCTCCTCCGGCGCCCTCCGAGAGGTAAAGCAGCACTCAATTGAGAGTCTGGCGGCGCCTTTACAGCACCTCCCCATTTTGCTATTTCGGGGCGCACGTGGGGATGTGACGGCGCATAGGAATTCATGGTTCCCCCACAGTCCACGGCGTACGCCCCCTGTCGGAGCAGGGTGGGACGCGAGCATCATGGCGTGGGCTCGCGGGCGGGACGGCACGGGCTTCAGCAAGCCCGGTGCCGACGGCGAAGGGGCAGGCGATGGGGACGCAGACGGTGGCGGCGGACACGCGCGAGGTCCGGGAGCGGCGGCCGGGCCGGATCATCGTGGACTGGCTGACCACCACCGATCACAAGAAGATCGGGCACCTGTATCTGATCACGTCGTTCGTGTTCTTCCTCATCGCGGGGCTCATGGCCCTGATGATGCGGGCCGAACTCGCCCGCCCCGGGCTGCAGCTGATGAACAACAACGAGTTCAACCAGCTCTTCACCATGCACGGCACGATCATGCTGCTGCTCTTCGCGACGCCCACGTTCGCGGGCTTCGCCAACGAGATCATGCCGCTGCAGATCGGCTCCCCCGACGTCGCCTTCCCGCGGCTCAACATGCTCTCGTACTGGTTCTTCCTCTTCGGCGGCCTGATCGTGCTCGGCTCGGTCCTGGTGCCGAGCGGGCCCGCCAACTTCGGCTGGTTCGCGTACGCGCCGCTCAACAGCCTGGAGCGGTCGCCCGGGATCGGCGCCGACATGTGGATCATGGGGCTCGCGCTCTCCGGCTTCGGCACGATCCTCGGCGCGGTGAACTTCCTGACCACCATCATCGGGATGCGGGCGCCGGGGATGACGATGTTCCGGATGCCGGTGTTCACCTGGAACGTGCTGTTCACCTCGATCCTGGTGCTGATGGCGTTCCCCGTGCTCGCGGCCGCGCTGCTCGTCCTGGAGGCGGACCGGCGCTTCCACTCCGTCGTGTTCGACGCCCAGTTCGGGGGTGCGCTGCTGTGGCAGCACCTCTTCTGGTTCTTCGGGCATCCGGAGGTCTACATCATCGCGCTGCCGTTCTTCGGCATCATCACGGAGATCATCCCGGTCTTCAGCAGGAAGCCGATCTTCGGCTACATCCCGCTGATCGGCGCGACGATGGCCATCACCGGCCTCTCCGTGGTGGTGTGGGCGCACCACATGTTCGCGACGGGGGCGGTGCTGCTGCCGTTCTTCTCCTTCATGTCGTTCCTGATCGCGATCCCGACGGGCGTGAAGTTCTTCAACTGGACCGGCACCATGCTCAAGGGCTCGCTGTCCTTCGAGACACCGATGCTGTGGGCGATCGGCTTCCTGGTGTCGTTCCTGTTCGGGGGGCTCACCGGCGTCATCCTCGCCTCGCCGCCGCTGGACTTCCACGTCACCGACACGTACTTCGTGGTCGCGCACTTCCACTACGTCGTCTTCGGCACCGTCGTCTTCGCGACCTTCGGCGGCTTCTACTTCTGGTGGCCGAAGCTGACCGGCAAGATGCTCGAGGAGCGCCTGGGGAAGATCCACTTCTGGACGCTCTTCGTCGGCTTCCACACCACGTTCCTCGTCCAGCACTGGCTGGGCGCGGAGGGCATGCCGCGTCGGTACGCCGACTATCTGGGCGCCGACGGGTTCACGGTGCTCAACACCATCTCGTCCATCGGCGCGTTCCTGCTCGGGATGTCGACGCTGCCGTTCCTCTACAACGTCTGGAAGACGTGGAAGTACGGCGAGAAGGTCGACGTCGACGACCCCTGGGGCTTCGGCCGCTCCCTGGAGTGGGCCACCTCCTGCCCGCCGCCCCGGCACAACTTCGTCACGCTGCCCCGGATCCGGTCCGAGTCCCCCGCGTTCGATCTGCACCATCCCGAGTACGCGGCGTTCCGGGAGACGGCGCTGCCCGCTCCGTCCGCTCCGTCCGCTCCAGAGCCCGGCTCAGCAGGTCCCGGGCCGACCTGACCCGGTCGGTGAGCTCGGCGGGCTCCACGATCTCGAACTCGAAGCCCATGAACATCACATGGAAGACCATGACGTCGAGGCTGGCCGCGCCCGTGCGCAGCAGACAGGTCCCCTCGGTCTCGGGCTCCAGGGTGCCGCCCGACGGGGAGATGCGCCGTGCCGCCTCCGCGAGCGGCACATGGAGGCGGACCACGGCCTGGGCGGCGTACGCGTGCGTGGAGACGCCCCGGGAGACATAGGCGGCGAGGTCCTCGGCGGGCGGGGTGCGCGGGGCGACGCGCGGGCCGTGCGGCGGCTTCGGCGTGATGCGGTCGGCGCGGAACGTACGCCAGTCGGCCCGGTCCACGTCCCAGGCGACCAGGTACCAGCGGTACTCGGTGCAGACGAGGCGGTGCGGTTCGACGAGGCGGCGGCTCGAACTGCCGTTGTGGTCGCGGTAGTCGAAGCGCAGCCGCTCCGAGTCCCGGCAGACGGCGGCCAGTTCGGTCAGGACGCCGGGGTCGACGGCGGCGGGCCCGGGCGTGCGGAACATGGGCACCGTAAAGGCGTTGAGGGCGCCGACGCGGCGGCGCAGCCTGCTCGGCAGGACCTGCTCCAGCTTGGCGAGGGCGCGCACGGACGTCTCGCCGATGCCCTCGACGCCCTGCCCCGCGGCGGCCCGCAGGCCCACCGCGACGGCCACCGCCTCCTCGTCGTCGAGCAGCAGCGGCGGCAGCTCGGCCCCGGCGCCGAGCTGATAGCCGCCGCCCGTGCCGGGGCTCGCGTTCACGGGATAGCCGAGCTCCCGCAGCCGGTCCACGTCGCGGCGGACGGTGCGCGGGGTGACGCCGAGGCGGTCGGCGAGATCGGCCCCTGACCACTCGCGGTGGGCCTGGAGCAACGAGAGCAGACGCAGCAGCCGTGCGGAGGTCTCCAACATGGGGCCGATTCTGCCGGGTGTTGCGGACACGTACCGTCCGCAGCGAAGGCACGTTTCTGCGGACGGTACGTCGGCGCTTGGTTCAGCCCGCGGCCTTGGCCTCCACGACGCGGATCGACAGGTCGTTGTCCGTCGTGTAGTACGGGCCCGCCTCGACGACGCCCTGGGGGACCACGACGCGGGTCGTGGGGTACAGGAAGATCGCCTTCTTGTCGGCCACGTCGTCCAGGATGCGGGCGAGCCGGACCCGGGGGCCGCTCTCGCCGGCCGGGTGCAGCCAGAGGTCCCAGGTGCCCGCCCCGCTGTCGGCGAGCTCACCGAAGTCGACGGTGGCGGTGAACTCCGGCCCGCGCGCGGTGACTTCGGCCCGGTGGGTGCGGTGCGGCTCGCTGCGGCGGCGCGCCTCCACGTACGCCTGGCCGGTCAGGCCGGTGCCGTACACACGCCCGGTGAGGGCCGCCCCGGCCTGGTCGAGGCCGATCTCGCCGACCTCCGCGTGCGGAGCGCGATGCCAGCTGCGGACCGTGAGGTTGCCGTGCTTCGTCGGGTACGGGATGCGGACGGCGACGTGGCCGCGGGCGCCGCTGGGGGCCCGGTCGACGAGCGAGCGCAGATCGTTCACGCCCGGCACCAGGCGGCGCGGGGCGGGGGTGCCGGGCACCTCGACGTACGCGTCCCAGCGGCCCTCGGCCAGCTCCATGCTGCTGGGCAGCGCGGCACGCAGACGGCCGTCGGCGGACGGGGTGAGCGGCAGGCGCACCTCGTGCTCCGCCCGGTCCGCCCCGTCCGTGGGGGCGCCCGCGTCGCGCAGGCGCAGCAGCAGATGGGCCGTGCCCGGCTCGCCGGGGTCGGTGATGTCGAAGGTGAGTCCGCCCGCCGAGTCCGCGATGCAGTCGGCGCTCGGTGCGAGCGCGGAGTCGGCGGTGGTGGTGGTCTCGGTGCTCGCCACGTCGCTCCCGGTCTGCGGTGCGGCCACGGACGTCATGCCGTCTGCCCCTTCGTCGGTGCCGTACGGGCGAGGTCCCGCACGGCGTAGGCGCCACCGAGGAGTGCGCCGCGGGCGCGGTGCAGGGAGCCGCGGAACCGGCCGCCCATGGAGCCGCCGCGGCTGATCCTCTCGGTGAACATCGTTTCGTAGCGCTCGGCGATCCGCGCGGGGTCGAAGCGCTCGGAGTCGGTGAGCGCGGCCCCGGCCATCCGGTGGCGCAGCGCGTCGTCGTTGATCAGCTCCAGCAGGCCGCCCGCGATCGCGTCCACGTTGCCGCTCTCGACGAGGCGGCCGTCCACGCCGTTGTCGATGATCTCGCCGGGGCCGTGCGGGCAGTCGGTGGCGACGACCGGGAGGCCGCAGCGCATGGCCTCGACGATCGTCATGCCGAAGGACTCCAGGCTGGAGCTGACGGCGGCGATGGAGCCCTTGGCCCACTCGGGCTCGATGGGGTGGGCGGGGCCCATCAGGAAGACGTGGTTGTAGAGCCCGAGCTCGTCGATGAGCTTGCGCAGCTTGTCCTTCTGCTTGCCGCCGCCGTAGATCCGCAGCCGCCAGTCGGGGCGCTCCGCGCGGACCCGGTCGAAGGCCCTGATCAGCAGGTCGTACCGTTTCACCGGCGCGAGGCGGCCCGCCGCGACGACCCACTTGTGGGAGCCGTCGGCGGGGGCGATGCCGGGCGCGGGCACCGGGTTGGGCACCGCCTGGACGTGCACGCCGGGCAGCCGCATCGTCGTGCGGTAGGCGTGCGCGTCGGCCTCGGTCGTCGTGGTCAGGACGTCGAGGCGCGGGTACACGCTGCGCAGCTGGCGGCGGAGCTGCTTGGAGTGGCTGTCGAGGGTGAGGTGCTCCTGCCCGACGCGCAGCGGGCCGCGCCTGGTCTGGCGGGCGAGGTGCACGTTGAGCCCCGGGCGGGTGCCGATCACCACGTCGGAGTCGACCGAGACGAGGTGCTCCGCGATGCGGCGGTCGGTGAGGGCGTTGTACTGGGCGTAGCGGCCCTCGGCGGAGGGAAACACCCTGGCCGGAGTGCGGTACTCCGCGCTGTCTCCTTCATAGCCCGCGGTCCCCTTGCGGATGTCCACGAGGTGGCGCAGCCGCACGCGCGGGTCGACGGCGAACACCGGCTCCTCGCGGTGGCGCAGTACCGACACGACTTCCACGTCGTGCTGTTCCGCCAGCGTGTTCGCCAGGTTGTACGTCGTCCGGATCGTCCCTCCGATTCCGTACGCGTTATGAATCAGGAAAGAGATGTGCATGCGTCCCCGTATCCCATATTTTCCCTTGGTTCCCCGCAGACCATCCTTCTCGTCCGCCTACCGCAGGGTTAGACAGGGATTCCGGTTCCCGGGTTGGTCGCCATCATCATCTTGTTCTGGAACTGATGCCGCACAGAGACCCGGAATCGGGAACTCCTGTGCTCCGACCTGCATCAGGGCTGGTAACCGAGTTGCGGCACATCGAAACAGTTGTGACGCATGTCACCCGCCTGTGTGACCCAGCCTCGGCCGTCTTTCCAGCGGGCGACTGAGACACATGTGCGACGCGTCTTCGGCGGCTCGGCCAGGCGCTCGTACGTCACCGGGAGCAGCAGACCGCGCGCGGTGTAGGGCTTGCCCCGGTCCATGAAGCGGTCGACGCACGCGCGCGTGATGTCGCCGTCGCGCCCGCACGCCCGTGCGGCGTCCGTGAACCACAGGGCCGCGGCCCACCCCTCCAACTGCCACTGGGAGTGCGTCTTCAGCCCCTTCGTGGCGGCTCGGAACTCGCGTACGGCGGGCTGCCCCGTGGCGGTGTCGTCGTAGTTCCGGCTCGAACCCGTGGCCCACAGGGCGTTGCGGCAGCGCGGGGCGTCCTTGTAGTCCTCGGCCACCGTCGACGTCCAGTTCTGCACGTTGGTGACCTTCGCGGTGACCTTCGCGCCGACGGCGTCCATCGCCTCGCACAGCTGCGCGTTGCCGTGCGTGTCCATCGCGTCGAAGACGAGGTCGGCGCCCTGCTCCTTCAGGTCGGCCGCCGCCGCCCGGAAGTTGGGCAGCGCGAAGTCGACCTGTTCGGTGACGACCTTGTAGCCCTCGGCCTTCAGGCCCCGGGTGACCAGGCGGGCGTACGCGGCGGAGGCGGACTGGTTGTAGGAGACGACGGCGGCGGTGCGCGCACCCTGCTCGCGCTTGAAGTAGCGGTAGACCTCCGTGCCGCCGTACAGCGTCCCGCCCCAGCCGGGCTTGCCCTCGCGCGGGGCGAGGCTGCCGTAGATCCCGTACAGGTGCGGATATGTGTCGTACGCGGAGCCGATGGGCTGGCCCCCGATGTCGGGCACGCCCGCCGCCGAGACCCGGGAGGCCCCCGCGTAGTCCAGGGACGTGGTGGCGACGAGCGCGACGACCCGCTGCTCGTCGACGAGCTTGTGCACGCAGTCGTTGTTGCCGACGCCGCTGCCGCCGTCGTCGCAGGTGTGCACCTCGACGCGGCGGCCGTCGATGCCGCCGCGGGCGTTGAGGCGCTCGAAGTACGCCTTGGCGCCGTCGCGCGGGCCGGTGAAGGCGGCGCCGCCCACCGGGCTGGTCTCGCTGGTGATGATGCCGACGCGGACCGGCGCCCCGCCCGCCGTGGCCTGCCCGGTGGCCCGGTGCTCGAAGTCGCTCTCGGGCAGGCGGCTGCCGCAGCCCGCCGCGGCGGCCAGGGTCAGCAGCAGGGCTGCCGCGAGCGCGGCCCTAGCAGCCGGGCCCGGGGGACGCATTGCCGCTCATTTTCACCAGGGCGCACAGGGTGTTCACCGACACCTTCCACGTCCCGCCCTGGCTGACGGCCGTCCCTTCGGCGTTGGGCAGCGCGGTGGCGCCCTTGAGGGTCAGCACATAGGTGACCTTGGCAGCTTTGTCGGAGGTGAACTCGACCTTGCTGACCTTCGTCTGGACCTGCCGGCCACGTTTGTCGCCGCTGAAGCTCTTGAGGACGGCGCGCATCTTCTCGCCGTTCTCCAGATACGACTCCTTCTCCTTGAGCGGGACGGCCGGGTCGAAGAACTTCTCCCAGTTCGTGCTCACTTGCTTCTTGGCGGCCGCCGGATCGGCCGGGGCCGTCGCGCTCTTGGAGGGGGCCGGCGGTGAACTGGTCTTCTCCACCGGGGGTTTGGGGGGACTCTTCTCGCTGCCGTCGCCGCTGTCGTCCCCGCAGGCCGTGGCGGCCGACGCGAGCAGCAGGACCGTCGCGGCCGTCCACGCCGCGCCGCGCGCCCGGCGCCGGCCACGCCCCCGGCCCAACTCCCTTGTGAAGCCTGCCCCGCGCACCATCCGCTCACCACCGGGTCTCGGTCCGGGCTCAACTCGGCCCGAAGGTTTCAGCGTCAGCTTCCAGAAGGCATAGTGCAAGCGATCGGCTGACATGAACAGACCCGGCAGAGCTACGGCGCGCGCCACGCCGCGCGTCCGAGGGGGCCTGGATGCGGGAGGAACAGGCGGTTCAGGCGGATCAGACGGATCAGGCGGCGCAGGGCGATCAAGAGAATCGGCCGGATCAGACGGGTCAGACGGGTCAAGCGGGTCAGACGGATCGGGTGGCTCACATGGATCAGACGGATCGCACGGATCAGGCGGGCCAGGCGGGCCAGGCAGGTCAGGCGGGCCAGGCGGATCAGGCGGATCAGGCGGATCAGGCGGATCAGGCCGCTCGTACGACGCGCTCGGCCCGGTCCGCGCAGACGGCCCGTGCGGCCCGGGAGCGGGCGGCCCGGCTGCGCTCCGTCCACCCCGTGCTCTGGGCGGCCTTCGGGGCGCTCGCCACCGGGGCCGTGCTGTGCGTCGTCGGCTGGTACGGGATCTCCGGAGAGCGGTTCGCCGAGCGGCAGTTGCCCTATCTCGCCTCGTGCACGGTGCCCGGCGCCGCGCTGATCGTCGCGGGCGCGGTCCTGCTCGGCCACGGCAGGAGCGCCCTCGCGGCGGCGCGGGTTGAGGAGTTGTACGGGCTGCTCGTGGCCGCCGGGGCCGCGGACGGGCCCACGCCCGCCGAGCAGAGCGTCTCCGTCGCGGTCAGCGGAGAGCTCCTCATGGTCCCCGGCGGCACGCTCCGCCACCGCGCCGACTGCCCCCTCGTCGCGGGCAAGCCCGAGGCGGTGCCGGTCGACGCGCGGGTCCTGGCGGGCGGCGAGCTGGAACCGTGCCCGATCTGCGAGCCGTCGGGGGCGGGGGGTGCTGGGCGCTCGGGGGGCGCGGAGGGCCCGGGAGGCGCTGGGCTCTCCGGAGGCACCGGAGGCACCGCGGGCCCGGGAGGCGCTGGGCTCTCCGGAGGCACCAAGGGCACCAAGGGCACCGAAGTCTCCGGGAGCGCTGGGCTCTCGGGAGGCACCCGGTTCTCGGGGAGCGCTGGGCGCTCAGGGGCCTCCGAGATCCCTGTGGCCCCCGATGTCCCTGAGCCCTCCGAGGTCCTCGCCACCCCCGAGATCCCCAATGCCCCCGAGGCCCCCGCCACCCCGCAACCCCCCGAAGGCCGGACACCCCCACCCACCCCGGAGCGCTGACCCCATGGCCTCCCTGAGCTACGACCTCACCCTGGCCGGGCTCTCGGTCGGCAGCGCCGCGGCCCTCACCGGGATCGGCCTGATCGTCACGCACCGGGCGACCGGCGTGCTCAACTTCGCGCACGGCGCCATCGCGATGATCTGCGCTTACCTGGTACGGCAGTTCGCCGTCGACTGGGACTGGCCGCTCTGGCTCGCCGCCTCGGTCACCCTGCTCGTCGTCGCCCCCGCGATCGGGCTGCTCCTCGAACGCGCCGTGTTCCGCCCGCTCGCCGTGCTGGGCGGCGACCCGGCGCAGACGCTCGTCGCCTCGATCGGCCTGTTCGTGCTCCTCGTGGGCGGGGCCGCGCTGGTGTGGGGCGGCGGGGCGCGGGCCGACGCCCCGGTCCTCGTGTCGGCCGACCCCTGGGGGCAGTTGGCGGTCACCCTCGCGCTGGCGCTCGCCGTGTGGGCGGTGACGCGCTGGACGCGCTTCGGCGGCGAGCTGCGCGCCGTGGTCGACGACCGCTCGCTCGCGGTCCTCGGCGGGATCGACGCGGACCGGGTGGCCGCGGCGGGCTGGGCGTTCGGGGCGTTCACGGCGGGCCTGACGGGGGTGCTCCTGGCCCCCTTCGTCCGCCTGGACCCGTACGGACTGCCCCTCCTGGTCATGGAGGTGATGGCGGTGGCGGTCGCGGCGGGCATGCGGAGCCTGCCGGTGGCGGTGGCCGTGGCGCTCGGACTCGGCGTCGCCCAGAGCCAGTTGACACGGCTGCATCCCACGGGGTGGGCGCAGCCGCTGCTCCAGGCGGTGGGCGCGAACCTCTTCGTCGTGGCCCTGCTGATCGCCGCGCTCGTCCTGCCGGGCATCGGCGGCAGGACCGGAATCGGCGGCCGGGGCACGGGGGGCACGGGGGACGCGCTGCCGCGCACGGCGACGGCGCGGATCCCGACGCCGCCCGGCGCGTGGATCGTCGCGGTCGTGCTCTTCCTCATCCCCCTGGGCTTCGCGGGCTCGGACCTCACGACGTCCGTCCAGGTCCCGGCGCTGGCCGTGGTCCTGCTCTCCCTGGTGGTGGTCACGGGCCGCGGCGGCCAGATCTCCCTGGGGCAGGCGGCTTACGCGGGTCTGGGCGCCCTGTTCACGGCGCTCCTGGCGACGGGCCGCTTCCCCGGCCTGCCCGAACTCCCCTACATCCCGGCCCTCTTGACGGCCGTGCTCCTGGTGGCCCCCCTCGGGCTGCTCACCGGCTGGCCCGCGATCAGCCGCCACGGCCTCGCACTGGCGCTCGCGACCTTCGCGGTCGGCGTCGGGGTGAGCCGCTTCGTCTTCGCGCAGCCGTACGCGACGTCGGGCCTGACGTTCGGCCGCCCGACGGGCTTCGGCGACGACCGCGCGTACTACCTCCTCGAACTCGCCCTCCTGGGCGGGGCATTGCTCTCGGTGGCCGCGCTGCGCAGGGGCCGTGCGGGGCGCGCGCTGGCGGCGATGCGGGACCACGAGGCGGGGGCGGCGGCGGCCGGGGTGCCGGTGCGCACACTGAAGCTCGCGGCGTTCGTGACGGGTGCGGCGCTCGCCGCGCTGGGCGGCGGGATGCTCGCCATGGGGGTACGGGCCTTCGACCCCGCCGCGTTCGACCCGGTGCGCGGGCTCCTCTGGTTCGCGGCGATCGTGGTCCTGGGTGCGGACAGCCTCCTCGGCGCGCTGGTCGCGGCGGCCCTCCTGGTGGGCCTGGACGCGGGCACACGCGGCGGCGTCGCGGCGGCGGCGGTCGGCATCCTCGCGGTCCTCGTCGGCCGCTTCCCCGGCGGCCCGTACGAGGCGCTGCGCGCGACGACGGCACGCCTGCGACGACGGCCGCGGCTGACGCCGGCGGGCGAGGCGGTGCGGGCGCACCTCGGGCTCTGCCCACGGTCACGGCCGGCCGACTCCCTGCCCCTCCCCTCTCCTCCCCAGGCACCCATGAACGCCCCGCAGCCGCGCTACGACCCCAGGGGCGGGGACGCGGCGGTATGTCCGCCCGCAGTACAGCAACCGGACGCGACAGTACGCGTGTACGCACAGGGCGCCCCCGGCTTTTCGAGGACGGACATACCGCCGCGTCCCCGCCCCGCCCCCAGCACGCGGCAGGCGCAGACGCAGACGCAGACGCAAAGGAGGGGAACCACAACAACACCACCCCCCACCCTCTCCGCCCACCACCTCACCCTCACCTACGACGGATTCACCGCACTCCGCGACGTCTCCCTCACCCTTCCCCCGGGCCGCGTCACCGCCGTCGTGGGGCCCAACGGCGCGGGGAAGAGCACCCTCTTCCACTGTCTGGCCGGGACGTTGCGGCCCGACGCGGGGCGGGTGGTGTTCGGGGAGCGGGCCATCACACGGCTGCCCGCGCACGCCCGCACCCGGCTCGGGGTCGCCCGCACCTTTCAACAGCTGGCCGTCTTCCCGTCGTTGACCGTCACCGAGAATGTCCGCGTCGGGGCCGAGCAGGGACGCGTACGGGATCCCGGCGCCGTCGAACGGGCCCTGCGGCTGCTCGGGCTCGACGGCGACGTGCGCGCCGCACCCGCCGCCGGGCTGCCCACCGGGACCCTGCGCCGCGTCGAGCTGGCCCGCGCCCTCGCCGGGCAGCCGCACGTCCTGCTGCTCGACGAGCCCGCCGCGGGACTCGATGCCACCGAAGTCGCTGCGCTCGTACGGGTGTTGGGCGCCCTCGCGGCCGACGGCATGGCCCTGCTCGTCGTCGAGCACGACCTCGACCTGGTCGCCGGACTCGCCGACACGGTGCACGTCCTGACGGCGGGCCGCATCGTCGCGTCCGGCCCCGCCGACCAGGTTCTGCACACGCTCGACGCCGAGCGGGGGACCCGTACACGAAGGACGTCGCACCCATGAAAGGCGTCGAACTGCGGCACGTCCGCGTCCACTACGGCCCGTTGGAAGCACTGCACGGGGTGACCCTGGCCGCCCCCTCCCCCTCCGTCACCGTCCTGCTCGGCCGCAACGGATCCGGCCGCACCACCGCGCTGCGCGCCCTCGCCGGGACCGTCCCCCTGTCCGGCGGCGGGGTCCGGTGGGACGGGGCCGACGTCACCCGGCTCGCCGCGTACGAACGGGCCCGCCGCGGGCTGTGCCTCGTACCGGACCGGCAGGCCGTCTTCGGCTCCCTCAGCGTCGCCGAGAACCTCCAACTGGCGGCCAGGGGCCGGGATTTCGAGACCGCCCTCGACGCCTACCCCGAGCTGCGCCCCCTGCTCTCCCGCCGCGCGGGCACGCTGTCCGGCGGCGAGCAGCGCATGCTCGCCCTCTCCCGCGCCCTGCTCGGCCGCCCCCGCGTGGTCCTGGTCGACGAGCCCGCCCAGGGCATGTCGCCCACGGTGGCCGCCCGCACGTACGGGCTGCTCAGCAGCCTCGACGCCTGCGTCGTGGTGGCCGAGCAACGACTGCCGCCCGGCCTGCGCGAGGGCGCGGGCCGGGCGGTGGTGGTGCACGAACTGCGCCGGGGCGCGGTCGAGTTCAGCGGTGAGGCGGCGGAGTGGCGACGGCGCGGGACTCTCCCGGCGGGGGTCAGGTACGGGCCAGACCCGGCAGGGGCCAGATACGGGCCTGGCCCTGCGGAGGTCAGGTACGGGCCTGGCCCGCGCCCTTCGGGATGAGCAGCATCGTGCCGACGTTCAGCCGGTCCGGGTGCGGCCCGATCATGTCCTTGTTGGCCTTGTACAGCGCCTGCCAGCCGCCCTTGATCCCATAGTGCTTGGCGATCGAGCTGAGCGTGTCGCCGGAGCGGACGACGTGGATGCGGCCATTGAGCTTGAGCCCCTTGGAACAGGCCGGCCACGCCTCCCAGCCCTGCGTGCGCAGCACCTCCTCGGCGACCTTGATCTGCTCGTCGCGGGTGGCGAGGTCGGCGCGCGGCGCGTACTTGAGGCCGCCGTGCTCCTCCCAGGTGGGCTGCCAGAACTGGAGCCCGCCGTAGTAGTCGTTGCCGGTGTTGGTGTCCCAGCGCCCGCTGCTCTCGCACTCGGCGAGACAGCTCCACGGCCACGCGGTGCGGGCGCAGTCGTACGTGCCGGGGGCGAGGGCGCCCGGCCCCGGCAGCGGCGGGGGCGGCGTCGCGTGCGCGGGGGCGGGGAGCGCCAGGAGGGCGAGGAGGGCGGCGCACAGGGCCGCGAGGAACGGGACGAGGACGGCCGCCGACCCAGTGGCGGGCCGGGACGCGGCCCCGGCCCGTCCCGTCGGGTTGTGCAAGATCGGATACATCGGGTCACGCTAAGCAGCCGTGTCACGGCCGTCCGGGGTGCCGCGCCGCCCCGGACACGGCCCCACCCGGTCGGACGACGGGGTCCGGGGCGGGGCGGGGCCGTGCCGGGCGCACGAGACGAGCGCGAGCCCTGGCTCAGGAACAAGCCCAGGAACTAGCCCAGGAACGAGCGCGGGAACGCGCGCAGGTGCGGACTCGGGAATGGACGTGGCACGAACGGCCGTGGGCTCAGACGGAGAGCCGCTGTCCCGGCAGGATCATGTTCGGATTCCCGCCGATGACCGCGCTGTTGACGGCGTAGAGCTGCCGCCAGCTCGTGTGGTGCGCCGCCGCGATGCGGCTGAGGGTGTCGCCCCGCTTCACCGTGTAGCCGCTGCCCTTCTGCGCGCCGCGCAGGGCATGGCGGTGCGTGCCGCGATCGGTGTGCCGGGGCGCGACGCTCCGCTGCTCGGCGGGGCGCTGCTTGACGGCCTTGGGCGCCGCCTTCTGTGCGCCCGCCGCGGGCGCGGAGCCATACGCTCCCGCGCGGGCCGAACAGGTCGGCCAGGCGCCCCACCCCTGGGAGCGCTGGACCTTGGTGGCGACAGCGATCTGCTGCGCCCTGGACGCCTGAGCGGCGGTCGGCGCGTAGGCGGTGCCGCCGTACGCGCGCCAGGTGCCGGCGGAGAACTGCAGCCCGCCGTAGTAGCCGTTGCCCGTGTTGATGTGCCAGTTTCCGCCGCTCTCACACCGTGCGATGCGGTCCCACACTCCGTTGTCCGCCGCGCCGGCGTGGCCGGGCGCGACGAGCAGGGCCAGCGGGGCGAGAAGTGCCGCGCCGCCGATCACTGCCGTCTCACGAATGCGCTGGGGACGTGCGGACATGAATATCCCTCTCGAAGGACCCGGGCTCTCCCCGGCCGTCGGGTCCCGCGCGCGTCCGGCGCCGGGGTCCCGTCCGGCCCCGTCCGCCAGGGATCGTGCTGTGGTGCGTGATCGCGTGGTGCTTGAGCTGGCTGGTGCGACCGGCGGACGTACCCGAGCGGTGCTCGCTGCACACGGCGGTGGAATCTAGAGCCCCGCTCGCCCCGCTATCAATCAATTCCTTGTCATTCCAGGCCAGTTGAGCGTTACCCCGGGTATCGGCGAGTTTCGGCCACCCACTTCATTCCCTGATTTCACCATTTATCAACCCGCCGCCGCGTCGATCTGTGACTCAGCTCACCGACGTAACTTCCTTGCAGACAGCAGGTGTTGGCGCGGAGTGACACATTCCGCCCCACAACTCACCCTCTGCTGCGGATGGTTCGATTCCGTTCGCCTCCGCGCGTGACTTGCGCCACTGATCGCCCGTTGTTCCCTTTATGAGCCGGGCGCCGTCCGGACCCCCACACATCAAGTTCCGAGGAGCCAACCGTGCCGCGCATGCTCGACGTCAGCGACGACGTACGCGCCGAGATCGGCGACGAAGAAGCCGACCGCCTGGTCGCCGGGGAGAACGCCCCGGGCAGCTACGACTGCACCTCCTGTCGCACCCCGGGCGACTCCGAGCAGGAACGCACCAGCACGGTCCTGTTCGTCGGCGACGAAACCGCCGTACTCGCCTTCGCCCACGCCACCTGCCTGCCCTCGCAGATCGTCCCGGTCTCCGAGGAGCAGCTGCAGGGCGCCGTCCGCTCCATCACCGGCGAGGACGGCCCCGAGCCCGCCGAGATCGCCCCCTCCCAGGCCGTGCTCGGCGTGACCAGCGGCCTCGTCCTGATCGAGGGCGAGCTGCGCCCCGCCCTCGTCGTCGAGCCCACCGGCCCCATCGCCCGGCCCGGCGCCGAGCCGGGAGGCGGCGACGACTTCCTCCCGCTCCTCATCGAACAGGGCTTCATGCCGGTCACCTCGCTCGACGCCGTGCCCCCGACCCTGCAGGGCTGGTCGGTGCTGCTCGCCATGGGCCAGCTGCATGCGGTGCTCCAGCCCGGCACCGGGGCGGGGTCTCCCCTGCACGAGCGAAGCCGAGCGCTCGGGGAAGGCTCTCCCGTCGCGTGGTGGCAGGCGCACCAGCCGCTCCAGGTCACCGAGGGTTGGCGGGCCGCCGCCAACAAGCTCCAGACGGTCCTGGTGTTCGCCGCCCCGGTCGGCTCCATCGGCCGCCAGCCCCGCGAGGACGTCCTGCGCACGGCCCTCGACCAGGCGGCGGCACACGGCCGCCTCGTCGCGTGCGCAATGCCGCTCGCGGGGACGTGAGGGACGCCGCCCCCACACACACAACGAACACGACGGGGCACCCGGGCCCGCACCCCGCCACAGAACACACAGCACCCGCAGACGAGTCGCAGAACTCACTGCACCCGCACCCCCGTTGCCAAGCGCCCCGCACATACCCGCAGCCGCGTCGCGGAGCAACCCGCCCCCACCCACGCAGCAGAGCAACCCGCCCCTGCACTCGCGTCGCGGAGCAGCCCGCCCTGCCCGCATCCCACGTCGCAGAGCAGCCGGCCCCACCCCACCCACACAGCAGAGCAGCCCCCCTGCACCCGCGTCGCGGAGCACGCCCTTCCTGCATCCCGCGTCGCAGAGTTACGGGTGGGCGGGTGGGAAGACGCCGCGGAGCGGCGGAGCAGTCACGTCGCGGAGCGACGAAGTCCCGGCCGCGGAGCGGCCCACAGCTCCCCGGCGCGGAGCGCCACAGAACCGCCCGCCGCGGAGCGACGGGAAAAAGCACGACACACCCCGGCGCGGAGCGGCGGGAAAGAGCCAGCCGAACGCGCCGGTTCACACACCCCCGTACCAGCAAAAGCGGCGCAGCCCCCGCATCCGCAGGGCCCCCTTTTCGTTGGCAGGTCGTGCACCCATACGACCCCTCACGCCACCGCCCGTACCAGACCCCCATCCCCTCCATGCGCGCCGCACAGGAGACAGCGGGGGACCACTCGACGACCCCGATCTACGACGCGCTCTACGCGGAGTACCTCAGGTCGTTCCGGGCCCTGCCGGGCGACCGGACGGGCGAGGAGGAGCTGGGGTTCACGGCCTTCGGCACCGGCCCCCTCGGCACCGGGGGCTACGGCGGGCAGCAGTCCCACTCCCTGCTCTACATGCAGGACCCGCGCCACCTCGGCCAGCACAGCCAGCACGGCACGCACACCCCGCACGGCCAGCACCACCACAGCACCCCCGCCCCCGGCACCTGGCGCCCCCCGGCCCGCCAGCACGCCACCGGCCACTTCCCGGCCGCCCTGCCACCCGGCCCGCGCAGGGAGCACTGACACACGCGCCACACGCCCCACACGCCCCACACGCCAACGGCTCTCTCCCGTCGAACCAACTCGTCGACGAAAGAGAGCCGTTGGCGTGAGCAAGCCCTACTTCTTCCGACCCCGCTTCTCCCGCACCCGCACCGAAATGTGGATCGGCGTCCCCTCGAACCCGAACTCCTCCCGCAGCCTGCGCTCCACGAAGCGCCGGTAGCCCGCCTCGATGAAGCCGGAGGCGAAGAAGACGAAGCGCGGGGGCTTCGTGCCCGCCTGCGTGCCGAAGAGGATGCGGGGCTGCTTGCCGCCGCGCACCGGGTGCGGGTGGGAGGCGACGAGCTCGCCGAGGAAGGCATTCAAACGCCCCGTCGGCACCCGCGTCTCCCAGCCGTCCAGGGCCGTCTCGATCGCCGGGACGAGCTTCTCCATGTGCCGCCCGGTGCGCGCCGAGACGTTCACCCGCGGCGCCCACGCGATCTGGCCGAGCTCGGTCTCGATCTCCCGCTCCAGGTAGTAGCGGCGCTCCTCGTCGAGGGTGTCCCACTTGTTGAACGCGACGACGATCGCGCGGCCCGCCTCGACGGCCATCGTCACGATCCGCTGGTCCTGGATGCTGATGGACTCGCTGGCGTCGATGAGGATGACCGCGACCTCCGCCTTCTCGACGGCGGCGGCGGTACGCAGGGACGCGTAGTAGTCGGCGCCCTGCTGCAGGTGGACCCGCTTGCGGATGCCCGCCGTGTCCACGAACTTCCAGGTGACACCGCCGAGTTCGATGAGCTCGTCGACCGGGTCGCGGGTCGTGCCCGCCAGTTCGTTGACGACCACGCGCTCCTCGTTCGCGACCTTGTTGAGGAGCGAGGACTTGCCGACGTTCGGGCGGCCGATGAGCGCGATGCGGCGCGGGCCGCCGATCCCGGCGCCGCCGAAGGTCTGCGCGGGCGCCTCGGGCAGCGCCTCCAGGACGGCGTCCAGCATGTCGCCGGTGCCACGCCCGTGCAGCGAGGAGACCGGGTGCGGCTCACCGATGCCGAGGGACCACAGGGCGGTGGCGTCGGCCTCGCCGCTCGGGCCGTCGACCTTGTTGGCGCAGAGCACCACGGGCTTCTTGGCCTTGCGGAGCAGCCTGACGACGGCCTCGTCGGTGTCGGTCACGCCGACCGTGGAGTCCACCACGAAGACCACGGCGTCGGCGGTCTCGATCGCGTACTCGGCCTGGGCGGCCACGGACGCGTCGATGCCGAGCACGTCCTGCTCCCAGCCGCCGGTGTCGACGACCTTGAAGCGGCGCCCGGCCCACTCGGCCTCGTACGTGACGCGGTCACGGGTGACGCCCGGCTTGTCCTCGACGACGGCCTCGCGGCGCCCGATGATGCGGTTCACCAGGGTCGACTTGCCGACATTGGGGCGGCCCACGACGGCGAGCACGGGCAGCGGGCCGTGGCCCGCCTCCTCGATCGCGCCCTCGACGTCCTCGAGGTCGAAGCCCTCCTCGGCGGCGAGCTCCATGAACTGCGCGTACTCGGCGTCGCCGAGCGCCCCGTGGTCGTGCCCGGCGAAACCGTCCGCAGAGCCTTCTGCGGAGCCGTCGCCCTCGGGCTGGATCTGGTCGTTCATGAAGTCCGTACCTCGTCGTTCATCGTGGTGATCGGTGCACCGGCCCTCTTCTGTCCGTCACGGGCCGGTGCACTACTGAAAGTCTCGCTCAGCGCCCGGTCAGGCGCCTGGCATCGTCCAGGTGGGCGGTGAGCCGCTCCTGGATGCGCACGGTCGCCTCGTCCAGCGCCTTGCGCGTGCGCCGCCCCGACCCGTCGCCCGCCTCGAAGGGGTCTCCGAAGACCACGTCGACGCGGCTGCGCAGCGGGGGCAGCTGCTTTATCAACCGTCCGCGCCGCTCGGTGCTTCCCAGCACCGCGACCGGCACGATCGGGGCACCGGAGCGCACCGCGAAGTACGCGAGCCCGGCGCGCAGCGAGGCGAAGTCGCCCTCGCCCCGGGTGCCCTCGGGGAAGATCCCGAGGACGCCGCCCTGCGCCAGCACACCGAGCGCGCCGGTGATGGCCGTGCGGTCGGCGGTCGAGCGGTCCACCTTGACCTGGCCGATGCCCTGCAGGAACGGCCCGAGCGGCCCGATGAACGCTTCCTTCTTGATCAGGAAGTGGGTGGGCCGGGGGGCCACGCCCATCACCATCGGGCCGTCGACGTTGTGCGAGTGGTTCACGGCCAGGATCACCGGGCCGCTCGCGGGAACCCGCCAGGCGCCCAGGACGCGCGGCTTCCACAGGCCGTACATCAGGCCGACGCCGATGCGCCGCCCGACCTCGGCGCCCCGTTCCGAAGGCACCGCCGAAGGCGCGTCCGTCACTTCCCGGCCCGCTTCTCCTCGACGAGGGTGACGACGCACTCGATGACCTGCTGGAGCGTGAGGTCGCTGGTGTCGACCTCGACCGCGTCGTCCGCCTTGGCGAGCGGGGACGTCTTGCGGCTGGAGTCGGCCGCGTCCCGCTTGATCAGGGCTTCCTTCGTGGCGGCCACGTCGGAGCCCTTGATCTCACCGCTGCGGCGGGCCGCACGGGCCTCCGGGGACGCGGTGAGGAAGATCTTCAGGTCGGCGTCGGGCAGCACGGTCGTGCCGATGTCGCGGCCCTCGACCACGATGCCCTTCTCGGCGGCCGCGGCGATGGAACGCTGCAGCTCGGTGATGCGGGTGCGCACCTCGGGGACGGCGCTGACGGCGCTGACCTTGGAGGTGACCTCGGTGGTGCGGATGGGGCCCGCGACGTCCGTGCCGTCGACCGTGATGGCGGGCGCGGCCGGGTCGGTGCCGGAGACGATCTCGGGCTTGTCCGCCGCGGCCGCGATGGCCTGCGGGTCGGTCAGGTCGATGCCGTTGCTCACCATCCACCAGGTGATGGCCCGGTACTGGGCGCCGGTGTCCAGGTAGCTGAGCCCGAGCTGGTCGGCGACGGCCTTCGAGGTGCTCGACTTACCCGTGCCGGAGGGTCCGTCGATGGCGACGATCACGGCTGCCGGGGCGGCGGTTGCGGCGGTATCCACGGGCTGCGGGCACCTTTCTGTGTACGCGGGGCAGGAGTGCGGAGCGCAATCACGCCCCGCACAAGGTTACTGGCTCCCACGACCGCGTTTTACGGCCGGTACGGGGCGTACACCCCCTGCTGCCCGCCGCGGCGTCCAGCCACGGCCACCCCTGCCGATGCCCCTACTGCTGCCGCTACTGCTGGCGAAGCGCCCAGCCCCGCTCCCGCAGCGCCGCAGCCAGCTTCGGCGCCGCGGCCGGCTGCACCATGAGCTGCACGAAACCGGCCTGCTGGCCCGTCGCGTGCTCGATGCGCACGTCCTCGACGTTGACGCCCGCGGCGCCCGCGTCCGCGAAGATCCGGGCCAGCTCGCCGGGCTGGTCGGAGATGAGGACGGCCACGACCTCGTACGCGGTCGGCGCCGTACCGTGCTTGCCGGGCACCCGGACCTGGCCCGCGTTGCCCCGGCGCAGCACGTCCGCGACGCCCGCGGCGCCCTCGCGGCGCTTGTCCTCGTCGGCCGACTGGAGCCCGCGCAGCGCCCGCACCGTCTCGTCCAGGTCCCCGGCGACGGCGGCCAGCAGGTCGGCGACCGGGCCCGGGTTGGCGGAGAGGATGTCGATCCACATCCGGGGGTCGGAGGCCGCGATCCGGGTCACGTCGCGGATGCCCTGGCCGCACAGCCGTACCGCCGTCTCCTCCGCGTGCTCCAGGCGCGCGGCGACCATGCTGGAGACCAGGTGCGGCATGTGCGAGACGAGGGCGACGGCCCGGTCGTGGGCGTCGGCGTCCATGACGACCGGCACCGCACGGCAGAGCGCGACCAGCTCGAGGGCCAGGTTCAGGACCTCGGTCTCGGTGTCGCGGGTGGGCGTGAGCACCCACGGGCGCCCCTCGAAGAGGTCCCCGGTGGCGGCCAGCGGACCGCTGCGCTCCCGGCCCGACATGGGGTGGCTGCCCAGGTACGCGGTCAGGTCGAGGCCGAGCTCCTCCAGCTCGCGCCGGGGCCCGCCCTTCACGCTCGCCACGTCGAGGTAGGCGCGGGCGACGCCCTTGCGCAGGGCGTCGGCCAGGGTGGCGGCGACGTGCGCGGGCGGCACGGCGACGATGCACAGGTCGACGCGGGCCTCGGGCGCCACGTCGGTGCCCGCGCCGAGGGCGGCCGCGGTGCGGGCCTGCTCCGGGTCGTGGTCGGCGAGGTGCACGGTGACGCCGCGTGCGGTGAGCGCGAGCGCGGCGGAGGTGCCGATCAGGCCGGTGCCGATGACGAGGGCGCTTCTCACTGGGCGATGTCCTTGCGGAGTGCCGCCGCGGCGCCGAGGTAGACGTGGTTGATCGCGGCGCGCGACTTGTCGGACTCGATGTGCGCGAGGACGCGGACGACGCGCGGCATGGCCCCGGCGATGTCCAGCTCCTGCGCGCAGATCAGCGGCACGTCGACGATGCCGAGCTTCCGGGCGGCGGCCGCCGGGAAGTCGCAGTGCAGGTCGGGCGTGGCCGTGAACCAGATGCTGATGAGGTCGTCGGTTTCGATCTCGTTCCGCTCGAGGAGGGCGGTGAGCAGCTCACTGACCTGCTCGTGCATGTGCCCGGACTCATCCCGCTCCAGTTGGACGGCGCCCCGGACCGCTCGTACCGCCACAGTGCTGCTCCTCGCTCGCGTACCGACGTCTGTGCTGCCCTTCCAGGGTAGTCAGCGCCCGGTGGACGAACGCGCGGCGCCCGCCTGGCGAGACGGGCGCCGCTTCCTGCACGTCGTGGCCGCGTACTGCACATCGTGCGTGAACCGCGGGTCAGAGCGGCCGCTCCTTTCAGAGCCGCTGCTCCTTTCAGAGCTGCTGCTCCTTGATGATGTCCTCCAGCGACCCCGAGGGGACCTGGCCCTGCGGCGTCAGCTTGTCGACCACCTGCGGCAGCTCCTGCGCGACCTGGTCCGCGACCTGGTCACGGCTGACGCCCGCCTGCTCGGCGACCTTGTCCAGGGTCTCGTCGGGCACGGCCTCCTTGACCTGCTCCGGGGTCAGCGGCTGGTTGTCGCCCTTGCCGACCCAGGAGTCCAGCTGGTCCTGGCTGACCATGCCCGACTTCGTGATCATGTCGAGGAGGCCGCCCATCGGATTGCCGCCGCCCCCGGCCGCCGCACCACCCTGACCGCCCTGACCGCCACCGAGGAGCCCGCCGAGCAGCGAGCCCAGGATGTTGCCGCCGCCCCCGGCCGCCGAACCGCCCTGGCCGCCGCCGAGGAGTCCGCCGAGAAGGCTGCCCAGATCGTTACCCGCCATGGTCGTGCCTTTCGAGAGAGTGGGCCGGTTCCGCCACCGCGGACCCCTGACCTCAGACCCTGCCAATGTGACCCAAACCACCCCTGTCCGCCACTTGGCCCCCTGCCGTCCCGCACCCCTCGGATCCGGTGGCCACCCGCCCGGAGACGCCCCCGTACGCCCCTGGACGCGGGGGTGCGGGTCCGCTTGCATGGAGGGGCATGGAGGAGGAAGTCCCGCCGCGCCCGCGCTTCGGGGGAGGCTCACATGACGCGCTCCGGACCCCTGTACACCCTGCTGGCGGGAGCGCTGCTCGCCCTGTTCATGCTGTCGCTCAACGCGACGACGGGGACGCGGAGTTCGTCGTACGGCGGCGCCGCACCGCCCAGCGCCCCACCGTCCCCCTCGAAGTCCGCACCGGGCTCAGGCTCCACGAAGAGCCCGGCTCCCACCGAGAAGCCGCCCCCGGCCCGGAAGCCGCCCCCGTCGAACGCCGAGTACGCGGGCCGCACCGACGACCGCAGCGCCTCCGTCGCCATCACCCTCCGCGACGGCAAGGCGATCGCGTACTTCTGCGACGGGCGCACCAAGGAGTCCTGGCTGAAGGGCGACGTCGCGGACGACGGCTCGATGCACCTCACCGGAAAACGCGGCGCGCGCCTCGACGGCCGGCTCGACGGCGCACGGAACACGAAGATCCGCGGCACCGTCGACTCCGGCCCCGCGACGCCGAAGGCCCTGCCCTTCTCCGCCGCCAAGGCGGACAAGCCGGCCCTGTACCGCGCGAGCGCCCCGGTGCGCGGCGCCCGCCTGGAGGGCGGCTGGATCGTCCTGCCCGACGGCCGCCAGGTCGGCATCCTCAAACGCGACGGCAAGCCCGCCCAGGCCCCGCGCCTCGACCCCGCCACGGGAGAGGTCAGGACCGACGGCGGCGTCCTCACCGCGAAACCGGTCACTCCGTGATCCGGCCAAGGGAGCCCGCATGAGCGTCGATCCGAACGCCGCGACCCAGGACTTCCCGACCCCCCGCGAGCCCGCGGGCCACGGCCGCCCCTCGGCCGCGCGCTTCCTCGTCCCGGCCCTGGTCGCGGCGGCGGTCGCGGTGGGGCTCGGCGCGTACGGGCACGTCCACGACCCGGAGGGCACCGCGTTCAACCTCGCGGGCTTCAGCAGCACCAGCGCCGTGAAGTCCTGGCTCGCCACGGCGGCCGTCGCCTTCGCGCTGCTCCAGCCCGTCTCCGCACTCATGCTGTACGGGCGGCTGCCGGGACCTTCCTGGGCGGGGGCGCTGCACCGCTGGTCGGGCCGTGTCGCGTTCCTGCTCGCGGTCCCCGTCGCCGTGCACTGCCTCTACGCGCTCGGCTACCAGACGTACTCGACGCGCGTCCTGTGGCACTCGCTGCTCGGCTGCTTCTTCTTCGGGGCGTTCAGCGCGAAGATGCTGCTCCTGCGCTCGCGGCAGCTGCCCGGCTGGCTGCTGCCCCTGGTCGGCGGCCTGGTCTTCGCGGCGCTCACGCTGATCTGGCTGACGTCGGCGCTCTGGTTCTTCCGCACGGTCGGGGTGACGACATGAGCGCCGGGCGCCCCTCGCGGCGGGCGGTGCTCGGGGCCGCGGCGGTGGCCCTCGCGGTGACGGGCTGCGAGAAGTACGGCGGCGAAGACGGCGGGGAGCGGCCGGAGACCCCTCCCGAATCCCCCTCCGGCCCCCAACGCACCGCCTCCCCCGAGGAGTTGACGAAGACCAGCGACATCCCGGTCGGCGGCGGCAAGGTCTTCAAGCCCGAGAAGGTCGTGGTGACCCAGCCGGAGGCGGGCGAGTTCAAGGCGTTCTCGGCGATCTGCACCCATAACGGCTGCACGGTCCGTGACGTGTCGGACGGCACCATCAACTGCCCCTGCCACGGCAGCAAGTACCGCGTCGCCGACGCCTCGGTGGCGGACGGACCGGCCCCGCGCCCGCTGCCGCCCCGCGCCCTCAAGGTCACCGGAAAATCGATCAGCCTGGCCTGACCGGAGCCCGTACGCTCCCCGCATGCACTCCCAGGACTCCCAGAACTCCCAGGACTCCAAAGACCCCAAAGACTCCTCCCAGGACGAGGACCTGGTCCGCGACCACACCGTCTACGCCTGCGTGATGGGCTCGCGCGCCTTCGGCCTGGCCACCGACGCCAGCGACACCGACCGCCGCGGTGTCTTCGTCGCGCCCACGCCCCTGTTCTGGCGCTTCGAGAAGCCCCCGACCCACCTGGACGGACCCGCCGACGAGCAGTTCAGCTGGGAGCTGGAGCGCTTCTGCGAGCTCGCCCTGCGCGCCAACCCGAACATCCTGGAGTGCCTGCACTCACCGCTGGTGGAGCGGATCACGGACACCGGCCGCGAACTCCTCTCCCTGCGCGCCGCGTTCCTCTCCCGCCACGTCCACACCAGCTTCACCGGCTACGCGCTCGGCCAGCGCAAGAAGCTGGACCAGGACCTGCGCACCCACGGCGCCCCCCGCTGGAAGCACGCGATGCACCTGCTCCGCCTCCTACTCTCCTGCCGCGACCTGCTGCGCACCGGCGAGCTGACCATCGACGTCGGCGACCAGCGCGAGCCGCTCCTCGCGGTGAAGCGCGGCGAGATCCCGTGGCCACAGGTCGAGTCCTGGATGAACCGGCTCGCGGCCGAGGCGGACGAGGCGGCCGCCCACAGCCCGCTGCCGGCCGAACCGGACCGGAAGCGGGCCGAGGACTTCCTCTACCGCACCCGCAGGGCGTCGGCGGCCACCCTGGCCTAGCCCCGGCTCAGACACCGTCCCAGAGCGCCCCGAACGCGAGCAGCTCGTCCCGGTGCTCGATCCGCCCGGTCCACTCGGCGGGCCAGGCGTCCGCCCCGTGGTGGGCCCCCGCGAACGCCCCGGCCAGGCAGGCGATGGAGTCGGAGTCCCCGGAGGTGCAGGCGGCCCGGCGCAGCGCGGTGACGGGCTCGTCG
This sequence comes from Streptomyces sp. NPDC059009, assembly GCF_042740175.1. Lineage (NCBI taxonomy): Bacteria > Bacillati > Actinomycetota > Actinomycetes > Kitasatosporales > Streptomycetaceae > Streptomyces > Streptomyces sp. NPDC059009. The sequence continues at coordinate 33,554 of NZ_JBHYJB010000042.1, read as the reverse complement.
ACGAACTGCAGGAAGCACAGCAGGCCGGTGGCGAGCGCCTCTTCGGCGATCCAGCCCTCGCCGGTGGCCAGGCAGGGGTCGACCTCCGGATTGGCCTCCCTCAGCGCGCCGTCGAGCCGCTCCAGGACGGCCAGGCACTCGTCCCAGCCGCGCGCGATGAAGCGCGTCGCCGACGGGGCCTCGCTCCGCGTCCACAGATCACCGAGCCAGCGCTCGTGGTACGTCATGCGGTTCTCGTACGCGTACGAGCGCAGCAGCCCGACCAGTCCGGTCGGCTCGGCCCCCTGCGCCAGCAGCCATACGGCGTGCGCGGTGAGGTCGGACGCGGCGAGCGCGGTGGGGTGCCCGTGCGTGAGCGCGGACTGCAACTGGGCGGCGCCCGCGCGCACTTCGTCGTCCATACGCGGCATCAGGCCGAGCGGGGCGACGCGCATATTGGCGCCGCAGCCCTTGGAGTGCAGCTGGCTGGCCTCCCGCCAGGGCCGTCCCTCGTCGGCGAGGAGGTTGCACGCGGTGATGCAGGTGTTGCCGGGGGCGCGGTTGTTGTCGGGCGACCGGTTCCAGGCGACGAACTCCCGCCGGGCCAGGTGTGCGAACCGCTCGGGGCCGCAGAGCCCGCGCGCCGCCGCGGCCTCGAGGGCGCGGCTGAGCGCCAGCGTCATCTGCGTGTCATCGGTGATGTACGCGACGGGCCCGGGCAGCTCCATCTCCCGCCAGGGCCCGCACTTGGCGAGGATCGACGGGACGTCGTTGAACTCCGTCGGGAAACCGAGCGCGTCCCCGAGCGCGAGCCCGAGCAGCGATCCGGTGGCGGCGGTCTTCGTCATCGTCATCGGTGGTTTCCTTCGGTGGGTTCGGGCGCGGGCCTGAGCAGCGGCGGGTGCAGGGCGGAGGCGTCCCCGGCCCGGTACAGCGCCGCGGGCTTGCCGCGCCCGCCGGTCAGCCGGGACGCGCCGGGGATCGGCTCGACGAAGCCGGGGGTGGCGAGGACCTTGCGGCGGAAGTTCGCCGGGTCGAGCTCGGCTCCCCACACCACCTCGTAGACCCCCCGCAGCTCCCCCAGGGTGAATTCGGGCGCGCAGAAGGCGGTGGCCAGGCAGGTGTACTCCAACTTGGCCCCCACCCGCTCATGGGCATCGGCCAGGATCCGGTCGTGGTCGAAGGCGAGCGGCCCGTACGAGCCGTACGGCAGCCACTCCGCGCGTGCCGCGTCACTGCCGCCGCGCACATCGGGAGGATCGGGCAGCAGCGCCGCGAAGGCGACGGACACGACCCGCATACGGGGGTCGCGGTCCGGCTCGCTGTACGTCCGCAGCTGCTCCAGATGCAGCCCGGCGACGTTCAACAGGCCGGTCTCCTCGGCGAGTTCGCGCCGCGCCGCCGTCTCGGCCGACTCGTCCGGCTGCACGAACCCACCGGGCAGCGCCCACCGCCCCGCGTACGGCTCCTGCCCCCGCTCGACGAGGAGCACCCGCAGCAAGCCCTCGCGCACCGTGAAGACGGCGAGGTCGACGGTGACGGCGAACGGCTCGTAGGCGTGCTTGTCGTACCCTTGCGCACCCTGCACACCTCGCATGCCCTGCGCACCCTGCATGCCCTGCACGCACGACCACCCCCTTCCCTTATTGGTCTCCTAGACCATAAAGAGAAGGGGGTGGCGAGCACAACCCCGAAAGGAGCCCGACCTACAGGTCGACCTCCTTCATCAGCATCCCGACCTCCGTGTTGGACAGCCGCCGCAGCCAGCCCGACTTCTGGTCGCCGAGCGTGATCGGCCCGAAGGCGACCCGCACCAGCTTGTCGACGGGGAACCCGGCCTCGGCGAGCATGCGCCGCACGATGTGCTTGCGGCCCTCGTGGAGGGTGACCTCGACCAGATAGTTCTTGCCGGTCTGCTCGACGACGCGGAAGTGGTCCGCGCGCGCGTAGCCGTCCTCCAGCTGGATGCCGTCCTTGAGCTGCTTGCCCAGGTCGCGCGGGATCGGGCCCACGATGTGCGCGAGGTAGGTCTTCTTCACCCCGTACTTGGGGTGGGTGAGGCGGTGGGACAGCTCGCCGTGGTTGGTGAGCAGGATGACGCCCTCGGTCTCGGTGTCGAGCCGCCCCACGTGGAACAGCCGCGTCTCACGGTTGTTCGTGTAGTCCCCGAGGCACTGGCGCCCGTCCGGGTCCTCCATGGTCGCCACGACACCGGCGGGCTTGTTGAGCGCGAAGAACTGGTACGACTGCGTGGCCACCGTCAGGCCGTCGACCTTGATCTCGTCCTTCTCCGGGTCGACCCGCAGGCCCTGCTCCAGGACGATCTCGCCGTTGACCTCGACGCGGGCCTCGTCGACCAGCTCCTCGCAGGCACGGCGCGAGCCGTAGCCCGCGCGCGCGAGCACCTTCTGCAGGCGCTCGCCCTCCTGCTCGGCACCGGGGAAGGTCTTGGGGAGCCTGACCTCCTTCTTGCCCGCGTACCGCTCGCGGTTGCGCTCCTCCTGCCGCGCGTCGAACTCGCGCGAGGTCGCCGGGGCGCCGCGTCGGCTGCCGCGGGCACCGCTCCCCTGCGAGGTGCGGGGGCCGCCCTTGGCCCCGCCGCGCGCCGCCGCGCCACGGCCCTTCTTCGGGGCGCCGCCGCCGTCGGCGGGGCTCACGTCGTAGCGCCGCTCCTCGGGACGCGGCTTGCTCGGCCTGCCGCCGCCCTGCTTGTCGTCACGGCCGTTGCCGGCGCCCCGGTAGTTGCCGCGGCCGCCGGTGCCTCCCCGGCCGCCGCTGTTGCCGCGGCCGCCGCTGTTGCCACCACGGCTCCCGCCGTTGTTTCCGCTGCTGTTCCTGCCGCTGCTGCTTCGCATCAAAGTTCCGTCTGGTCGTCTGCGTCCTCGAAACCCGGCGCATCGGGTGCGTCCGGATCGAACGACGGCACGCCCTCCTGGGTCTCACCCTCGATCGCGTCCGCCTCAGGCAGGAAGGGCGCGAGCTCCGGGAGCTCGTCCAGGCCGCGCAGGCCCATCCGCTCCAGGAAGTAGTTCGTCGTCCTGTACAGGATCGCACCTGTTTCGGGTTCCGCGCCCGCCTCCTCCACCAGACCGCGCTGAAGCAGGGTGCGCATCACGCCGTCACAGTTCACGCCGCGCACGGCGGAGACCCGGGACCGGCTGACCGGCTGCCGGTACGCGACCACCGCGAGGGTCTCCAGGGCCGCCTGAGTGAGCCGCGCCTGCTGGCCGTCGAGCACGAAGCCCTCCACGGCGGCGGCGTACTCGGGCCGGGTGTAGAACCGCCACCCGCCGGCCACGAGCCGCAGCTCGAAGCCCCGCCCCTGCACGGTGTACTCGTCGGCGAGCTCCCGCAGCGCGTCGGCGATCTGCCGCACGGGCCGCTGCAGGATCTTGGCGAGGTGCTCCTCGGTGGCGGGCTCGTCGACGACCATCAGAACGGCCTCCAGAGCGGGCCTGAGCGCGAGCTCCGCAACGCCGGAGAGCCCGGCGGAACCCCCGTTCTCCTTCTCCTCCGCCTGCACCGCGCTCACGTTCTCCTGCACTGCGCTCACGCCTTAGCCTCCTCGTCCTTGCGCGGCAACTCCGGGGGCCGGTCGAACTCATCGGTCACGGTCGGCTGCTCGTCCCCGTCCCCGCCCGTCCAGCGCACCGTCAGCTCCCCCAGCGCGTCCTCCTGCTCCAGCCCGACGGCCTTCTCCCGGTACAGCTCGAGCAGCGCGAGGAACCGGGCGACGACGGTCAGGGTGTCCCCCGCGTCCTCGATCAGCAGCCGGAAGCTGGCCTCTCCGTGCTCGCGCAGCCGCGCCACCACGACGGCAGCCTGCTCCTGCACGGAGACGAGCGGCGCGTGGATGTGATCGACGTACACCTGCGGCTTGGCCTTGGGCTGCATCGCCTTCACGGCGAGCCTGGCGAATCCTTCCGCCCCGATGCTGATGACGACTTCCGGCAGCAGCTCGGCATGATGAGCCTCGAGCCCCACGGTCCGCGGATACCGCCGCGCCTCCTCCTCGAGCCGCCCGCTGAAGATGTCGGCGATCTGCTTGTACGCGCGATACTGCAGCAGCCGCGCGAACAGCAGGTCCCGCGCTTCGAGCAGCGCGAGGTCGGCCTCGTCCTCCACCTCGGCGGCGGGCAGCAGCCGCGCGGCCTTCAGGTCGAGCAGGGTGGCGGCGACCACGAGGAACTCGGTGGTCTGATCAAGATCCCAGTCCGGCCCCATGGCCCGGATGTGCGCCATGAACTCATCGGTGACCTTCGACAGCGCGACCTCGGTGACATCCAGCTTGTGCTTGGAGATCAACTGAAGCAGCAGATCGAAGGGCCCCTCGAAATTCGCAAGCCGAACCTTGAACCGCCCGTCATCGGGCTCGGGTTCCGGCTCGGGTTCCGGCTCCGGTGCCGTTCCGGGGTTGTGGGCAGGCGTTCCGCACGGCGGAACGGGTGGGCACAACCCCTCACGGTCCTCGGACGAAGGACCGTCCTCCGCCACCGGCACGGGCTCCGACTCCGGCTCCGCAGGAGCCGCCGCCCCGGGCCCGCGCCCCAAGGTGCGGCGCCGGGCACCCGGGCCGGACAGGGGTACATCGTTCGAGGACATCAGAGCGGAACGCTACCGCTACCTGCCCCGCAACCGTCGTACGAGAATGCTCGCGTCCCCCCGCGACTCGAGATCCGCGAGCACGACGGCGACAGCCTCCCGCACGATCCGCCCCCGGTCGACGGCGAGCCCGTGCTCACCGCGCAGCACGAGCCGCGCGTGCTCGAGGTCCATGAGCTCCTCGGCGGAGACGTACACGGTGATCTTCTCGTCGTGGCGCTCGCGCCCGCTGGGCCGCCGGTTGGCCGCCCGCGCCCGCCGCCGCGCCTGTGCGGTGGAGGAACCCGCGGACTTGCCCTTGCCGGAGGCAGCGCCCCCGTTCCCCGCGCCCTGCGCGTCCGCGCCCGAACCTTCCTGCGCGGCCCGGCTGCGGGACCCGGTCCCGGACTCCGCGTCCGCCGCCGCGTGTTCGGCGGAATCAGCGGGTTCGGCGGAGTCACTGCCCTCGCCCTGCGGCTCCCCGGCGGCCGCCTCGTCGCTCTCGCCCGCCGGTGCGGGCACCCGCGCCTCGCCATTGGCCTGGCGCCGCGGCGACGACGCCTGCAGCGCCATCCCCCCGGTCGTACGGAACAGTTCGTCGGCCCCCGGCAGACTCACTCGGCGTGACACCGGGCGAGCACCTCCCTGGCGAGCTGGCGATAGGCGGCCGCGCCGACCGAGTTGGAGGCGTACGTGGTGATGGGCTCACCGGCGACCGTGGTCTCCGGGAAGCGCACGGTCCGCCCGATCACCGTGTGGTACACGTGATCGTCGAAGGCTTCCACCACGCGCGCGAGCACCTCACGGCTGTGCACCGTGCGGGAGTCGTACATCGTGGCGAGGATGCCGTCGAGCTCGAGGTCCGGGTTGAGACGTTCCTGCACCTTCTCGATCGTCTCGGTGAGCAGCGCGACACCGCGCAGCGCGAAGAACTCGCACTCCAGCGGGACGATCACCTTGTGAGCCGCCGTCAGGGCGTTCACCGTCAGCAGGCCGAGCGAGGGCTGACAGTCGATCACGATGTAGTCGTAGTCCTGCATCAGCGGCTTCAACGCCCGCTGCAGCGTGGACTCCCGGGCCACCTCGCTGACCAACTGCACTTCCGCGGCCGACAAGTCGATGTTGCTGGGCAGCAGGTCCATGTTCGGGACCGCCGTCTTCAGGAGCACCTCGTCCGCCGACATGCCCCGCTCCATGAGCAGGTTGTAGACGGTGAGGTCGAGCTCCATCGGGTTGACCCCGAGGCCCACGGAGAGGGCGCCCTGCGGGTCGAAGTCGACGAGCAGGACCCGGCGGCCGTACTCGGCGAGCGCGGCACCCAAGTTGATGGTCGACGTGGTCTTGCCGACGCCGCCCTTCTGGTTGCACATCGCGATGATCTTCGCGGGACCGTGGTCGGTCAGCGGCCCGGGGATCGGGAAGTACGGCAGCGGGCGTCCGGTCGGGCCGATGCGCTCGCGGCGCTGGCGCGCGGCGTCCGGGGCGAGCGTGGCCGCGTACTCCGGGTCGGGCTCGTACTCCGCGTCGGGGTCGTAGAAATGACCCTGGGGCAGCTCTTCGTAGTCGGCGAGGTGGGTGTGGGTGGTGTTGTCGCCACTCCGGTCGCCGGCCATGGCGTTCACGTGATGGCCATCCATGCTCTGGGGTACTGACTGAGTCGGCTGAGTCAGTTGCGGACTCTGACGGGCTTCGAAGGTGCGGACCGCGACGGAGCCGACAGCCTCTAGCCCCACGGGCCCCTGGCCCCGCTCAGGCGTTCCTGGCTGACCACCCCCGGGAGCAAATGTCGACTCATTCACAAGTCGTCTTACCTCCTTGGTGACCAGGAAATTTCTAGATAGGTCAGCGTGGCACCATGCCGACGGTTGGCGACTCTATGGCGTGTCACCGGTCGACAGCAACACAATCCGCCGGACCCGGCCCGATGTGTCGGCGTCCGAACACCCCTGTGTCAAGGGCGCGCGGTATGCCATCGACACGTTTCAGGGGTGGGCGAAACGGTTAAAGGGTTACGTTCACGGCGAGTTGAGCCACTCGGCGCGGATACGCACACGGCCGGACCCCTCGCAAGGTCCGGCCGTGGGCGTGAGATTGACGACTTTCGTTGACGAAAGTGTCGACAGTTGACGGGAGTCGGCTGACGGGTCAGCCGAGCAGCGCCTCCAGCTCGACGTGGTCGAGACCGTGGGCCTCGGCGACCTCCTTGTAAACCACCTTGCCGTCATGGGTGTTGAGACCCAGGGCGAGCGCGGGGTCACGGCGCAGGGCCTCGACCCAGCCGCGGTTGGCGAGTTCGATGATGTACGGGAGCGTCGCGTTGGTCAGCGCGTACGTCGAGGTGTTGGGCACCGCGCCGGGCATGTTGGCGACGCAGTAGAAGACCGACTCGTGGACCTTGAAGGTCGGCTCGGCGTGCGTGGTGGGGTGCGAGTCCTCGAAGCAGCCGCCCTGGTCGATCGCGATGTCGACAAGGACACTTCCCGGCTTCATGCGCGAGACGAGCTCGTTGGTGACGAGCTTCGGCGCCTTGGCGCCCGGGATGAGGACGGCGCCGATGACGAGGTCGGCGTCGAGGACCGCCTTCTCCAGCTCGAAGGCGTTGGACATGACGGCGCGGACCTTGGTGCCGAAGACCTTGTCGGCCTCGCGCAGCTTGTTGATGTCCCGGTCGAGCAGGGTCACGTGGAAGCCCATGCCGACGGCGATCTGCGTCGCGTTCCAGCCGGAGACGCCGCCGCCGATGACGACGGCCTTGCCCGGGTGGGTGCCGGGGACACCGCCGGGCAGCACGCCGCGGCCGCCGTTGAAGCGCATCAGGTGGTAGGCGCCGACCTGCGGGGCCAGGCGGCCCGCGACCTCGGACATCGGGGCGAGCAGCGGCAGCTGGCGGCCCGCGGTCTCGACCGTCTCGTACGCGATCGCCGTGGTGCCCGACTCCAGGAGCGCGTCCGTGCACTCCTTGGAGGCGGCCAGGTGCAGGTAGGTGAAGAGCGTCTGGTCCTTGCGGAGGCGGTGGTACTCCTCCGCGATGGGCTCCTTGACCTTCAGCAGGAGGTCGGCGGTGGCCCAGACCTCGTCAGCGGTCTCCAGGATCTTGGCTCCGGCGGAGATGAACTCCTCGTCCGTGATCGAGGAGCCGGCACCGGCGTTGCGCTCGATGACGACCTGGTGGCCGTGGCGCACCAGCTCGTGCACACCGGCGGGGGTGATGGCCACCCGGAACTCGTTGTTCTTGACCTCGCGGGGGATGCCGACCTTCACGTCGATCACGGTCCTTGGCTCAGGGATTTTACGGTCACTGCACTACAAAACGATGCGCAGAGCGCACATCGGAGACACCACGGAAGTACGCGGCGGAGCCAGTCTAATGAAGGATTTCTGACTGTCTAGCCTTCTAAAGCATCAATCTTTCTCGACTGCACTACGGATTTCGTAGGTCGCGGGCTGTGCTCGATCGTCGGAACCAAGCCCCGTGACCTCCTGGAACTCCGTTCCCAGCATGCGCTCGGCGGCGCCCCTGTGCAGCCGGGCGGCCGCCGGGTCGCCGAGCCGCTCCAGGGTGTCCGCGAGCCGTAGCTGGAGGGCGGCCTGGAGCCGTACGTCCTTCGCCTGCCGCGCCCACTCGACCGCCTCCTGGCAGGTGCGCAGGGACTCCTCGGGGCGGCCCGCGTACTCCTGCACCCGCGCCATCTCGCTCAGCGCCCGCGCCTGGCTCGCCACATCACCGGCCTTGCGGTGCCCGGCGACCGCCGAGCTCCAGTTGCGCAGCGCCTCCCCGTAGCGGCCCGCGTAGGTGTTGGCGGTGCCGATGCGGCCGTGCAGCCGGGCGGCGTCCACGCGCTCCCCGCGGGTGAGGCGCTGCGCCAGGGCCCGGCCGAACCAGTCGGCGGCCCGCTGCCAGTCCCCCAGCTCCTGGTAGGCGCCGCCTACGGATTCCATCGCCCGGGCCGTCGCGTACGGGTCGTTCGCCGCCCGTCCGGCGTCCAGCGCCGCCCGGTAGCGGGCCAGGGCCTCGTGCGTACGCCCGGTCTGCGCGTCCAGGTCCGCGAGGTTGAGCAGCGCCGCCGCCTGCTCGCGGGGCAGCTCGCGGCGCTCGGCGACGTCCAGGACCAGCCGGTGGATCCCGTACAGGACGGGGGCGGCGGCCTCGGTGCCGCGGTGCGCGACCAGGGCCCGGGTCAGCGCGGCCATCAGGCGCCGCGCCAGGGTGTCGAGCTCCCCGTCGGCCACCGCGAGGCGGGCGGCGGCGAGCAGGGCGGGCTCCCGGATCCAGAGCCAGTCCGCGGCGGCGCGGGGAGTCGGGAAGCGCAGCGCGCGCGGCAGCCCGGCCAGCTTCTTGCGGGCCGGTGAGCCCTCGGGCTCGGTGACGGCGCGGCAGGACTGCAGCAGCCGCACGGTCCGCTCCAGCATCCGGGCGCGGGCCAGCTGCACCTCGCCGGGCCGGTCCTGGGTCTCGGTGAGGCCGCGCAGCAGCGGCACCAGGCAGCCCGGCACCTCGTACTGCGGCAGCGGCGAGTCCACCGCGCGCACCAGGCCCAGCGCGACGAAGTCGTCCAGGGTGGTGCGGGCCGCGGAGACCGAGCAGCCGGCGAGCGCGGACGCGGTGTGCGGGTCGACGTGGCCCGCGGGCGCGAGGGAGAGGAATCGCAGTATCCGCGCGGCGGGCGCGGGCAGCGAGTCGTACGAGAGCCGGAACACCTTGCCGAGACCGGCAAGTCCCCCGGACAGGGCCGCGGCGGCGGACGCGCCCTCCTCCGCCGGCAGGTCGTGGATCTGCTTGGCGAGGTCGGCGACGGCAGCCTTGGGCCGCACCGAGAGCCAGCCGCCCGCGAGGACGAGGGCCATCGGGTGCGCCCCGCACGCCTCCACCAGGCTCTCGGCGGAGCGCGGGTCGACGGTGATGCGCACCGGCCCCGAGGCGCGGGCGAGCAGGCCCACCGCGGCCTCGGTGTCCAGGCCGCCGAGGGTGCACGGCCGGACGTCGGGGATCCCGGTGAGCGGACCCTGCGAGACGGCCACGACCAGGCAGTCCGGGGCGTCCGGGAGCAGCGGGTCGACCTGCTCGGCGTCGGCTGCGTCGTCCAGGACGAGCAGCGCGCGCCGGGTGGCGAGGGCGCCGCGCAGGCGTTCGGTCAGATCGTCCTCGGCGGCGCCGGGCGGGGCGGCGTCGTCGAGGGCGTCCAGGAGCTCACGGGCGGTGCGCTCGGTGGGGACGCGGGTGCCGTCGGGGTCGGTGAGCCGGGCGCGCAGGACGCCGTCGGGGTAGTCGGCGGCGACCCTGCGGGCGAGCTCGTCGGCGAGGGCGGTGCGGCCGGAGCCGGGGCGGCCCGCGATGAGCAGAACCCGGGCGCGGGGGGCCTTGCGGCCGGAGAGGGTATCGAGTCCGGCCCGGTCGATGTCGGCGCGCAGCTCCTTCAACTCCCGGCTTCTGCCGAGGAATTGACCGCTGCCGGAGGTTCCAGGGGCGGCCGCCGCCGAACCGTCCGTGTCGACTGCGTCGACTGCCTGATCCGTCACGGGCCATGCTCCCGTCCGCGTGCGCACGAACCCGCCGGGACTCCGGTCGGGACGCTTCCAGAGCCTAGTTCAGGCGCTGTCGCCTTCCCGGCGGAGCGGCGCGCACAAGTCCCCCGATCGGATCAGGAGATGGTCAGACCGCAGCGGATCGCCCCGGCCGCCGGGATCAGACCTCGAAGGGCCGGGCGGGCCAGGGGGCTTCGGCCGGGCGGAGCGCGTCCAGGCCGTCGCCCGCGAGGGCCGCGGCGAGCGAAAGGGCGCCCACCACAAGGCAGTTGTTGTGCAGCTCGCCGGCGAGGACACCCCGTACGAGATCGGCGAGCGGCACCCGGGCCAGCTCCATGTCGATCTCCTCGTCCTCGACGGCGAAGCGCTCGCCCTCGGCCTCGGAGAGGTCGCGCGCGAGGAAGATCCGCACGGCCTCGTCGCAGCCACCGGGGGTGGTGTAGACGTCGGTGAGGACCCGCCAGTCCTCGGCCTTCACGTGCGCCTCTTCGTAGAGCTCGCGCTGGGCGGCGTGCAGCGGGTTCTCGCCGGGGATGTCGAGCAGGCCCGCGGGGATCTCCCAGAGCTTCTGGCGCACGGGGTGGCGGTACTGGCTCAGGACCAGGACGCGGCCCTCGTCGTCGAGGGCGAGGACGGCGACGGAGCCGGGGTGGACCTGGTAGTCGCGGCGGACCACGCTGCCGTCGGGCATGACCACGTCGTCGGTGCGTACGGAGGTCTTGTTGCCGACGAACGGCGTCTCGCTCCCCCGGATCTCCCACTCCTGGGCGCTGTCCTTGATCGTCATGAAGCCCTGTCCTCTCTCCACGCGGCACCGCACGGCACCACGCGCTACCGCGCACACAACAAAGAAACCGGGGCACGCGCCACGAAAGGCACGCACCCCGGCAACCGTACAACCTGCTGTTACTTGGCCTTCCTCGCCGTCTGGCGCGCACTTTCCTGTCGTTCGACGGCTGCCTTCACCAGGCCCGCGAAGAGCGGGTGCGGGCGGGTCGGGCGCGAGCGGAGCTCCGGGTGCGCCTGGGTGGCGACCAGGTAGGGGTGGAAGTCGCGCGGGTACTCGACGTACTCGACGAGCTTGCCGTCCGGGGAAGTGCCGGAGAACTGCAGGCCGGCCTTCTTCTCCAGCTCGGCGCGGTAGGCGTTGTTCACCTCGTAGCGGTGCCGGTGGCGCTCCTCCACGTACTCCTTGCCGTCGTACACCTCGCGCGCGATGGAGCCCTCGGCGAGCTTCGCCGGGTACATGCCCAGGCGCATCGTGCCGCCCATGTCGCCCTCGCCCGCGACGATGTCGAGCTGCTCGGCCATCGTGGAGATGACGGGGTGGGCGGTGGCGGCGTCGAACTCGGTGGAGTTGGCGTCCGGGATGTCCGCGAGGTTGCGGGCGGCCTCGATGACGATGCACTGCAGGCCCAGGCAGATGCCGAGGAGCGGCACCTTGTTCTCGCGGGCGTACTGGATCGCGCCGACCTTGCCGGCCACGCCGCGGTCGCCGAAGCCGCCGGGGATCAGGATCGCGTCGCAGTCGCCGAGCTGCTTCTTGGCGCCCGCCGGGGTCTTGCAGTCGTCCGAGGTGACCCACTTGACCTTGACACGGGCCTTGTTGGCGAAGCCGCCCGCGCGCATCGCCTCGGTGATGGAGAGGTAGGCGTCGGGCAGGTCGATGTACTTGCCGACGAGCGCGACGGTGACCTCGTGGTCGGGGTTGTGGACGCGGTCGAGCAGGTCGTCCCAGGTCGTCCAGTCCACGTCGCGGAAGGGCAGGTCCAGCTTGCGGACCACGTAGGCGTCCAGGCCCTCGGTGTGCAGGACCTTCGGGATGTCGTAGATCGACTTGGCGTCGATGGCGGCGACCACGGCGGCCTCGTCGACGTCGCACATCAGCGAGATCTTGCGCTTGATCGCGGTCGGCACCTCGCGGTCGGCGCGCAGCACGATCGCGTCGGGCTGGATGCCGATGTTGCGCAGCGCGGCCACCGAGTGCTGGGTCGGCTTGGTCTTCAGCTCGCCGGACGGGCCGATGTAGGGCAGCAGCGAGATGTGCACGACGAAGACGTTGTCGCGGCCGACCTCGTGGCGGACCTGGCGGACGGTCTCCAGGAACGGAAGCGACTCGATGTCCCCGACCGTGCCGCCGACCTCGGTGATCACGACGTCGACGTCGTCCGTGGCCATGCGGCGGATGCGGTGCTTGATCTCGTTCGTGATGTGCGGGATGACCTGGACCGTGTCGCCCAGGTACTCGCCGCGCCGCTCCTTGGCGATCACCTGCGAGTAGACCTGGCCGGTGGTGACGTTGGCGGAGCCGTCGAGGTCGACGTCGAGGAAGCGCTCGTAGTGGCCGATGTCCAGGTCGGTCTCGGCGCCGTCGTTGGTGACGAACACCTCGCCGTGCTGGAAGGGGTTCATCGTGCCGGGGTCGACGTTCAGGTACGGGTCGAGCTTCTGCATCGTGACCCGCAGGCCCCGCGCCTTGAGGAGCGCACCCAGGCTGGAGGCGGTCAGACCCTTGCCGAGCGAGGAGGCGACACCCCCAGTGACGAAGATGTGCTTGGTCGTCGAAGATTTGGGCGGCATGGCCAAGAGGGGGCTCCCGTGGTCGCGGTCTGGAGGTGCGTTCCGGCCGCCGATCCGGAGATTTCCGGGGGTGCCGTCGCTGCGGTTCGGGGGTTCTGAGACCACCGGTCCACGGGCTACCAGGGTAACAGCGACCGAAGGAGGCTGCTTCCGGCCACGCTCGGCAGTCATGCGCTCACGCGTCCCGTCCACCGCCCACCCGTTCGGCGTATATCCATTGCCCCGACCGGCACGCAGATCACCAGGGTGCGTCGTATCCTGCTCGGACGCTCGCTGCCGAGTCGGCGACAAGGGAGAGTTTCGGTCTTCCTTGAAGGGGGTCGTGCGCGGGCGGACGGGTGGGACGGCAGTACGGCACAACCCGACCGTTTCTCCCGGAGCAAGAGGCTTGTCGGGGTCCGTCTGGTTCGTCGCACAGCGAACCCTCGACACCGCAGGAGCCGAGTTCGCTTCACCGCGAACCCTTGACCGCACAGCGAGCGCCCCCTGAGGGCGACGTGTCCGTTGGACTGGAGATGCACGTGGCCGGGCGCATCGAGGACTACGCACTCATTGGAGACATGCAGACCGCGGCGCTGGTCTGCCGGGACGGCACAGTCGACTGGCTGTGCCTGCCCCGCTTCGACTCTCACGCCGTCTTCGCGGCACTGCTCGGCACGGAGGAGCACGGCTTCTGGCGGCTCGGGCCCGCCCATGTGCCGGACGCCGCGCCACCGCCGGCCAGCCGCCGCACCTACCGCGGCGACTCACTGATCCTGGAGTCCGAGTGGGACACCCCGCGCGGCACGGTACGGGTGACCGATTTCATGCCCCCGCGCGACACCGACAACCCGCAGCTGGTGCGGATCGTCGAGGGCGTCAGCGGCCGGGTGCCGATGCGCTCGGCGCTGCGCATGCGGTTCTCGTACGGGCGGATCACTCCTTGGGTGCACAAGGTCGACGGGCGCACCGTCGCCGTCGCGGGCCCCGACTCGGTGTGGCTGGACACCCCCGCCGAGACCTTCGGCAAGGACCTGACGACGTACTCGGACTTCACGGTGGCGCCCGGCGACCGGATCGCCTTCACCATTTCGTGGCAGCCTTCACACAAGGAGCCGCCGCCGCTGCCGGAGCCCGAGCACGCGCTCGCGGCGACGGAGGACTTCTGGCGCGAGTGGGTCGAGCAGTGCACGTACCACGGCCCGTACCGCGAGGCCGTGGTCCGCTCGCTGATCACGCTGAAGGCCCTGACGTACGGACCCACGGGCGGCATCGTCGCGGCGCCGACGACCTCCCTGCCCGAGGACATCGGCGGCAGCCGCAACTGGGACTACCGCTTCACCTGGCTGCGCGACGCCGCGATCACCCTGTCCTCGCTGCTGCGCACCGGCTACCGCGAGGAGGCCCGCGCCTGGCGTGAGTGGCTGCTGCGCGCGGTGGCGGGCGACCCCGAGAACCTGCAGATCATGTACGGGATCGCGGGCGAGCGGGAGTTGGGCGAGACCGAGCTCGACTGGCTTCCGGGGTACGAGAATTCACAGCCCGTACGCGCCGGGAACGGCGCCGCGCACCAGCTCCAGCTCGATGTGTACGGCGAGGTCACCGAGGCCCTGCACCTGGCGCACATGACGGGCCTTGCGCGCAGCGACTACGCCTCGCTGCTCCAGCTCAAGCTGATCCGCTACCTGGAGTCGCACTGGGACGAGCCGGACGAGGGCATCTGGGAGGTGCGCGGCCCGCGCCGGCACTTCGTGCACTCGAAGGTGATGGTCTGGGTCGCGGTGGACCGCACGATCAAGCTCATCGAGTCCGGTGACGCGGACGGCCCGCTGGAGAAGTGGCGCGAGCTGCGCGACGACATCCACCGGGACGTGTGCGAGAAGGGCTACGACAAGGAGCGGAACACCTTCACGCAGTCGTACGGCAGCAAGGAGCTGGACGCCTCGCTGCTGCTCATCCCGCAGATGGGCTTCCTGCCGCCCGACGACAAGCGCGTCATCGGCACGATCGAGGCCATCCAGCGCGAGCTGTCCACCCCGGACGGGTTCATCCTGCGCTACCCGACGTCCGGTGACGACGCGGGCGTGGACGGGCTCGAAGGGGACGAAGGGGCCTTCCTGGCCTGCTCGTTCTGGATGGCCGACGACCTGGCGATGATCGGCCGCGTGGACGAGGCCCGCAAGCTCTTCGAGAAGCTGCTCGCGCTCCGCAACGACCTGGGGCTGCTCGCCGAGGAGTGGGACCCCCGGCTGCAGCGCCAGGTCGGCAACTTCCCGCAGGCGTTCAGCCACGTGCCGCTGATCGACACGGCGCTGCGGCTGACGGCGAGCGGGGCGTACGGAGGCTAGGGCCACTTACGAGGCAGTGGGGACGGCGGCGGGTTTCCCGTCGCCGTCTGTGCGTTCGGCCGCGTCCTCCAGGACGATGCGGCCGATGATCTCGTAGCGGTGCGGCTGCCGGGCCCGCAGATACAGACCGAGGCCGAGGCCGCCGAAGAAGACGAGGCCGACGATCCACGGGATGGCCTTGAAGAAGAGCGAGTCCGCGGCCGTGCCCGCCGCGGTGTCCATGTTGATCACCAGCAGGACGACGACCGCGATCATGCCGATGCCGCCGAGCAGCGGCGCCGCGAGGGTCCTGAACCAGTGGCGGTCCTCCGGGTGGTTGCGCCGGAAGTAGCCGATGACGGCGAACGAGCAGAGCGTCTGCACGATGAGGATCGCCATCGTGCCGAGGATCGCGAGCAGCGTGTAGAGATCGGCGTACGGGTCCTGGCCGGTGAGCCAGAAGGCGGCCACCAGGGCCACGGCAAGGGCCGACTGCACGTACGAGGCAAGGTACGGGGAGCCGTGCGCGGGGTGCGTGCGGCCGAGGGCGGGGTGCAGGAAGCCCTCGCGGCCGATCGCGTAGAGGTAGCGGGCCGCGCACTGGTGGAAGGCCATGCCGCAGGCGAACGAGCCGGTGATGAGCAGCCATTGGAAGGCGTCCACCGCCCAGGCGCCGATGAAGGAGTGCGCCGGGTCGAAGAACAGGTCCAGCGGGCTGGTGGACTGCGAGACCTTGACCGAGCCCGTCAGCCCGTTGCCCGCGATCGTCATCCAGGAGACGTAGATGTAGAAGAGCCCGACACCCACCACGGAGATGAGCGTCGCGCGCGGGATGACGCGCTTGGGGTCGCGGGACTCCTCCCCGTACATGGCGGTCGACTCGAAGCCGACCCAGGACCAGAAGGCGAAGAAGAGGCCGAGCCCCGCGGAGGTGCCGGTGAAGGCGTTCTTCGGGTTGACCGGCTCGACCGGGATGCCGTCCGGGCCGCCGCCGTGGAGGAGCACCGCCGTCGCCACGGCGAACAGCACCGCGATCTCGGCGACCAGCATCACGCCGAGCGCCTTCGCGGTGAGGTTGATGTCGAAGTGCGCGAGGACCGCGGTGACGGCGAGCATCGCGGCCGCGTACACGATCCACGGGACGTCAACGCCGAGTTGGTCGTGGACCGTGGTCTTCGCGAAGTACGAGAAGACGCCGACGATCGACGCTTCGAAGACGATGTACGCGAGGACGGCGAGCATCCCCGACGCCATGCCCGCGATGCGCCCGAGGCCGTGCGAGATGTAGCCGTAGAAGGCGCCCGCCGCCGTGATCCGCTTGGCCATCGCCACGTATCCGACGGAGAAGACGGTCAGGACGACCGTCGCGAAGAGATAGCCGGCGGGGGCGCCGGTGCCGTTGCCCGCGCCGACCGCGATGGGGAGGTTGCCGGTCATCGCGGTGATGGGCGCGGCGGTGGCGACGGCCATGAAGACGACGCCGACCAGGCCGACGGAGTTCGCCTTCAGCCGCTGCACGGAGGGGGTGGTTGGTTGCTCTGCCGTGTGCTGTGCCGTGTGCTCTGCCATGGCGGGACACCCTGCCGCTGAGTGACGTACGCCACAAGCGACAGGAGGTCGCGCAATTCGCTTGAAGGAGCGACGAGTTGTCGGGGTGCGCGACCGTTTGATCACTCCCGTAACCCCCGGGTGATGTTCCGGGAACGTGGGCCCAGGTAGCGTCCGCCATATGGACGGTCAGGGCACACAGGGTGGAATCACCGTGCAGCGGGCGCTGGAGCTGCCGGGTCTGCGTGGTGGGCTCCCGGAGGTCGTCGCGGGCGCCGAGCGGCTGCAGCGGACGGTGCGGTGGGTACACGCGGGCGAGGTGCCGAACATCGCCTCGCTGCTCAAGGGCGGCGAGCTGCTCCTGACCACGGGCCTCGGCCTCGGCACCCGCCCCGCCGAGCAGCGCGCCTTCATCCGCAAGCTCGCCGAGCGCGGCATCGCGGCCCTCGTCGTCGAGCTCGGCCCGCGCTTCAGCCGGCTGCCCGCCGCCCTCGTGGACACGGCGCGCGCGGCCGGGCTCCCGCTGGTGCAGCTGCACCGCGAGGTGCCGTTCGTGACGGTCACCGAGGAGGTCCACACCGAGATCGTCAACGGCCACTACGCGCTGCTCCAGCGGGCCGAGGAGGTCCACCGACGGTGCACGGAGGCGCTGCTCGACGGGGGCGGCGTCCCCCAAGTCCTGAGCATCCTCGCGGAGTTCAGCGGCAACCCGGTCTTCCTGGAGACACCGGACGGACAGCTCCTGTACGCGGCCGGGGCCCGGGCCACCGGTGCCGAGTGCGCCGACCCGCTCCAGGTGTGGGAGGGGCTGCGCGGCCGCGGCGTGGACCGGGACGGGCCACCCACGGGCGCGGTCCTCGTGGACGTGCCGGGCGGCGGGCCCGGCTCAGGATCCGTACGGGCGCGCCTGGTGATGCTGGCGGTGGCGACGCCGCTGCTTCCGGTGCACCGGATGGCGGCCGAGCGGGCCGCGGGCTCCCTCGCCGTCGTCCTCATGCAGGCCCGCCAGGAGGAGGAGCTGGCCGCGCGCGGCCGCGGCGACTTCCTCACCGACCTCGCGGAGGGTCGCATCACCGCGGAGGACGCCCCCGCGCAGGCCCGTGTGCTCGGCTTCAAGCCGGGCCCCGCGGGCAGCCCGCTCCTGCCGGTCGTGATGCGCCTCGCGGACGGCCTCTCCCCCGGCGGCGGCTGGGCGGTGCTCGCGCGCGCCGTCTCGGAGGAGCTGGCGTCCGTGGGCGTGCCCGCGCTGCTCGGCGTGCGGCCGGTCGAGGGGCGGGTGCCGCTGCTGCTCGGGCTGCGCTCGGAGTCGGAGCGGGGCGCGGTCGCCGACCGGGTCGCGGCGGCGCTGCGGGCCGGGGTCGAGCGGGCCGGGATGCAGCGCGCCGGGGCACAGCCTCCCGTCGTGGTGGTCGGGGTCGCGGGCGGCTGGGCGGCGGCGTCGGCGGGCCTGCGGCACGCGGCGGAGACGGCCACGGCCGCGCAGGGACTCACCGACCGCCCCTGGTACGACGCACGCCGCCTCGACATCGACCTCCTCCTCTGGCGCCTGCACAACCACGACAACGCGGCCCTCGCGGCCTTCGTGGAGCGCGCGATCGGCCCGCTCCAGGACCACGACCGGCGCTCCCGCCCGCCCCTGCTGCCCACGCTCCAGACGTACTTGGCACATGCGGGCCGCAAGGCGGAGACCGCCCGCGAGCTGCACCTGAACCGGCAGACCCTCTACAACCGCCTCGCCCGGATAGGCGAGTTGCTGGGCACCGACCTCGACGATCCGCAGACGGTCCTCGCACTGAGCCTGGCGCTGCGGGCGAGGCGGCACGTGCCCCAGTGACCCCGGTGGGTCAGTACGTGACCAGGGGCTGCGTCAACTCGTCGTAGACGCTCAGGACTTGCGTCACCGTCTCGTCCTCGGTCGGCCAGGACGCCGCCTGCGCCTGCCCCTTGATCCGCAGGCGGTCCCGGCGCCCGGGGTCCGCAAGCAGCCGTACGACGGCTTCGGAGAGGGCCTGCGCGTCTCCGTAGGGGACGAGTTCGGCGGCGTCGCCGACCAGTTCGGGGATGCCGCCGACGGCGGTCGCGACGAGCGGCACGCGCGCGTGGAGCGCCTCCTGCGCGAGGACGGAGCGCGACTCCCACCGGCTGGGCAGCAGCGCCAGATCCGCGGCGGCCAGCAGCTCCGGCACGTCGTCCCGGCGCCCGACGAGGCGGGCGGGCAGGCCCTCGCTCTCGATCCGGTGCTGCAGCGCGGCCCGTTCGGGCCCCTCGCCCGCGATGACGACGAGCGGCACCGGGTCGAGGTCCTGCCACGCGCGCGTGGCGTCGAGCACCGTGTCGTAGCCCCGGTGGGGTTCGAGGGCGCCCACGGCCAGCAGCAACGGCCGGTCCACAGCGCCGAGTTCGGCACGGGCCTTGTGGCAGTGGCGCTCCGGCTCCGCGCCGGAAGGGGGCGGCGGCGTCCGCAGCGGGAGCGCGAGCGGGGCAAGCCGGGCGTCCCGCGCTCCGCTGCCGCGCGCCCGGTCGACGAGGTCGGAGGAGGTGCCGAGGACCACGGACGCGGCCCGGGCCACCCGGCGCTCCAGGAGGCGCAGCACGCGGGCGCGCGCCCCCTCGGCATGGGCGCGGGTGTGCCAGGTGACGACGAGCGGGGTCGCTCTGCCGGTGAGGGCGACGGCGGCGCGGAGCGCGGCGTGCAGCCCGTGCGCATGCACCAGGTCGGCGTCGGCGCAGGCCGCGCGCAGGGCGGCGAGTGAGGCGGGGTCGGCGCTGCGGGCCACGGGGACGTGCCGGGCGCCGCTGCCCACGAGGTCGTAGGCACGGCCGACTTCGGCGGGGGCGCAGACGGTGACGCGCACGCCCCGCGCGGCGAGCCCCGCCGCCAGCGACCGGACGTGCGCGCTGCTGCCCGCGCTGCCGCCGCCCAGGACCTGCACGGTGTGCAGCGGCGTCTGACCGTGCGGTGAGTGGCTGCTCTGGCTGCTCACGTGGCTCACGTGGCCGGGGCTCCTGGGTCGGCGTCGGTCGGGTCGGGCTGGGCCGTCGGATCGGGCTGCGCCAAGGATGCCAGTCCGTACGGACGTTCCGGCACCGCCGAAAGGTCAGTTCCGCGAGGGACCGGGCAACGTGTCGCGGTGGATCACCCACACGGGTGAGCCGAGGGGGGCGCGGGACAGCGAGTGCGCCCCGGCTGGGGGCGGGCTTCAACTCCGGCCGGGCTCAAGCACTTTCGCACCAAACCCGCCCGCACGGGACGGTTTCCGGTCGGCTACCGCGGGTTACTTCACGATTTCTTCCGTACGGGGAGCCTGAGCCGTACCGGAATGCCGTACCGGAATCGGGGGCGCCGCCCCATCACCGCGCCCCCAGCGGAGGGCTAGCGGTCCACCCTCGCCGCCGCCAGCAACTCCTCCGCATGCGCCCGCGCGGTCTCCGAGTCCTCCTGCCCCGCCAGCATCCGCGACAGCTCCCGGATCCGGTCCTCCCCCTCGAGCACCTGCACCCCGGACCGTGTCACCGACCCGTCGTTCGTCTTCTCCACCAGCAACTGCCGGTCGGCGAAGGCCGCCACCTGCGGAAGGTGCGTGACGACCACCACCTGCGCCGACTTCGCCAGCTTCGCGAGCCGCCGCCCGATCTCGACCGCCGCCTTGCCGCCCACGCCCGCGTCCACCTCGTCGAAGAGGTACGTCGGCACGGGGTCCGTGCCAGCGAAGACGACCTCCACCGCGAGCATCACGCGCGAGAGCTCACCGCCGGACGCGCCCTTGGCGATGGGCCGCGGGGGCGCACCGGGGTGCGGGGCGAGCAGCAGCTCGACCTCGTCCACACCCGCGGGCCCGTACGCGACGAAGCGCCCGTCGACCTCCACGCCGTCGGCGTCCTCGGCCACCTCCGTGCTGCGCACGTCGAAGGACACGCGCGCGTGGGGCATCGCGAGCGACGACAGCTCCTCCGTCACGGCCGCCGCGAACCGCGACGCCGCCTCCTGCCGGGCCTGCGTCAACTCCTGGGCGAGACCGGAGAGTTCGCCCCGCAGGGCGTCCCGCTCGGCGGTCAGCTCGGTCAACCGGTCGTCGTCGCCCTCGAGCTCGGTGAGCCGCGCGGCGCCCTCCTCGGCCCACGCGAGCACCGAGTCGATGTTCTCGCCGTACTTCCGGGTCAGCTGGGTCAGCGCCGCCCGCCGCTCCTCCACGGCCGCGAGCCGCAGCGGGTCGGCGTCCAGGTCGTCGGCGTACCCGGCGAGCTCCCCCGCCACGTCGCCGAGCAGGATGCCGATCTCGCCGATCCGGTCGGCGAGGGCCGAGAGGGCCGGGTCGTGGGACCGTACGGCCTCAAGTGCCCGGTGCGCGCCCGCGACCAGCGTCGAGGCGTCGACGCCCTCGGGGTCCTCGGGGTTGCCCGCGAGCGCGGCGTGCGCGGCCGTCGCGGCGGAGGCGAGGGCCTCCGCGTGGCCGAGGCGCTCGGCCTCGGCGGCGAGTTCGACGTCCTCGCCCGCGCGCGGCTCGACGGCCGCGACCTCGTCGAGGCCGAAGCGCAGCAGGTCCGCCTCCTGGGCGCGCTCACGCGCGCGCGTGGTGATCTCCTCGACCTCGGTGGCGACGGCCCGCAGCCTGCGGTAGGCGGCCGTGTACTTGGCGAGCGGCACGGCGACCGTGTCGCCCGCGTACCGGTCGAGGGCGCCGCGCTGCCGGGCCGGTTTGAGCAGGCCCTGCTGGTCGGTCTGGCCGTGCACGGCGACGAGGTCGTCGGCGAGCTCGGACAGCAGGCCCACCGGCACGGAGCGCCCGCCGAGGTGCGCCCGCGAGCGGCCCTCCGCCGAGACGGTCCGGCTGATCAGCAGCGCCCCGTCGTCGAGTTCGGCCCCCGCCTCCTCGGCGCGCACGACCGCGGCGGCGCCCTGGGGGACGGCGATCCGCCCCTCCACGACCGCCGACTTCGCGCCGATCCGCACCAGGGCCGGGTCCGCGCGCCCGCCGAGCAGCAGGCCGAGGCTGGTGACCACCATCGTCTTGCCCGCGCCGGTCTCACCGGTCACGGCGGTGAAGCCGGGTGACAGTTCGACGACCGCGTCGTCGATGACTCCGAGCGACCGTATCCGCATCTCCTCCAACACGGAACAAGACCTTACGAGGTCATGGGGCTCCCGTGCGACGGCCCCCGGCAGCCGTCCGCGAAGGCGCAGGTCGCAAAGGGCCCCAGAACCGGCCTTGTCACTCGCGGGAGTGGGGTCGGCGGCGCCCGGGCGGTGGTGGGGATATCCCCCAGATGATCTTGGTGCCCGCCCCATCGCGCTCGCGGCCCCCGCCCTACCACCCTGGTGGACATGAGTACAGGACTGGCCCGGGCCGCACTGCGCGCCCACCGCCCGGCGTTCGTGGGCACCGCCGTCGCCGCGCTGTTCGCGGCGACCGTGGTGAGCGCCTCGATGATGATGCTCCTCGTCACGAGCGGCGACGGGCTCTCGGCGCACGCGCGCCGGGTGATGGCGGCCAACGACGTGGGCGACATGGCGGTCGTGCTCCTGATGAGCTCGATCTACTTGTCGATTTTCGTGATCGCCTCGACGATGGGCACGGCCGTCGCCCAGCAGCACCGCGAGCTCGCCCTAGTGCGCACGATCGGCGCCCGCCCCCGCCAGGTCCGCCGGGCCGTCGCCGTGCAGGCGCTCATGGCCTCCGTGCCCGCCGCGTTCCTGGGCTTCCTGCTCGGCGGCCTGGTGGCACGCTGGTGGGCCTCCGGCATGGTCACGCACGGCCTCTTCCCACCGGAGGTGACCTTCCGCTTCAGCTGGCTCGCGCTGCCCGTCTGCCTCGGTGTCGCCGTGGTGACGTCGGTGCTCGGCGGTCTGCTCTCCGCGCTCCGCTTCTCCCTGCTCAAGCCCGCCCGCGCCCTGGCCGAGGCCGCGGCGGGACGGCGCCGCCTCGGCGTGGTGCGGGCGCCGCTCGGCGTGCTCGCGGTGCTCGGCGCCGGTGCGCTCTCGGTCCTGCTCACCCGGCAGTCCGCCGAGGACGCGGGCCAGGCCGCGTTCTTCGTCCTGCTGCTCTTCTGCCTCGGCGTGGGCCTGCTCGGGCCGCGCATCATCGGGCCCGCGGCCCGCCTGGTCTCGGCCCTCGTCGGCCGCTTCGGCGGCACCGGCGCGCGCCTCGCGCCCCTCAACGTCCGCTCCCAGCCCCGCCGTTTCGCGGCCGCCGTGCTGCCGCTCGTGCTGGTCGTCGGCTTCGGCCTGATCAAGATCGCCACGCATACGACGGCCGCGCACCACACCGGCTCCGGCGGCACCAAGGGCGAGATCTGGCTCGACTACGTGGGCACGTCCCTGTACGCGGGCTTCGCCGCGATTGCCGCCGCCAACACCCTCGCCATGATCTCCCTCGAACGCCGCCGCGACCTCGCCCTGCTTCGCGTGGTCGGCGCCCAGCGCAAGCAGGTGCGGGCCATGGCGGTGTGGGAGTCGGTGGTTGTCGCGGGCACGGCCCTGCTCCTCGGCGCCGCCGTCGCCTTCGTGACGCTGGCCCCGATGCTCAGCACTCTGTACGGCTCACCGGTGCCGTACGTGCCGCTGCCGGTGCTCGCCGGGATCGGCGGGGGCGTGCTGCTGCTGACGATGCTGGCCACGGGACTGCCGGTGCGGATGGTGCTGCGGCGGCGACTTCTCAGCCCGTCCGGCGTTTGACGACGGGGCCCGAAGGACGATCGGCAGAAAGGGGCAGAGCCCCGTACGGCGCCCTGCCCTTCGGGTGCCCTAATGCGGCGCCCCCCGCCACCCGGCCACGGGCAGCGCGAACTTCGCCACCAACCGGTCCGCGAACAGCGCGTGATGGAGCCGCGCGAGCCGCACCGGAACGGCCCCCCGCCGCACCTCCACCCGCGCCCCCGCGGGCAGTTCGACGGTCCGGCGCCCGTCGCACCACAGCACCCCGTGCGGCGTGTGCGGCTGCGTCTCGACGGCGAGCACCGAGTCCGGCGAGGTCACCAGGGGCTTGGCGAACAGGGCGTGGGCGCTGATCGGGACCATCAGCAGCGCCTCGACCTCGGGCCACACCACCGGGCCGCCCGCCGAGAACGCGTACGCGGTGGACCCGGTCGGCGTCGCGCACACGATGCCGTCGCAGCCGAAGCCGGTCACCGGCCGCCCGTCGATCTCCAGGACGACCTCGAGCATCCGCTCGGCCGACATCTTCTGCACGGCGGCCTCGTTCAGGGCCCAGTCGCGGTGCACCACATCGCCGTTGCTGTGCACGACGACGTCGACGGTCATCCGCTCCTCGACCTCGTACGCCTTCGTGACGACCCGGTCGACGACCTTGTCCAGGTCGTCCCGCTCGGCCTCCGCGAGGAAGCCGACCCGGCCCAGGTTCACGCCGAGCATCGGCACCCCGGAGGCGCGCGCGAACTCGGCGCCCCGCAGCAGCGTCCCGTCACCGCCGAGCACGATCAGGAGCTCGCACCCGTCGAGGCAGGCGGGCGTGGCCTCCTTGACCAGCTGCACCGACGACGGAAGGGGCAGGTCCGCCGCCTCCGCCTCCAGGACCCGCACCCCGATGCCGCTGCGCAGCAGCCCCTCGACGACGAGTTCGGCGCTGCGGATGGCGGCAGGCCGTCCGGTGTGGGCGAGCAGGAAAACAGTACGAGCTCGGGTGTCTGTCAACGGGGCCCCTCCGCCACGGCACGGTCAACGTCCGCCGGGTCCAGTTCGGGCGCCCCGGCGCGCAGCCACAGAAAGTACTCGACATTTCCGGAAGGTCCGGGCAGCGGGCTGGCGGTCACGCCCCGCACGCCGAGGCCAAGTCCCCATGCCTGCCGGGCCACTTCGCGCACGGCCCCGGCCCGCAGCTCGGCGCTGCGCACCACACCGCCGCTGCCGAGCCGCTCCTTGCCGACCTCGAACTGCGGCTTGACCATGAGGACCAGGTCCGCGTCGGGCGCCGCGCACCGCACCAGGGCGGGCAGCACCAGGCCGAGCGGGATGAAGGACAGGTCGCCGACGACGAGGTCGACCGGGACGTCGTCGATGGCGTCGAGCGTCAACTCCCGTACGTTCGTACGGTCCTTCACAGTGACCCGGTCGTCGCTCTGCAGCGACCAGGCGAGCTGGCCGTAGCCGACGTCGACGGCGACGACATGGGCCACCCCGGCGCGCAGCAGCACATCGGTGAACCCGCCGGTGGAGGCGCCCGCGTCCAGCGCGCGCCGCCCCTCGACCTCGAGGCCCAGCGGGACGAACGCCGCCAGCGCCCCGGCGAGCTTGTGGCCGCCGCGCGAGACGTAGTCGGGGTCGCTGTCGTCCTGGGTGACGACGATCGCGGCGGCCGTCTCCACCTGGGTCGCGGCCTTGGTCGCGAGGGTCTTGCCGACGGACACCCGGCCGGCGGCGATCAGCTGGCTTGCGTGCTCGCGCGAGCGCGCCAGCTTCCGGCGGACCAGCTCGGCGTCGAGGCGGCGGCGTGCCACTCCTGCCACGTTCGGTTCAGCTCCTGTTGTACGTAGGGGTGGGCTCCCCCGAGGGAGCGGGAGGGCCGGGGCGTGCGTCGAGCGCGGTCAGCGTGTCGCGCAGGCCCCGGTGTACATCCTCGTACACCTCGATGTGGCCGTCCGTGGCGAGGTGGTCGGTGTCGCCGAGCCGGTCGAGCTGGGCGTCCACCTCGGCGTTCCCGGTGGGGGTGCGCGGGACGGCCAGCGGGGCGGGGGCGGCCGGGTCGTCCGCGGGTTCTTCGGTCACCTCGGCGTCGTCCGCGGGTTCCTCGGTCACCTCGGCGTCGTACGCGGGTCCCTCGGGAACCTCGGCCTCGGCCTGCGGGAGCTCGGGCTCCGGGCCCGGCGTCGAGTCGCTCATGGCACGACGCTACCTCGTGGCCGTGGAGTACCGTCGATCACGATGGCGACGATCGAAGAGTGCCGCACCGCACTCGACCAACTCTCGGACAACCTGGCGGCCGCCGACGGCGACGTGCGCGGCGCCGCCGCCCTGAACCGCTCGCTGAGCTGCCGCATCACCGACCTGGACACGACCTTCGCGGGCCGCCTCCAGGACGGTCGGATCGAGGTGCTCGACACCTATGCCGGGCCGCCCCGCGAGAAGGCCCAGATCCGGCTCGCGATGACCGGCGACGACCTGGTCGCGATGGTCGGCGGCGAGCTGAACTTCGCGAAGGCGTGGGCCTCGGGCCGGGTCAGGCTGGAGGCGGGCTTCCGCGACCTGCTGCGCCTCAGGACGCTGCTCTAGCCGTCTCCCCCGTCGCTGCCGTCTTCACCGGCTTCGCACGCCGCGCCCGCGCCGCCGGGACCACCAGCGGCGTCCCCGTCTCCGGGTCGTCGATGACCTGGCAGCGCATCCCGAAGGTCTCCTCCACCAGCTCCGCCGTGACGATCTCGGAGGGCGCCCCCTCGGCGACCACCCGGCCGTCGCGCAGGGCGATGAGGTGGGTGGCGTACCGGGCCGCGTGGTTGAGGTCGTGCAGCACCGCGACCAGCGTGCGCCCCTGCTCCTCGTGCAGGTCGGCGCAGAGGTCGAGGACGTCGATCTGGTGCTGGATGTCGAGGTAGGTGGTGGGCTCGTCGAGGAGCAGCAGCGGGGTCTGCTGGGCGAGGGCCATGGCGATCCAGACGCGCTGGCGCTGGCCGCCGGAGAGCTCGTCGACGTAGCGGTCCGCGAGCTCGGCGACGCCGGTCGACGCCATCGACTCCTCGACGATCCGCTCGTCCTCGCCCGACCACTGCCGCAGCAGCCCCTGGTGCGGATAGCGGCCCCGCGCCACCAGGTCGCCCACGGTGATCCCCTCGGGCGCGATGGACGACTGCGGCAGCAGCCCCAGCGTCCTGGCCACCTTCTTCGCGGGCATCGACTGGATGACGCTGCCGTCCAGGAGGACCCGGCCCGCCGAGGGCTTGAGCATCCGGGACAGGGCGCGGAGCAGCGTGGACTTGCCACAGGCGTTGGGCCCCACGATCACCGTGAAGGAGTGGTCGGGTATCTCGACGGACAGCTTCTCCGCGATGACGCGCTGGTCGTAGCCGAGGGTCACGTCGTCGGCGATGAGGCGGTTCACTGCGGTACTGCTCCTCTGGCTGAGCGGGGAATTCTTCTGCGTCGCGGTCATGTCCGGCCTGCCTTCGTGTCCGGCCGGCCCGCCCTCATATGCGGCCTGCCTTGCGCTCGGTGACGAGGAGCCACAGCAGATAGATGCCGCCGAGCACTCCGGTCACCACGCCGACGGGCAACTGGTCGGCGCCGAAGGCCCGTTGCGAGGCCCAGTCCGCGACGATGAGCAGGGTGGCGCCCATCCAGGTCGCGGCCATCAGATTGGGTCCGGGCGAGCGGGTGAGGCGCCGGGCGATCTGCGGCGCGGTCAGCGCGACGAAGGAGACGGGGCCGGCCGCGGCGGTGGCGGCCGCGGTCAGCAGGACGGCGACCGTCAGGAGCAGCAGCCGGGTGCGCTCCACGCCGACGCCGAGCGCGTACGCGGTGTCGTCGCCCATCTCGAGCATCCGCAGCGGACGCCCGTACGCGATGACGAGCGGCACCAGGACGGCGAAGGCCACGAGCAGCGGCCAGACCTGGTCCCAGTCCCGGCCGTTGAGGGACCCCGTCATCCACACGACGGCGCGCGCCGCGTCGACGAAGTCGGCCTTGGTGAGCAGATAGCCGTTGACGGCGGTGGCGAAGGCGGCGACTCCGATGCCGACGAGGACGAGGCGGTAGCCGTGCACGCCCCGCTTCCAGGCCAGCAGATAGATGCCGAGCCCCGTCACCAGACCGCCGACGAGCGCCCCCACGGCGACCTGCGTCGCACTCCCGTGGAACACCACGATCACGGTGAGCGCCCCTGCGGTCGCCCCCTGCCCGAGCCCGAGCACGTCCGGGCTGCCGAGCGGATTGCGCGAGACGGACTGGAACAGCGCCCCGCCGAGCCCGAGGCAGCCGCCGACCAGGAGCCCCACGAGGACCCGGGGCAGACGCAGGTCGTTGATGATGAACTCCTGCCCGGCGTCGCCGTTGCCCAGCAGGGTGCGGACGACGTCGGCGGCCGGGATCTCGAAGTCGCCGGTGCCGATGAGCACGACGCTCGCGACGAGCGCGGCCACGATCAGGGCGAGGACGACCACGGCAGCGCGCAGGTCGAGCCGGACGGAGAGCCCGCCCCGGGTGCGTATCGCCTTCACAGCTGCGCCAACCTCCGGCGTCGTACGAGAAAGATGAAGACCGGGGCGCCGAGCACCGCGGTGACCACGCCGACCTGCAGCTCCGAGGGGCGCGCCACGATCCGTCCGACGACGTCGGAGCCCAGGAGCAGCACGGGAGAGAGGATCGTCGCGTACGGGAGGATCCAGCGCATGTCGGGGCCGGTGAAGGAGCGCACGACGTGCGGCACCATCAGGCCCACGAAGACGATGGGCCCGCAGGCGGCGGTCGCGGCGCCGCACAGCAGCGTCGCCGAGAGCATCGACAGGGCGCGGATGCGGCCGAGGTGGGCGCCGAGGGCGCGGGCGGTGTCGTCGCCCATCGCCATGGCGTTGAGGGGCCGGGCCAGGCCGAGCGCGATGACCAGGCCGACGGCGAGGAACGGAAGTACCTGCCAGATGGTCTCCATCTTGGCCGAGGCCAGCGAACCGACCTGCCAGAAGCGCATCTTGTCCAGGGCCGCGTTGTCCAGGATCATCACGGCCTGCAGATAGCCGTAGAGCGCCGCCGTGATGGCCGTGCCCGCGAGCGCGAGCCGCACCGGGGTCGCGTTGCGGGTGCCGCCGAGCAGATAGACGAGGGCGCCGACGAGCGCGGCGCCCACGAAGGCGAACCACACATAGCCGCTCACGGAGGAGACCCCGAAGAAGCTGATGGCGGTGACGACGGCGGCCGAGGCGCCCATGTTGATGCCGAGCAGTCCGGGGTCGGCCAGCGGGTTGCGGGTCAGCGCCTGCAGGACCGCGCCGGCCAGGCCGAGCGCGGCGCCGACGAGCAGTCCGAGCAGCGTGCGCGCGAGACGCTCGCCGACCACGACGTCGCTGAAGGTCCCCGAGTCGTGGAAGAGGCCGTGCCAGACCTGGTCCATGGACAGCTGCTTGGAGCCGACCGCGATGCTCGCCGCCGCGATGAGGGCGAGCACCAGGACCGAGGCGAACAGTCCGAGGACGCGTATCGCTCGGCGGCTGGAGGGCGGCGCGGGGGCGGTCTCCGCGCGGGGCTCGGGGGGACTGTCGACCAACACCCGGTTAGGTTAGCCTACCCTCCACCTCGGTCCATCCTCCGGAGTCCCTGATTCCGACCGCCGGAAGTCCTCCGTTCCGGCCCACGGAATCCCCCGCTCCATCCACCGGCCACGGTCACGGGCCACCGGCCACAGACCACCGGTCACCGGTCACCGGTCACCGGTCACCAAGGCTCAGAGCCCCAGCCGCGCCAGCGCCTTCCCGCCGTCCAGCGCACACGCCCCGTCCCCCGCGTCCGTCCACGCCACCGCGCACAGCGCCCGCAGCCCGTCCAGCACGTCACCGTCCCCCGACAGCTCCAGGGACACGTCCTCGGCCCGCGCCGTCCAGCCTCCGCAGCGGAACCCGGCCCCGTCCGCGACCACCTCCGGCTGCCCGGTCAGCAGTCCGCGCAGGTCCGCGTCCACATACGTCGGCCGGTGCTCGGGCACGGCGGCGAGCAGCTGCGCGCCATCGGTCACCCCGGTCAGCACGAGCAGCGAGTCGACCTCCCCGTTGAACGCGCCCTCGATGTCCGTGTCGAGCCGGTCGCCCACCACCAGTGGCCGCTTCGCACCGGTCCGCAGGATCGTCTCGCGGTGCATCGGGGGCAGCGGCTTGCCCGCCACCTGCGGCTCGGCACCCGTCGCGATCCGGACGACCTCGACGGCCGCGCCGTTGCCGGGCGCGATGCCACGGCCGCTCGGAATCGTCAGATCCGTGTTGGACGCGAACCACGGCACTCCGCGTGCGATCGCGTAGCAGGCTTCCGCGAACCGCCCCCACGGCAGCTCGGGCCCGCCGAACCCCTGCACAACCGCCACCGGCTCGTCGTCCGCCGACTCCACCGGCACCAGGCCCCGCTCCCGCAGCGCGACCCGCAGCCCCTCGCCGCCGATCACCAGCACCCGGGAGCCGGCCGGCACCTGCTCACTGATCAGCCGGGCCGCCGCCTGCGCCGAGGTGATGACATCCCCGGCCCCGGTCGGAATCCCGAGCTCCGTCAGATGCTCCGCCACCGTGTCCGGCGTGCGCAGCGCGTTGTTCGTGACGTACGCGAGGTGCATGCCCGCCGCCCGCGCGGTGGCCAGCGACTCCACGGCGTGCGTGATCGCGAGCCCGCCCGCGTACACGACCCCGTCCAGATCGAGCAGCGCCGTGTCGTACGCCTCGTTCAACGCCCGCTCGCTGCCGTCGGGACGCGTCCTGACGCTCCGGCTGCCGCTGCGCTCCGTGGCCCGGCTCGCGGTCTGGCTCATTACACATCGCTCCTCATCAGATCCACTGCCCCGATCCTCTCGCACGCCGTGGACACACATACGATGCCTCAATGAACATCGCGGGTCATACGGACGTCATGGACGCCGCAGGCGGTCTCGACCTCATCCCGTTCCGGGGCCTGCGCTACGACCCGGAGCGCGTCGGCAGTCTCGCCGCCGTGACCTCCCCGCCGTACGACGTGATCGTCAGGCCGGACGGCCTGCTCCACCTCGAGTCGGCCGACCCGCACAACATCGTCCGCCTCATCCTGCCGCAGGCGACCACTCCGGCCGCCCGCAACCGACAGGCGGCCGACACACTCGACGCCTGGCGCGCGGACGGCATCCTCACCCCGGACCCGGCCGCCGGCCTGTACGTGTACGAGCAGCGCGACGGCGACATACTGCAGCGCGGCATCATCGGCGCCCTGCGGCTCACCGAGGCGGCCGACGGCGTGGTCCTGCCCCACGAGGACGTCATGCCGCACCTCGTCGAGGACCGCGCCGCCCTGATGCGCGCGACGGCCGCGAACCTGGAACCGCTGCTCCTCACCTACCTCGGCGACGGCAACGCCACGGGCGCGACGGCGGTCATCGAGCGGACCATCCACCGCGCACCCTTGCTCTCCACCACGACGGAAGACGGCTTCAGCCACCGTCTGTGGGCCGTCACGGACCCCGCCGAACTCGACCAGATCCGGTCAGATCTCGCCCACCAGCAGGCCCTCATCGCCGACGGCCACCACCGCTGGGCCACCAACCTGCGTCTGCGCACCGAGCACCCCTCGCCCAGCCCCTGGGACTACGGCCTGGTGCTGCTCGTGGACTCGGCCCGGTATCCGCTGCGGGTCCGCGCGATCCACCGCTATCTGCGCCGGCTCCCCCTCGCCGAGGCCCTGGCCTCGCTCGACGGAGCCTTCCGTGTGCGCCCGGTCGAGGGCCCGCTCCCGCACGCCCTGGAAGCCCTCGCCGAGGCGTCCGCGCACGGCAACGCCTTCGTCCTCGCGGGCGACGGCGCCTTCCACCTGGTCGACCGCCCGTCCCCCGAGCTCCTCTCCCGCACGATCCCGGCGGACAAGCCCGAGGCGTGGCGCAGCCTG
Source organism: Streptomyces sp. NPDC059009 (assembly GCF_042740175.1). Classification (NCBI taxonomy): domain Bacteria; kingdom Bacillati; phylum Actinomycetota; class Actinomycetes; order Kitasatosporales; family Streptomycetaceae; genus Streptomyces; species Streptomyces sp. NPDC059009. The sequence continues at coordinate 2,495 of NZ_JBHYJB010000042.1, read as the reverse complement.
GACGCGACCGTCCTGCACGCGACCCTGCTCGACCACATCTGGAAGATCCCGGACGCCCCGGAACACATCATGTACATCCACGACACCGAGGCCACGGTCGAGAAGGCCGACCGCGACGGCGGCACGGCCGTCCTCATGCACCCGGTGCGCGAGGGGGTCGTCCGCGACCTGGCCCGCCTGGGCGTCACGATGCCCCGCAAGTCCACGTCGTTCGGTCCGAAGCCCGCGACGGGCCTGGTGCTGCGCAGCCTCACCGACTGAACGAACACAACAGACAACAAAAGGGCGGGGCTTCGCCTCATCGAAGCCCCGCCCTCAGTTCACGCGCTCACACGCTCACGCGTTCACTCACTCGCTCTTGGCCGCACCTTCGCCGCCGTCCGCGTCACGGACATCACCGGTGTTGCCCTCATCGCCCTCATCGCCCTCATCGCCCTCGTCAAAGGCGTCGACGAACTCGACTCCGTCCAGCTCGGCGAGCCGGTCCGAGGCGTCGGTGCTGCCGTCCTTGTCGGACTCGATGACCTTCGCGAACCACTCGCGCGCCTCGTCCTCACGCCCGGCCGCGAGCAGCGCGTCGGCGTACGCGTACCGCAGCCGCGCCGTCCAGGGCTGCACGGAGTTCGACGCCAGCTCGGGGCTCTGCAGGGTGACGATGGCGGCGTCGATCTGCTCCATGTCACGCCGGGCACCGGCGGCCACGAGCCGCATCTCGACCTGGCCGGCCTTGTCGAGCTTGTGCACCTCGGGCGCCCCGGCCATCTCCAGCGCCTTCTCGGGCCGCCCGAGCCCGCGCTCGCAGTCCGCCATCACGGGCCACAGCTCCACACCACCGGTCATGCGCCGCGCGGCCCGGAACTCGGCGAGTGCCTCGCTGTACTTCTGGTTCGCGTACGCCGCGAAGCCCGCCGCCTCCCGCACGGCGGCCACACGGGACGCGAGCCGCAGCGCGACCTTCGCGTACCCGTAGGCCAGCTCCGGGTCCTCGTCGATCATCTTGGCGACCATCACCAGGTTCTTGGCGACGTCCTCGGCAAGCCCCTTGGGCAGGCTCTGCAGCTCCTGCTGCACGTCCTTGTCGATCTCGTGCCCGGTGACGTCCTCGGGGATCGGCAGCCGCTTGATCGGCTCGCGATCGGCCCGCTCCCGGTCATCACGCCGGAAGCCACCGCGGTCCCCGTCCCGCCGATCGTCCCGCCCACGGAACCCACCGGGCCGCCCACCACGGTCATCACGCCGCGGCCCACGCCCCCGGTCGTTGTCCCGCCCACGGAACCCACCACCACGGTTGTCGTCCCGCCGGAACCCACCACGGTCACCGCGGTCCCGGTCGTCACGCCGATACGAGGGACGATCCCCACCATCACGCCGGTCCGGGCGATCATCGCGCCGGAACCCACCACGCTCACCACGATCACGGTCATCACGACGAACGTCACGCCGGTCACGGTCGTCACGACGGTACGAGGGACGGTCGTTGTCACGCCGGTCATCACGCCGGTCATCGCGCCGGTAGGAGGGCCGGTCACGGTCACCGCTGTCCCGCCGGTCACGGTCGTCACGACGGTACGAGGGACGGTCACCATCTCGGCGGAAGCCACCACCACGGTTGTCGTCCCGCCGGAACCCACCGCGGTCACCGCGGTCACCGCGGTCCCGGTCGTCACGCCGATACGAGGGACGATCCCCACCATCACGCCGGTCCGGGCGATCATCGCGCCGGAACCCACCACGCTC
>NZ_JBHYJB010000042.1:0-659 GCF_042740175.1 Streptomyces sp. NPDC059009 | reverse complement strand
CACCACGATCACGGTCATCACGACGAACGTCACGCCGGTCACGGTCGTCACGACGGTATGAGGGACGGTCGCCGTCCCTGCGGAAGCCACGGTCACGGTCGTCGCGCCGGTCGTCGCGGCGCGGCCCGCTCGGCCGGTCGTCGCGTCGGAAAGGCGGACGCCCGCCGCCACGGCTGTCGTCACGGCCGTCACGGTCGTCACGACGGTACGAGGGACGGTCACCATCCCGGCGGAAGCCACCACCACGGTTGTCGTCCCGCCGGAACCCACCGCGGTCACCGCGATCACCACGGTCCCGGTCATCACGACGGAAGCCGCCACGGTCGTTGTCGCGGCGAGGTCCGCCGCGGTATCCGCCCCGGTCCCGGTCACCACTGTCCCGGCGGCGCTGGTCGCGCTCGGGTCGCTCGTCGGGAGAGTTGGTGGACATCGGTGACTCCTAGTCTTCGGTACCGCAGTCATTCTCGCGCAGCCAGGCAGTCGGCGCGCTTCGGCAAATTCAGCAAAACAAAAAGGACCCCTGGTCCCAGCGTGAACGCTGGGACCAGGGGTCCTTGAAGAATTGTTCGGCGGCGTCCTACTCTCCCACAGGGTCCCCCCTGCAGTACCATCGGCGCTGTGAGGCTTAGCTTCCGGGTTCGGAATGTAACCGGGCGTTT